>JAEMQZ010000035.1:0-16160 GCA_016463595.1 Synechococcales cyanobacterium SupBloom_Metag_052 | reverse complement strand
CAGGCGGACCACCCGCTCGGGCCCCGCACCCTGACCGCAAGCAACCAGGTCCAGCGCCTCCGCAACCAGATCGCCGCCGGGTCTGGCAGCGCAGCGGCGGAGCCGCCAGCCCCCCAGGACGGCGATGGGTTGGTCCCAGGCTGAGGCCAGTCCCAGGCCGTCTCAGTTTTCAGCTGCACACAGGGACCCATGGGACCCAAAAGTGGCCCTTAGCGGCTGCTCCAGGCCAATCCCTTGATTTTTTGGGCCATGTCCGGTGCCTTAGTACCGCTTGCTACAAAGTGGCCGGCCCAGGGATTAGATCTGCTGATCAGCGGGGGATTTCCCCAGGACCCGGGGTTTTTCCCCAGGTTTAACGGGGTTTTCCCACAGTTTTGCCCCCCAGACCCCCCGCCCAGGCAGGGCCTTTGGGGATTGGGTTGGGTCGTCTGATCGGAGCTTGACAGTCTTGCCCCTGGGCCGCTTGGCTGACCCGCTCCGCTGGGGCCCCCCGGTCCAACCCTGTCTCTGCAACCGGTCTCAGGCTGCAGCACCATGGCTTCGGCTAGGTCAGGGCCGTTTGACAGGGGCCTGGCGCCTGTGGCTTGCTAAGGCCATTGCGGGAGTGAACCATTGGCAGCAGGCGCGGAGGGCGGAAGCAGTGGCGCTCGGGCTGATGCTGGGGCCCTGGGCCCCCGGGAGTCGATTCGCCATCTCAGCCGCTGCTTTGGCCAGGCCCAGCCCCCCCCCATCTCGAGCCAGCAAGCGGGCCTGCGCCAAGACAACAGCGCTTCGCTGCCAGCCGCCGATCCCCTGGCCTTGGCGGCCTGCCCGGCCCAGCACATCAGCCTCGAGGCGGAAATCCCCGAGGCCCTGTTCGATGGCATGCGGGCCTTTATCCAGGCCCGGCCCGACTGGGACCAATACAGCCTGGTCACCTCCGCCCTGGCGGGGTTCCTGTTCCAGCACGGTTGGGCCGGTGGCTGCGTCAGCGAGCACTACCTCAATGGCCTGTTTCGCGACGAGGCGGCCTAGGACCCCTGGCGGCTCCTCCCCGGTCGGCGGGTCAGCCCACCGGCTTGGCAGCAAAACAGTTGCGTAGGGCCAAAAAAAAGGGGGAGTCTCACCTCCCGCCTTGGTTCTCCCTACCCGACCCGTTTGGAGGTCGCCCTTGAAGTGTCCCCTGCCGCTTTCGACCCAACTGTTCGGTTTGATACCAGAAGCCAAGTCGGTGCCGGCTCCCAGACAGGCGGCCCGCTGGCCTTAGAGCTCGCCGCGCCGCAGTTGCTCAGCGGCCCGCTCGCAGGCGCGCCAGGTGATCGCCATCTCGGTGAGGGTGGGGCTTTGCCAGCCGGAACTGGGCCAGCAGGCCCCATCGGTGACCAGCAGGTTGGGGCTGCGCCAGAGCTGGTTCCAGCGGTTGAGCACCCCGGCGCTGTCGCGATCCGCCATCGGAGCTCCGCCCAATTCGTGGATGTAATAGCCCGGCGGCGGCGCCCCGGGGGCCAGGGCCAGGCTGCCCTTCACCAAAGGTTCGAGCAGGGGAAACACAAACAAGTCTTCGAGGGGGGCGATCTGGCCGCCGGCGCAGGCCACGGCCGCCTGCATGCGCGCCTGCATGTGGGCCACCATCTTGGTTTCGTTCTCGCCCCATTGGCAGTCGATATGGGCCACGGGCAGCCCCCAGGCATCACGCTGCTCCACGTTGAGGCTCACCTGGTTGTGGTGCTGGCTGAGCACTTCGCCATGGCCGATCAGGAAGCCCACCGCCTCCCTGGGCCGGCGCTTCAACGGCGCCGGCGGATCAAAGCGCTGGATCGCCCCCCAGAGGCCGTAGCCCCGCAGGAAGTCCTGGTCGGGGCTGGCGCCCAGGTTCACCGTGTTGGGGATAAACACACTTCCGGCCCCCGACAGTTCCGTTGCCCCGGCGGCCGGTTGATCCGGCAGGGCGAAAAAGCGGCTGGTGGAGATGTGGTCCATTAGGCCGTGGCCGAGCAGGCCGGAGGGGTCCTCTAGGCCGTGCTCCTGGTGCTCGGAGCTCGAGTGCAGCAGGATCCGCAGGCTTTCGATTGTGGAGGCGCAAAGCACCACCAGGGCGGCGCTGGCCCGCTGGCTGAGGCCTGTCTCGGCATCGATGAACACCACACCCCGGGCCCGGCCACTGCGGGGCTCCAGCTCCACATGGCTCACCACCGCGCCACTGCGCAGGCTCACCCGGCCCGTGGCCAGGGCTTCCTTGAGGCAGCCCCCCTGGGAGCTGGAGCGGGGCCAGGGATCGGCGCCCGGGCCGGGGCTGGGTCGCCGCAGGGCAAAGCCGCGCGAATGGATCAGGGGCAGGTCGAGTTCGCGGCGCACAGAGGCCTGCAGGTGGGCTTCGGCGGGGGTGAAGGGCAGGGGCTGTTGGTAGATCCCATCGGGCAACTGGGCCAGGCCATCGGCCTGGCCGTGGACCGCCAGACGCCGTTCCAGCCGCTCGTAGTAGGGGGCCAGGTCGGCGTGGCCGATCGGCCAGCTGGGGCCATGGCCGTCGCGCTCGCCCGCCCGGAATTCGAAATCGGAGAGCCGCAGGGTGATGCCGCCCCAGGTGAGGCTCTTGCCGCCCACCTGGCGGCCCCGGGTCCAGAGGAAGGGGCGCCCGGGCGGGGTCGTGTAGGGGTTGCGTACCTCATCAACAAACAACTCCGGGTTGGCCTTCCAGTAGCCCGGGTGGTGGATGGCGCGCCGTTGGCGGCCCCTGGCCATCTGGCTTAGGCGCTTGAGGCTGTTGAGCGGCTCGCTGCCAAAGGCACGGCTGGCGGCGAGCTCCGGGCCCGCCTCTAGCACCAGCACCCGCAGGCCCGCCTGGGCTAGGGCCAGGGCCGCCACCCCGCCGGTGGCGCCCGATCCCACCACGATCGCGTCCCAACCAGGATTGACCGATCCCCAAGCATCAGGATCGCTGGCACTGGCACCGGTGGCGCTGGCAGACATGGCAGGTGGGGCTGGGCTGAAGGGGCTGGCTTGGATTCCCGGCCCTGGGCTGCCTGGGACTGGGCTTGCCTGGGGTCCTAGCGCCTGGCTAGGGCAACGGCCAGGAGAGGAGCTAGCGAACCCAGGGGCCCTTTCAGCCCGATTGCCTAAGCAGGGTCCCCCAGGGGTTACCAAACCGGATACCAAACAAAAGCCCCGGCACTTCATCGAAGGCCGGGGCTTTGGAAGTTGGTGGCGGGGAGGAGATTTGAACTCCTGACCTTCGGGTTATGAGCCCGACGAGCTACCAGACTGCTCTACCCCGCGGCGCCTTTAGGAACTTACGCCATCGCCTGCCCCCCCGGCAATGGCCCGTGGTGTTGATGACTTTCTCCCAGGCCATCAGCGCTGCAAGATGGGTGGAACTTTAGGTTTTTTGGTGGTTCTGTATGGGGCAATACCTCCGTTATCTCAAGTTTCCGATCGGTCTCTGCCTGATCGGTCTCACGGTGGTAGCCGTCGTGCGGGGCTGGCAGGCCGTTTGGATTACCAGCGTGTTGCTGGCCCTGGAGATCAGCCTCTCCTTTGACAACGCCGTGGTCAATGCCCGCGTGCTCGATCGGCTGACCCCTGGCCAGCAAAAGTTTTTCCTCACCTGGGGCCTGGTGATCCCGGTCTTCGGCGTGCGCTTCCTCGGCCCCTTGCTGCTGGTCAGCCTGGCCGGCGGCGTCAGCCTGGCCACGGCCTTCGATACCGCCCTCAACCATGCCGACGACTATCACGAATTGCTCAAGCTGGCGGAGCCGCGCATCCTGGCCTTCGGCGGCATGTTCCTGTTGATGGTGTGCCTGCGCTATTTCTTCAACGAAGCCAAAAGCCTCCATTGGATGCGGGCGATCGAGTCGAGGCTCAGCCGCGCCGGCCGGATCGAATCATTGGAGGTTGCCCTGGCCCTGGTAGTGCTGCTGCTGTTGCAGATCTGGATCCCACCGGCCAACCGGGGCGAGCTGCTGATCGCCGGGGTGATTGGCCTGGTGCTGCAGATTGTTTGCACCTCCCTGGCCGAGGCCTTCGGCAGCGAGGAGGAGGCTGTGGGCCGGGCCGCCGCCGGTGGCGGCATTGCCAGCCTTATCTACCTCGAGTTGCTGGATGCCTCCTTCAGCCTCGATGGCACCGTGGGCGCCTTTGCGATCACCAGTGAGTTGCCGCTGATTCTCACGGGCCTGGGCCTGGGCGCCCTATTCATCCGCTCGATCACCCTGATGCTGGTGCGCGAGCGGGCCCTCGATGAACTGATCTATCTCGAACACGGCGCCCATTACGCCATCGGCGCCCTAGGCCTGCTGATGCTGGTCAAGGTGGTGCTCACGCCCCTGCACGTCGAGATGCCCGAATGGCTCAGCGGCCTGGTTGGGATCCTGTTCCTGGTGCTGGCCCTGGCCGATTCCCTCCGCCATCGCCGCCGCCAGGCCCGCCTCGGCGGCTAGGGCCGGTTGGGGCGTTAGGGGTTGGCGGCATCAAAGCGCAGTTCGCCGCACACCTTGAGGCTCACCCCCTCGCTGGGCACCAGATACTGCTGGGAGAGCTCTTCAATGGTGAGGGGGGTGAGCCACTCCAGCTGCTGGAGCAGGTGCAGGGCCACGGCCTGCTTGGCCCGGCTGGCGCCGTCCTCCACCTTGATCGCCAGGCCCAGGCCTTCGCCCACCCGGCTGAGGCATTGGATCCCTTCGGCGCCGCCCTTGCTGAGCACCTGGCCGTGGCCGCGCAGCATCACCTCGGTGTCGAAGCGGCCAGGGCCCGCCACCAGCTCCGGATGGGCCAGCATCGCCCGGCTGAGCCGCTCCAGGTCGGCCTGCTCAGAAGCCCCCAGGTGGGCAAAGAGCAGGGCCATCTGGGCCAGCTGCAGTTGCAGGGTCGGCGCGCCGCAGTCATCGCGGGCCGTCACCAGTTCGGCGCCGGGCATGCCGAGCAGGTCGCCCACCTGCTTGAGCACCTGTTGCTGTAGAGGATGGTCCGGCTGCAGGTAGCTCTCCAGGGGCCAGTGCATGCGGCGGCAACTGGCCAGGAAGGCAGCGTGCTTTCCGGAACAGTTGTGCTCTAGGGGACTGGTGCCGCCCTTGGGAATCGGACACTGCAGCTGCTCCGTCTCCAGGTCGGCGTTCCACAGCAGCTTGAAGGCTTCGCGGGCGTGGCCGGGGGTGCCAGCGTGGGAGGCACAGGCAATCGCCAGGCCGCGGTCATCGTTGCCGGCCTGGTCGGCGGCGCCGGAGGCCACAAATACCTGGGCCTGGAAGGGCTTCAGGGCTGAGCGCACAAAGCTGAGCCGCTGGGGATCGCCCGCCCGCATCAACACCCGACCCCGCTGGTCGCAGACCACGGCATGGACCCGGTGCACCGATTCGAGGCTGCCGCCCCGCAGCAGGCGCACCTCCAACGGCGGCACGCCGGGGCGCTGGCTGGTGGAAAAGCTGCTGGAGAAACTCATTGCGGGCGGAGATCCGGCGGGCGGCGATGGGCCGCGCTTACAAAGCCTGACAGAGGCTTGCCCCACCCAGCAGCAGGACGGCCGCTAGGGCGATGGCCCGCTGCAACCGGCCCAGGATCGGCCGTACCTGGTGGCTGGCCACCAGCCAATCCTGTTCCCGCCAGGCCAGGGGCTTCTCCCAGACCTGGCCGTCGTACCAGCCCGATTCCTCGTATTCGACCCGTTCGGCCAGGAGCCGCTGCAGCACGGTGGTCCAACCCAGCCATTGGCGCACTAGCAGGAGCAACGGCACCACCAGGGTCGCCACGGCCGCCGCCACCGCCAACCGGGGCAGGTCATGGCGCAGGGGCACACTGCCACTGGCCACCAGCAGGCTGATCGGCAACACCACCAGCCAGCTGGCCAGCAGGAAGCGGCCCAGGGACGCCTCCCCCTGGCAGGGCCAACGGAAAAACCACGACTCCACCAACTCCCGGTAGAGGCTCAGGGGCTGCTGGGCCTCCGGCACCGGGCAGGGCTGCTCACTGACCGGGGACTCGGACATGGGGCCGCAGGACGGGACGGGAGCTCAGCCGGCCAGGGCGGGGCCGACGCCTAAGGCTGATTGCTCGGAGCTTAGGAATGGCACAGTCTCGCCGTGGCCCCAGAAGGCCTCGAGGTCGTAGTAACTGCGTTCGGCCGGGGTGAGGGCATGCACGATCACCTCGCCGTAGTCGAGCAGCACCCAGCGGCCCTCGGTCTGGCCCTCCTTGCGCAGGGGCATGCGGCCGGCTTCGACTTCTAGCCGGTCTTCGACCGAGCGGGCGATGGCCCGCACCTGCACGTCCGAGAGGCCCGTGGCAATGACAAACCAATCGGCCAGCGACGACACCTCATCAACCCGGATCAAAAGGATGTCAACGGCCTTACGGTCGTCGCAGGCATCGGCGGCCAGCAGGGCCAGGGCATGACTATCCATAGACGTTCTCACTGGTGACCGATTCGCGGGAGCCTTGCTGTTGGGCCATTTCGGCCCGGGCCTTGCCGGCACTCTTGCGCAGCGCCTCAAGCCGGTCTTCGTAGAAGGCCCGTTTGCGCTTCTTACGGGTCTGCTCCACCAGCTCCTTGAGGGCGCCGCCCAGGCTCTTGTAGGCGTTGGGCAGGCTGTAGCCGAAGCGGCAGGCCAGATCAATCGCCCGTTCGTCGGCGGTGATGGCGTCCTGAAGCCGTTTTTCCGGGTTGTTCTTGAGATAGAGCCGGTAGCCGGCAAAGCCGGAGAGGCCCAGGGCCATCAGCAATAACAGGCCGTCCTGCACCCACAGCTCACCAATGGCGCCGCCCAAGCCGATCGCCAGGGCTGCCATCTCCCAGCCATCGCGGGGGATCGCATCGTTTTGGATGCGGCCCACCTCGTGCCAGAAGAGCAGGTTGCGGTGGTCCAGGGCCAGTTGGTCCCAGGCCTGGAGATCCAGCTGGATTTCCACCTCATCGCGACCGATCTCCTCGAGCGTGATCAAGGCGGGATCGGCGGCGGCGGCGGCTTCAACGAACACCCAGCTCTGCATCTCTGGGGGCAGCAGCCCCTTCAGGCGCTGGAGTTCGCTCATGGAGGTCGTGGAACAGGGATCGTTGATTCAGCGTAGCGACAGTGGTAACCGACGCCGCTTGCCATGAGAGGCTTGCCACGTTTGGCTGCCCAACCCTCCGCCCATGCCCCGTCGCACGGATTTGCGTCGCATCCTGCTGCTGGGGTCGGGTCCGATCGTGATCGGCCAGGCCTGCGAATTTGATTATTCCGGCACCCAGGCCTGCAAGGCCCTGCGGGCCGAAGGCTTCGAAGTGGTGTTGGTGAATTCCAACCCGGCTTCGATCATGACCGACCCGGACATGGCCGATCGCACCTACATCGAGCCCCTCACCCCCGAGGTGGTGACCCGGGTGATTGAGCTGGAGCGGCCCGATGCCCTGCTGCCCACCATGGGCGGCCAGACCGCCCTCAACCTGGCCGTGACCCTGGCCGAAAACGGCACCCTGGAGCGCTTCGGCGTTGAACTGATCGGTGCCAATTTAGAGGCGATCCAAAAGGCGGAAGATCGCCTTCTGTTTAAACAGGCGATGGAGCGGATCGGTGTGGCGGTGTGCCCCTCCGGCATCGCCACCAGCCTGGCCGAGGCCGAAACCGTGGGGGAAGTGATTGGCAGCTACCCGCGCATCATTCGCCCCGCCTTCACCATGGGTGGCTCCGGCGGCGGCATCGCCTACAACCTTGAGGAATTCCGGGCGATCTGCAAGAGCGGCCTCGAGGCCAGCCCGATGTCCCAGATTCTGATCGAGAAATCCCTGCTTGGTTGGAAGGAATTCGAGCTGGAGGTGATGCGCGATCTGGCCGACAACGTCGTGATTGTGTGCAGCATCGAGAACCTCGATCCGATGGGGGTGCACACCGGAGATTCGATCACCGTGGCCCCAGCCCAAACCCTCACGGATCGCGAATACCAGCGCCTTCGCGACCAATCGATCGCAATCATCCGCGAGATCGGTGTGGAAACGGGCGGCAGCAATATCCAGTTTGCGATCAACCCCGCCAATGGCGATGTGGTGGTGATCGAGATGAATCCAAGGGTGAGCCGCTCCTCGGCCCTGGCCTCAAAAGCCACCGGCTTCCCGATTGCCAAGATCGCCGCCCGTTTGGCCGTGGGCTACACCCTCGATGAAATTCTCAACGACATCACCGGCAAAACACCGGCCTGTTTTGAGCCCACAATCGACTACGTCGTTACCAAGATTCCCCGCTTCGCCTTTGAGAAGTTCCGCGGCAGTCCGGCGGTGCTCACCACCTCGATGAAGTCCGTGGGCGAGGCGATGGCGATTGGCCGTTGCTTTGAGGAATCCTTCCAAAAAGCCCTGCGTTCCCTGGAAACGGGCCATGCCGGCTGGGGTTGCGACCGGCCCGATGGCGCGATTGAACCGGACGACCTCGATGCCCAACTGCGCATCCCCACCCCGGATCGCATCTTTGCCGTGCGCGAAGCGATGCTGGCCGGCCGCAGCGACGCGGCCATCCACGCCCTCAGCGCCATTGACCCCTGGTTCCTGGCCAAGTTGCGCCACATCCTTGATGTCGAGACCCAGCGGCTGCGCGGTCGCCAGCTGGCCGACCTCGGCGCCGGCACCCTGCTGGAGCTCAAGCAATTGGGCTTTTCCGATCGCCAGATCGCCTGGGCCACCGGCAGCGATGAACTCTCCGTGCGCCGCCATCGTCAGGCCCTGGGCGTGAATGCCGTGTTCAAAACGGTGGACACCTGCGCCGCCGAATTTGCCTCCAGCACCCCGTATCACTACGCCAGCTACGAACGGCCCATCGAGCGCCTTACTGGCCAAGGGCTGCTGGAACTGGTGCCAGCCGAATCGGAGGTGCAGCCGGAATCCCGCCGCAAGGTGCTGATCCTGGGGGGCGGCCCCAACCGCATTGGCCAGGGCATCGAGTTCGACTACTGCTGCGTGCACGCCTCCTTCGCCCTCCAGGCCGAGGGTTTCGCCACGGTGATGCTCAATAGCAACCCGGAAACGGTCTCCACCGACTACGACACCAGCGACCGGCTCTACTTCGAGCCCCTCACCCTTGAAGACGTGCTCAACGTGATCGAGGCGGAGCGGCCCGAGGGCGTGATTGTGCAATTCGGCGGCCAAACCCCCCTGAAATTGGCCCTGCCCCTGCTGCGCTGGCTGGCCAGCCCGGAGGGCCTGGCCACCGGCACGCGCCTGTGGGGCACCTCGCCCGAATCGATTGATAGCGCTGAAGACCGGGAACAGTTTGAGGCGATCCTGCGCCGCCTGGAGATCCGCCAGCCCCGCAATGGCCTGGCCCGCAGCCAGGCCGAGGCCCGGGCCGTGGCCGACCGGGTCGGCTACCCGGTGGTGGTGCGCCCCAGCTATGTGCTCGGTGGCCGCGCCATGGAGGTGGTCTTCGATGGGGAAGAACTCAACCGCTACATGCTGGAGGCCGTGCAGGTGGAGCCCGACCACCCGGTGCTGATCGATCAGTACCTGGAAAATGCCATCGAAGTGGATGTGGATGCCCTCTGCGACCACAGCGGCCAGGTGGTGATCGGTGGCCTGATGGAACACATCGAGCCCGCCGGCATCCATTCCGGCGATTCGGCCTGTGCCCTGCCGGCCGTGTCCCTCGATGCCGATTCCCTGGCCACGATCCGGCGCTGGAGCAAGGACCTGGCCCTGGCCCTGCAGGTAAACGGCCTGATCAATCTCCAGTTCGCCGTGCGCGAGGGCGAGGTGTTCATCATTGAGGCCAACCCGCGCGCCTCGCGCACCGTGCCGTTTGTGGCCAAGGCCACCGGTGTGCCCCTGGCCAAGATCGCCAGCCAGCTGATGGCCGGCCGCACCCTGGCCGAGTTGGGGGTCACCAGCGAGCCGGTGCCGCCCCTGCAGGCGGTCAAAGAAGCGGTGTTGCCGTTCAAGCGTTTCCCCGGCGCCGACTCCCTTCTGGGGCCGGAAATGCGTTCCACCGGTGAAGTAATGGGCAGCGCCGCCAGCTTCGGCATGGCCTATGCCAAGGCTGAACTAGCAGCCGGCGAGGCCTTGCCCACCAGCGGTGTGGTGTTCCTCTCCACCCACGACCGTGATAAATCGGCCCTGGTGCCCGTGGCCCGGCGCCTGGGAGAGCTTGGTTTTTCCCTGATCGCCACCAGTGGTACGGCTGCGGCCCTGTCCAGCGAAGGCCTGGCGGTGCAGTCGATCCTCAAGGTGCATGAGGGGCGCCCCAACATTGAAGATGCGATCCGCTCCGGCCAGATCCAGCTGGTGATCAACACGCCGGTGGGCCGACAGGCCGCCCACGACGACCGCTACCTGCGCCGCGCCGCCCTCGACTACGCCGTGCCCACGGTTACGACTCTGGCCGCGGCCCGGGCCGCTGTCGAAGCGATCGCCGCCCTGCAGGGCCAGACCCTCACCATCTACGCCCTCCAGGACGTGCACGCTGCCCAGGCCAGGCCTCCGGCCTAAGCACCAGGCCGGAGGCTCGTTAAGGTTTGGCGACCTGAACCCGTTCGCGATGACCGTCGCCGCCACTCCTCCTGCAACTGTTGCCGGCGACCATGCCCCCGGCAGCGACCTGAGGGCCGCCTTTCGCGCGGCCTACGAAAACCGCTACACCTGGGAGCCGGGCTTTGGGGGCTACGGCGGCCAGTGCGTTTGGGAGCAGGACGGCCAACGGGTAGAGGGACGCTTCCAGGTGGGCGCAGACCTCAAGGCGCTAGTGGAAGGAATCAGCGACGAGGCCATCCACAAGGCCGTGGCCTCCCAGCTCTGGGAGGTGGCGATCCACCGGGTGCGCCGAGGTTTTGAGCAAACCCATGGCGACAACACCTTCACCGCCGGCGACACCGATCCGGTTGGTGTGGAAGTGATCGTGGGCGGCAAAAATACGGGAGATCGTTATCGCATCAAGGGCGATGTGGTCACGATGGTGCACCGCCACATCCACGGCACTGTGGTGACGATCTTCACCGAAAGCACAACTGACACCGGCCACGGCTACCTCAGCCACCAATACACCAGCCAATACAGCGATCCGGCTAGCGGCACCAGCAAGGGCGGTCTCAGCCGCTTCACCGACACCTTTGTGCCCCTGGTGGAGGGCGGTCCCTGGGTGTTGGCCGAGCGGGTTGTGGAGAGCGAAGCCTTCGGCGAGACCCCAGCCGGCCGCCAGCAGTTTCGCTTTGAGGCCCTGGCACCGCTGGGTTGAACCGGGCTGGCCCCAGGCAGCAATCAATCGGCGCCGATTCAGGCCAGGGGCGGTTGGCTGGGCTAGCCGCCACCGATCGGCCGTGGGACAGTGAGCCCATAATTTTTTAATTTGGATGCCAATTCGTTTGTTTGTGCTGCTCCTGTTCTCCGGTTCCATGGCCCTGGCGGCTCCCCAGTCCCAGGCAACCCAGTCCGCTGACCAGAGCCAGGCCCAGCCGGCCAACATGAAGGATCAGATCATCATGGGCGCCTGCTCCCAGGCCATGGCCAGTGAACTGTCCTTGGCGGGCAAAACCGCTCCGGCTGGCATGGTCAAGGAGACCTGCGGTTGTGTGGTCACCCAGCTCAATAACAAGAGCAGCCTGGATCAGGCCAAGGTGATCTGCAAACAGATAGCTGCCGCCAAATACGGTCTGTAGGCCAGGCCCTAGGGGGGTTCCTGCGGCGCCATGGTCCTTGTCCAGGGACGGCAGCCAGCGAACCCTTCCTTGGTTTTAAGCCCCTGTTGGGTTATCCCTAGTCGTAGTCCCCATTGCTACTGGGGTGGGCGCCGATTCGGCCGCGATTGAGGTTATGGAGGGCGGATGAACCCCTGGGTTGGAGCCACTGCGAGCTCGAGCTGGGCTGGCGACCGACACAACCGACGAGCAGCAGCGTGATCAGGCCAGCCAGGGGAAGGCAAAGCAGGTTTCGGGCCCGCCGCCGCTGGTTGGGCCGCTGGTGCCGCCGCTGTTTGGCCCCTTGATCACGGCCCCAAGGGCTTCGCGCGAACCGGCGGCTGGATCGCTCCCCGAAGGATGGGGACTGCATGGCAAGTGGGGAGTTGGCGCCAACCTAAGTGGCCGGCCCAGGAAGGGGCTTAGGGCCGTTGGGGCGGGGCTGGAACAGAACTCACCCGGGCATCGTCACGAACTCTTCGGCCACGGTGGGGTGTAGGGCCATGGTGCGATCGAAGTCCGCCTTGGTGGCGCCCATGCCGATGGCGATTGCCGCCATCTGGATGATTTCGGCGGCGTGGTCCCCCACCATGTGGCAGCCCAACACCTTGTCGCTGCTCGTCTCCACCACCAGCTTCAGCAGCACCCGTGGGCCCCGCTTGGGCAGGGCCAGGGCCATGGGCCGGAAGCGGGCCCGGTGGATGCGGATCGCCTCCTCGCCGTAGCGCTCGATCGCTTCTTCCTCCGACAGGCCCACGCTGGCCAGTTCCGGGTCGCTAAACACGGCGCTGGCCACGAGTTGGTGGTTCACCCGCCGCGGCTTGTTGCCATACACGGTGTCGGCAAAGGCCCGGCCCTCATCCACGGCCACGGGCGTGAGATTGATCCGGTCGGTTACATCACCCACCGCATAGATGTGGGGCACGTTGGTGACCTGGTCCGGGTTCACCGGGATGCGATGGCCTTCGATCGCCACGCCGGCGGCCTCCAGATCCAGCCCCGCAAGGAATGGGCGCCGGCCGGTGGCCAGGATCACGGCACCGCAGTCCAGCTGCTCGCCGCTCTGGGTGGTCAAGGTGAGATCGCCCGGTTTGCCGCTAATCGCTGCTGGACTGTGGGCAAAGCGAATCTCGATGCCTTCGGCCTGCATCGCCTCCTGCACGGCGGCCGAGAGTTCCCGGTCGAAGCCGCGCAGCAGGTGGTCGCCGCGCACCAGCTGGGTCACGGCCACGCCCAGGCCATTAAGGATGCAGGCGAATTCACAGGCGATGAAGCCGGCGCCCACAATCACCACCGTGCTGGGCAATTGCCGTTGCAAAAACAGGTCATCACTGACCCAGCCCAGCTCGGCGCCGGGGATGGCGGGCCGCTTCGGCCGGCCGCCTACGGCGATCAAGATCCGTTCGCCAATCAGCTGCTGAGCGGTGCTCCCCGGCTCGGCTCCCCCTGGGGCCGTCCCTTCGGCGCCGCCGCTCAACGCACTGGTGACCTCAACCGTATGGGCATCGACAAACCGTCCCCAGCCACGGATCAGGGTCACCCCCGCCTTGGCGAGCAGGTCCCGGTGCAGCTGGTCGAGCCGATCCACTTCTGCGGCCACATTGGCCAGCAGCACCGAGGCATCACAGCGGGCCGGCCCCACCTCCCAGCCATAGCTGGCCGCATCGCTAAGGCTGTGGCGAAAGCCCGATCCGTAGACCAGCAGTTTCTTGGGCACGCAGCCGCGGATCACGCAGGTGCCGCCCACCCGATCCCCCTCCACGATCGCCACTTTGGCGCCGTAGGAGGCCGCCCGTTTGGCGGCGGCCAGGCCACCGGAGCCGGCGCCTAGCACCACCAGGTCAAAGGGGGAGGCCATGCTGAGGGAGATGGGATGGTTGGGGGATTGGCTCAACTTATGTCGCCTGATGCTGGTGACAGTTGGGGCACCAAACGATTGTGCTGGCCTGGGTCGCTGGCCTGGGTCGTTCGGCAGGGGGCTGGCTAGGGGCTGGTCAGAGGTAGAAGCCCACCGTGGTGACCACCCTGGTGCCCTGGGCCCGCAGGGCACTGCGCAGGGAAATGGTCGATTGGTTGTGGAGCAGGTTCTCCCAGCGATGGCGGGTCACGAACACCGGCAGCACCACCGTGCAGAACTTATGGCGATCCTTGCGGTGGTCGATTTCGAATTGGCGCACAAACTCCAGCACCGGATCGATTAAGGAGCGGTAGGGAGACTCGAGCACCACCAGGGGCACCTCCGGCAATTGCCGTTGCCATTGCTCCTGGAAGGCGCCGGTTTTGCCCAGGCCCAGGTCCACATGCACAGCCACCAACTCACCGGCGATCGAGCGGGCATAGCGGATTGCCTCAAAGCTGCCGCGATGCAGTTGGCCCACCAGCACCACCACCGGACTGCCGCCATCGGAGGGCGCCGCCGGCAGGCTCAGTTTGACGTCATGGGCCATGCGCAGGCGCCGGGCCACCTGCTTGTAGTGGCGATGGATGGTGAGGAACAGGGCTACCAATAGGGGCACGGCCACCACCACCAGCCAGGCGCCCTGGGTGAACTTGCTGAACATCAAGACGGCCGAAACAATCGCCGTGACAAGGCTGCCAAAGCCATTGAGCAGGGCCTTGCCCACCCAGCCTGGGCCCTTTTCCCGCCACCAATGCACCACCATGCCCGCCTGGGACAGGGTGAAGCTGGTGAACACCCCCACGGCATAGAGGGGGATTAGGTGGCTGACACTGCCACCGAAGATCACCAGCAAAATTCCAGCAAACGCGCTCAGCATCACGATGCCGTTGCTGAACACCAGCCGGTCACCCAGGGAGGCCAGCTGGCGGGGCATGTAGCTGTCCTGGGCCAGGAAGGCGGCCAGGCGCGGAAAATCGGCATAGGCGGTATTGGCGGCCAGCAGCAGAATCAACAGGGTTGATATCTGCAGGATGAAAAGGACGGGCCCGTTGCCGAATACCTGTTCACCCAATTGGTACATCAAGGTGGGGCTGGTCTCCGTGTAGACGGTGCCCAGTTGCGAGGCGAGCACGCTCACGCCTCCGAACAGTGTGGCCAGCAGAATCACCATCACCGTCAACACCCGCCGGGCGTTGCGCCACTCCGTTGGCTTGAAGGCCATGACACTGTCGCTAATCGCCTCTATCCCTGTTAGGGCCGCGCAACCAGAGCTGAAGGCTCGCATCAGAATCAGCCCGCCGGCTCCGGCCCCGCCCACGGTGAGCAGGTCCGGGCCATGGACCTCACGGAGCACTTGGTTCTGTTGGGCCGCAGCCAGGCCAGTGATGTCTCCATGGGCCAACTTGGCCAGGCCGACTACCACCAGGGTGAGCACGGCGGCCATGAACACATAGGTGGGCACACTCATGATCTTGGCGCTGGAGCGCAGGCCGCGCAGGTTGGCCACCATCAACACCACGATCGCCGCCAGGCAAAGCGGCACGTGGTATGGATCAAGACTCGGCAGGTAGGACGTGAGGGCCGAGATCCCTGCGGCCGTGCTGACCGCCACCGTCAGCACATAGTCGATCGAGAGGGAGGCTCCAGCAATTAGGCCCGGGACCCGGCCCAGGTTTTCGTGGGACACCCGGTAGGAGCCGCCCCCTTGGGGGTAGGCCTTGATCGTTTGGCGATAGCTGAGTGCCACGATCAGCATCAGCGAGATGATCATCCCGGTGACGGGGATGGTGAAGCCCAAGCCGGCGGCCCCGGCAAAACCAAGCACCAGCACGATTTCCTGGGTGGCGTAGGCCACCGAGGAGAGGGCATCGGAGCTGAGGATCGCCAGGGCCTCTGCGTTGGTTAGCCGTTCCTCGGCGGCGGCGCTGGTCGGCAGGGGAGCCCCCACCAAGGCCTTCTTGAAACGGTCCACCACCGATGGGGGCATGGTGCTTGGGCTGGCTGCCCAGAATGAACCATGAAGTTAGGACTACTGCTTATTTGCAGGTTTTGCATGGCCGATTGATCCCTTGGGTGCGGCGGTTAGGTCTCGCCAGGTCGAGCAGCCATGGGGCAAGCCCCACCAGGCTCAGAACCACTCAGCCTTGGCTTCGCTGGCCGGGTTGGTGTTGTCTTCGGGGGTGGTGCGCTCGAAGCGCAGCACGATATGGCGCTTCTGTTCACCGTCGATGGCGGTGGCTTCGATCGGGTAGAGCTGCTGTCCATCACGGAAGGGCACCTGGATACGGAAGGTGCCATCGGCCGAGAGGGGCACCACCTCTTCGCCAATCTTGAGCGTGGCGGAGGGATCGGTGGCGCCGTAGACAATCAGCTCCGCATCGGCCACCAGCCAGAAGGAGCGCTGGCGCGGCCGCACCCCACCAATGCCAGAGTCGTTGCGGCCACTGGCCCAGAGTCCAGGACCGGAATCGCTCATGCCGCCATGGCTACTGCGTGCTCCTGCGGCATCGTCGAGCAGATCCAGCTCATGGAAGGTCTCCGAACCCCGGCTGATCCGGCGCAGGCCCATGGTGGACGTTTGATAGAGCTGCTCATGCAGCACGGCCCCGGGGGCTTCAACTGCGCTCTGGACGGCTGGACTGGCCTGGGGCTCCCAGGGGGC
>JAEMQZ010000110.1 GCA_016463595.1 Synechococcales cyanobacterium SupBloom_Metag_052 | reverse complement strand
AGGCACCCCCCCGCCGGTGGTGGGTCCCTCCCTTGGCGATCAAGAGTCCTTGCGTCAATCGATCGGCCTGCCCCCCCCGCCGGCCGATGGATTGATCGGCATTGACGACGTGCAGCGCACCTTGAATCGCTCCAGGGCGTCGGTGTATCGCTACACCAACACCGATCCCCGCAACCTCAACCCCCCCTTCAATCCCAAACGGCTCAATCCCGAGTACCGCACCGATCAAAAGGACGCCCTGCTGTTCCACCCCAATGAGGTGGCCCGCTTTGCCCGCGATGTGCTGCGGATCAAGGAGGTGACCGTGGAAGTGCTCCATTCCCCCGCCACCGCCAGCCAGCAGCTGCTGCTGGCGATCCTCACCGAACTCAAAGAGATCCGCGCCTTGCTCCAGCAGCCGGACCAGCCCCCGAGTCCCTAGGGCGCGAGGGGAGCCATAGGAGCAGGCCTGGTCGCCGGGCTTTCGGGGGTCGGTCTGGCCAGGCCCCCCTGTTGCGGCCTCGACAGCGGTGCCAGAATCCGTACATCTTGTTAGAAGCGCTGGCTGACTTGATCAGCCAGCCCTGGGACCCCGTCCTTCGGGACCGTCCCAGGTCTTCAGCGGGCTGTTCCGCTTCGTCCCTCCCCGGCCCGCACTGCGGCCGGCAGCGTCGCTGAACCCGTTCCTTCCCCCTTTCCATGGACTCCGACCCCCCTCCCCGATCCCCGCAGTTGTCCCAAAGGCCGGGCACGGTTGCAGCGTTCAGTACCCGGCCCCAGCCCGATTCCGACGATGGCTGGGCCGGCCAACGGCCGGCGGAACAAAGCCCCAAGCCACAGCAAGGTCTTGGCGAAGCCGCAGCAAGCCCGGCGACCCCAGGGGGCCAATCGACTGGTCAACAGGACCTTCTCGCAAGGGGTGGCGGGGATCAGCCAGCTGGCCCTGCGGGCCAGGACCCCGAAGGCTCTGGACTGGGCCTGGCTGCCCCGTTGATCGGTGCCCTGATTGGCCTGCTGACCCTGGTGGTGCCCATGCTTGTCGTGTTGGACGATCGGCCTGGTCATCCTTTGTCCAAGCCCCTTTCGCTCCATGCCCCTGCCCTGGCTTCCCCAGGGTCTCCCTAACTGGATCCAGCCTTCCCCTAACTGGGCTTCTGCAGCAGAAATCCCTCAAAGGCGAGGGCTTGGAAAATGCGGGCCGGATCGCTAAAGCCGGCCGCATTCACCAGGCTGGTCAGGCGGGCCATGCCGACGGGATGGAGCCCCTGGGTGAGGGGCGCGAGCTGTTCGGCCGGGGCCTGGAGGCCACTGGCCCGTTGGAAGCCGACCCAGGCGCTGGCCAATTGGCCCTCCAAAGAGGGCAGGGAGGTGGCCATCAGGTCCACTAGCACCAGTTGGCCACCGGGGCGCAGGCTGCGGGCCAGGCCCGAGAGGAAGGCCAGCTTGCTGCCGTCATCGGCGAGGGACTGGAGCACTAGCACCGAAAGGACTCCGGCGAAGCGCCCCTGGTAGGCGGGCGCCTCGGTGAGTTGTTCGACGGTGGTCTGCTGCCATTCGATGGCCGGGGCCCCGGCCAGACGGCTGTGGACCCTGGTCAGACGGCTGCGGGCTTCGGCCAGCATCGCCGCCGAGGGATCGATGGCGCCCAATCGCCAGTCGGGGCGTTGGGCCACCGCTTCTTGCAGTTCGGCGCCGGTGCCACAGCCGGCCACCAGCACCTCGGCCCCCGGCTCCGACGCCAGGGGCGACGCGGCGAGCAGGGCCACGGCTAGGCGGGCCAGGCTGCCGTATCCGGGGATTAGCTGTTGTTGGATCAGGTCGTAGCGATCTGCCGCCAGCCCAAACGTGGGATCAACCATGGGGTGGGAATCGGTCGCCGGGGCCATGGATCAGGAGCGGGTTAGGTCCGCCTAGGGACATCAATGGTAGGGACGGGTAGCCGCGGTACCCCTGGGTGATCTATTGCAACCCACCGGTGCTGGCGCCGAAAGGCCACCATCGCCAGTTAGGTTGGTCGGCGCCATGATCCCCAGCCGTCCGTGCCCACCATCCGTTTTGAAAAGGAAGGCCAGCAGGTCGGTTGCATCGAGGGGGCCAACCTGCGCCGAGCGGCCTTAGACGCGGGCATCAACCCCTATGTCGGCCTGAACAATCTCAATAACTGTGGCGGCGTGGGCCAGTGCGGCACTTGCGTTATTGAGGTGGTTGAAGGAGCCCGTAATCTCTCGCCCCGCAGTGATGTCGAGCAGGTGTACTTGGCTGATCGCCCCGCCAGCTACAGGCTCAGCTGCCGCACCACCGTCAACGGTGATGTAACGATCCGCACCCGCCCCCAGGGGGGCGTCGGTTCGGGCTCCAACAGCCTGCTGGGCGCCCTCAAAAATCTGTTTGGTCGCTGAGCTAGCCCATGGCTATTGCAGGGGATCAACTGCCGCTCAAGGTTTACGCCTACGGCCGCTGCTCTACCTGCCGCAAGGCCCTGGCCTGGCTAGCCCAGCAGGGCCTTACTGCTGGGCCGGGCCTGGAGCTCATCGAGATCACCACAAGCCCCCCGTCTCGGGGGACCTTGACCCAGGCCCTGGCGGCCCTGGGTGCCATTAAGCGCCTGTTCAACACCAGCGGCCAGAGCTACCGGGCCCTCGGCGCCGCTGCCGTTGCCGCCATGGGCCAAGACGAAGCGCTCCAAGCCTTGGCTGCCGATGGCAAGTTGATCAAACGCCCCCTGGTCTTCACGGCCCAGGGCAAGGTGTTGGTGGGCTTTAAGCCGGAGGAATGGAGTGCGCTGCTGCTCGGGTAATCCTTGGCGCCCCTGATTAGGGGTGGCGTCCCTGGTTAGGGGTCCGGCAGATGGGGCCAGTTCAGGCCGTTTTTGCTTTAGGGGGGTGCTGAGCCCGTTGACGCCGCAACCGGGCTCGTCAGTTCATCGAGTTCATCCATCAAGGCATCGATGCCGGCCCGGTTCACCTGGGCCAAGTAGGTGAGCTTGAGGTCCTGCAGCAGGCTGCACAGCAGTTGCTGACTGCGCTCCAGGGTGCTGCCCGCCTCCAGGGCACCGCCCAGTTCATCGAGGAACCGGTCAGCGAAACGCAAGAGCAGCTCCACCTGGCGGTTGTCCGGCTGGGAGAGCCGTTTGCCGGTGCTGCGCGAGAGATCGAGCAGGCTCTCGACCACGGCAGCGGAGAGCTGGCTGCTCAATTGGGCGCCCATGGCGCCACCCCGGAAGCTCTGCTGCAGGGCATGGCTAAGCACCGCCTGCAGTTCTGGCGACAGCCTGGGGGCCACCTGGCCCAGCACCAGCGGCCCCCATAGCCGCAGCAATTCAACGAGGTCGCCCCCCTCCGCCAGGTTGGCCCGCTGGTGGCTGCGCAGGTTGCGAATCCAGCGGGGCCACTGGGGTGAGCGGATCAGGGACTGGGTGCCATCGACCAGCTGCAGGGCCAGCACCTCAAACAGTTCCAGGGCTAACAGGGAGACCACGGCGCGGCTGATCACGGCCCGTAGCGGTTCGATATTGATCAGGCCGGCGCCGCTGAGGCGCTCCACCACGGGCAGCAGCCGCGACCAGCGCCAAATCGGCAGCAGTAGCGGCAAGTCGATCCAGCGGCGTAGCAGGGCATCGCGCCAGCTCAAGCCCGGCAGGCGCCGTCGTAGGCGCAGCATCCGTAGGCCAATGTCCAGTAGGAACACTCCCTGGAACAGCACCAGGTCGTACCACCAGAAGTGGTCGCTGGGATGGCCGTTTTCATCAATCGACCGCCAGTAGCAGGTTTCGATCAGGGGCAGCACCTGCTGCTGCCAGAAGCGGCGTTCCGCTTGCCAGGGATGGTCTTGCAGCCAGTCGACGCTGAGGAGACGGGCGTTCGAAAGCTTGGCTGAATCGAGGCCGGCCCGCTGGCGCAGCCTGTTTTTCACCGTTTCGAAGCTGCCCGACTGGCCCGAAACCAGGAAAGGGTTGTCATCGATGATCTGGTTGGTGAGGGCCAGCTGCCGGCGGCGTAGGGCCTGGGCGGCCGGGGCGGCTGGGTCCTTCAGCAGTTGCTGATCCAGTTGGCGGAAGGCGGCCAGGTAGGCCTGGGTCTGGCGGTGGGGCTCGATGCCCTTGATCGGGTCGTAGTAGGGGGTGATTGACGGCAGCAGCGTTAGCGGTATCGCCAGGGGCAGGGACGGAAATGGGTAAAGGGTGCGTTGCAACCAGAACGTGCGCAGCGGCACATAGGTGAGATCAAACCCCACCCAGAGCAGATTGATGCTGGCCCAGAGGGCCACAAACCGGTCCCAATGGCGCCAGCCCCGGCCCGGGGGGACCCGTTGGGGTGAGAGCCAGCGGGGACGAACCATGGGGATCGCTAAGGGGCGAGCTAGGGCCTGCGAGTGCCTAATCTGCCTTACCTGCCCAGCAGGCCCGCCTTGGCGGTTCTTCAGCCCCGATCCCAGTTGTCTGAGCCGCACCCCCCTGTGCCCCTGGATCCCCCC
>JAEMQZ010000034.1:7405-17549 GCA_016463595.1 Synechococcales cyanobacterium SupBloom_Metag_052 | reverse complement strand
GGCGACCATGGGATGGGCCTTACGGTCCAGCCGTCCTAGCCCTTGACCTGACGCCCGTGACCCTGCGGCTCACCAACTCCCTCACCCGCCGCAGCGAAGCGTTTGAGCCGCTGCAAGCCGGCCAGGTGTCGATGTATTGCTGCGGGGTCACGGTCTATGACCTCTGCCACCTGGGCCACGCCCGCAGTTATATCGCCTGGGATGTGTTGCGGCGCTACCTGATCTGGAGCGGCTACCAGGTGACGTTTGTGCAGAACTACACCGACATCGACGACAAAATTCTCAAACGGGCGGCCGAGGAAGGCAGTTCGATGGAGGTGGTGAGTGAACGCAACATTGGGGCCTTTGTGGCCGATATGGCCTCCCTCAATATCCTGCCGGCCGACCGCATGCCCCGGGCCACCCAAAGCTTGGCGGTGATCCGCGAGCTGATTGGCGAACTGCAGGCCAAGGGGGCGGCCTACGGCGCCGATGGCGACGTCTATTTCTCCGTGATGCAACACGCCGGCTACGGCAAACTCTCGGGCCGGGATCTCTCGGAGCAACAGCAAAACGCCGATGGCCGGGTCTCCGGCAGCGAGGAAGCCCGCAAGCACCATCCCTTCGATTTCGCGCTCTGGAAAGGGGCCAAACCGGGTGAGCCCAGTTACCCCTCCCCCTGGGGCCCCGGCCGGCCGGGTTGGCATATCGAATGCTCGGCCATGGTGCGCCAGGAACTGGGAGACACGATCGATATCCATCTTGGCGGCGCTGATCTGATCTTTCCCCACCACGAAAACGAGATCGCCCAGTCGGAAGCGGCCACGGGCAAGCCCCTGGCCCGCTGGTGGCTGCACAACGGCATGGTCAATGTGGGCGGCGAAAAAATGTCCAAATCCCTGGGCAACTTCACCACGATCCGCGCCCTGCTTGAGAGCGGCACTTCGGCGATGACCCTGCGCCTGTTCGTGCTCCAGGCCCACTACCGCAAACCGCTCGATTTCACCGCTGAAGCCCTGGCCGCAGCGGCCACGGGCTGGAAGGGCCTGAACGCTGCCTTGCAATTGGCCGCCCAACTGGTGACAGGAGCCGTAGACGATGGGCCCGACGGCCCGTCGAATTCCCTGGCGGAGGCGCGCCTGCGCTTCGCCGCTGCCATGGACGACGACCTCAATACTTCTGCGGCCCTGGCCGCGCTGTTTGAGCTGGCCAAACCCCTGCGTTCCCTGGCCAACCGCAGCGAGCGGGGCGATGCCCAGGCCGCTAGCGAGGCCAAAGCGTTGCAAGCCGAAGCCAGGCTGTTGCTGGAACTGGCAGGCGTGTTGGGCCTGGGGCCTGAAGTGGAAGCAGACCCTGCTGGAGCGGCAGCGGCTGGGCCTAGCGACGCCGAGATTGCGGCGCAGATTGGAGCTCGACTTGCTGCCAAGGCGGCCAAAAACTTTGGCGAAGCCGATCGCATTCGAGCCAGCCTGTTGGATCAAGGAATTGAATTGATCGACAAACCCGGCGGCCTAACGGACTGGCTGCGGAGCTGATGGGCTGGGCGGCGAGCACCGATTGAGCAAATGTTCGAAGCCAACATCAGCACCAGGGCTACAGCATCGGGTCCCCTGGGGGTGATTTAGTCCGAGTCAGGTTTAACTGCAGGGGCCGTTTTCCCCTGCATCATCTTTTCGATTTTGCGGATGCGCACCAAGGTGGTACTCCACACCTCCTTCTGAAACCCCGGCGGACACTGCTCCACCATGGCTTCCAGCGGTTTGCCCCGCTCAAAAGCTTCCCAAAGCTGGCTCTCCAGCTTGGCCCGCTCGATGAAATTCCAGCGCTGCAGCAGCCCTTGCAGGTTGGTCAGAAATGCGCTCATGGGGGCAGCTCCAACCGGTGGGTGGCAACGGAACCCAGTTAAGCCTTTCCTGGCCTGCAGCCCCGGTGGGAGACTGGCTGCCACCGTTGCCGATCCTCCTGTGAAAGCCCTCAGCGTGCTGGGATCCACGGGCTCGATCGGCACCCAGACGCTGGAGATCGTCGACGACTTTCCCGATCGCTTCCGCGTGGTGGCCCTCACCGCTGGCCGCAACCTCAACCTGCTGATCGACCAGATCCGGCGCCATCGCCCGGAGGTGGTGGCCCTGGCCGATGGCGACTTGGTGGCGACGCTGCGCGAGCGCCTGCTGGCCCTCGATCCCCAGGACCGACCCGCCCCCTTGCCTGAGTTGCTTGGCGGCTGCGAAGGACTCTGCGCCGCCGCCGCCTGGCCCACCGCCGATTTGGTTGTGACCGGCATCGTCGGCTGCGCCGGCCTGCTGCCCACCCTGGCTGCGATTCGGGCCGGCAAGGATCTGGCCCTGGCCAACAAGGAAACCCTGATCGCCGCCGGTCCGGTGGTACTACCGGAGCTGGCCCGCTCAGGTTCGCGCTTGCTGCCGGCCGATTCCGAGCACTCGGCGATTTTCCAATGCCTGCAGGGCACCCCCTGGGCCGATACGGCCCGGCTCTCCACCGGAATCGCCACCCCCGGCCTGCGCCGCATCCAGCTCACCGCTTCCGGCGGTGCCTTCCGCGATTGGGATGCCGCCGATTTGGTCAAGGCCACCGTGGCCGATGCCACCAGCCATCCCAACTGGAGCATGGGCCGCAAGATCACTGTCGATAGCGCCAGCTTGATGAACAAGGGCCTCGAAGTGATCGAAGCCCACTACCTGTTCGGCATCGATTACGACCAGATTGAAATCATCATCCACCCCCAATCGATCATCCATTCGATGGTGGAACTGGTCGATTCCTCGGTGCTGGCCCAGCTCGGCTGGCCGGACATGAAACTGCCGCTCCTCTATTGCCTCAGCTGGCCCGAGCGGCTGGAAACCCCCTGGCGCCGCCTCGACCTCACCGAGGTGGGCCAGCTCAGCTTCCGCCAGCCCGATCCGGCCAAATACCCCTGCATGCAGCTGGCCTACGCGGCGGGCCGGGCTGGCGGCACCATGCCGGCGGCCCTGAATGCCGCCAATGAACAGGCCGTGGCCCTGTTCCTCGATGAACAGATTGCTTTTGTGGATATCCCCAGGCTGATCGAACGGGTGTGTGATCGCCACCGGGTTGACCTCAAAGCCGATCCCGCCCTGGCCGATGTGCTGGCCACGGATGTCTGGGCCCGCCAGGCGGTGCGTGAGGCTGCAGTCGGATCGTCCGCCCGCCCCTGAATAGCTCGACCGTGATCGCCCACCACCTGCTGCTCTGCGCCACCCCCCAAAACAACCTCTGCTGTCCGGCGGATCCGGCGGTGGGCCTGGCCAGTTGGCAACGGCTCAAGGTCCTGGTCCGTGAGCTGGGCCTCGAAACCCCTGGACGCCCTGGTGGGATTGTCTTGCGTACCAAGGCCGACTGCCTGCGCATCTGCCGCGAAGGACCGATCCTGTTGATCTGGCCGGAAGGAATCGTTTATGGCGGCGTCACGCCAGAGCGCATCGAACGCATCTTGATCGAGCATGTGGTTGGCGGCCAGCCGATCGAGGCCTGGATTGTGAAGCGATGGCCGTTTCAGCAGCGCTCCTTGCCCCTGGAGGCCCCGCCGGGATCGCCCTAGACCTTTTGGATCAGCTGGGGGATTCCACTAGCCGAAGTAACCAGGCCAGCACCAGCCGATCGCTCCAGCTGGCCGTGCTCGGATCCCCTTGAGCGTGGAAGCCGTTGTGGCCGCCGCCAGGGGTGATCAACACCGCCGCATCGCTCCGGCCAGGCCCCCTTTCCCTGCTGAACTTGGCCAGGGCTGCCGCTAGGGCCTCGGTCCCATTGACGGGCACCCAGGGATCGTCGCTGGCATGAAGCCAGAGGGCCGGCGGCAGGCCGAGCCCCCTGCCCTGGGCGCCCTGGAGCAGCCGTGCCAAGGGACTGGCCCCGGTGTAGTAGGCCTCCACCGAGGGGTAGCCCCAGCGGGGGGCTGTGATCTGGGTATCAAAGCTGCGGATCGATGGCGGCGGGCCCCCTGGGTCCTTTGGCACGGCCTCTGATCGATCGGCCAGGGGTTCGGTCCGCACCTGCCGATGCAGCCGCTGCAACAACCAGCGTTGGTAAAGCCGGTTGCGGGGCTGGTCAATCTGGGCCGAACAGGCGACCAGATCCAGGGGGCTACTGACGCAGGCCAAGCCATCGAGGCGGGGCAAGCCAAGGGGGCTGGAGGTTGGCGAGCCCAGCGGCTCCTGGGCCAGGCAGCCGTTTAGCAACACGGTTCCGCCCAGGGAGAGGCCCACCGCCAGCAGGGGACGGCCCCCGGCCAGCTGTCGCGCCTGGGCGAGCAAGGGCAGTAGGTCGCGATTGCACTGGGCGGCGTAGGAGCCCCTAGCCAGGGGTCGGCCCTGGCCGGCCCCGCGCAGGTTGGGCCGCAGCACGGCAAAGCCGTTGCGTTGCAGAAGCTGGCCTAGGCGCCGCACGCCCGCTGCCTGGCTCGAGCCGCCCAGGCCGTGGAGCACGAGCACCAGGCCCCTGGCCTGGCCAGCAGCACCCCCCTGCCCCAGGGGCCGATTCGTGGCCCGATCAAGGGGCCCATCCAGGGACGACAGCAACCGGTCACCCTGGCCCAGATCCGTCAGGATCGGCTGTCCCTGGTCGGGCCCTAAGGCCGGGTTCCGCAGGGTGTCCCGCAGGGTCTGGAGGTCGGCGCCCCACCAGGGCCAGCGCGGCCGAAAGGGGGGCAAACCCAGCTCTGTAGCTAGTGGATACTCCAAGCTTGGACCAAGCCTCTGGTGGAGCAGCTTGGCAGCCAACCCGCCGGCCCCAAGCCGCTAGGCCGCCTAGGGCCGCCCAGGCGCGAGCATGACCATCCTGGGGCAAAAATCCGCCCCAGGACGCAGATGCGTAGGCACAGCACTTCAGCCTCCATAGGCCTTTAAGCACCAATCAAAAAGCTTTACCCAGCCCGGGGCAGGTTCACTTCTTGTTGGGGCAGAACTATCTAATCATGCAAATTGAAAGTTGCCCGAGTTCAGTGCAAATGATTGCCTTGTCTAGTTTGGACTTTTGGCTAGAGCCGCTAGCGAACAATTTTTTCGAGCCCGGCTGCTGCTTCAGAAATAGGGAAGTAATTCCTGGTCTAGGCAGCGGGCTTGCTGCAAGCAGCCCCTGAGGCGCAGAAAACGGGTCCGCAGGATGATCGGATCAATGTCGCATTCCTGCTGCCAAACGTGCTCGAACCGCTCGCGCCAATGGTCCACAGCAAAAGAGAAGGGCAAACAGGCATCCATGGACTAGTAGGGGAACACCCTGAAGCTGGCTGATGGCTTGAAACTAGAGAGCCTGGCTCAATTGGGAATGGGCCAAAACACCCATTTTCAACAGTGATCGTGGTCCCAATCAGCGGCCCGGATGCCGATCCCTGGAGCGGCGACACAATGGCGCCATGGCAGCACCGTCCTTCACCCTGGTTTCCGGCCCTGCCAAAGGTGTCCAGTCGCCCCGGCCGCGCCAGTGGCAAAGCCAGCTGATCCAGTTGCTGCGCCGCCGCCTGGAGCGCCAAGAACCTGGCGGCCAGGACGTGCTCATCCACGCCGGTCCCGGGGCCGGCAAAACCCTCGGCGCCCTCCTGGGGTATCAAGCCCTCGCCGCCGATGGGCGGCTGCAACGCTTTGTGGTGTTCACCCATCGCAGTTCGATTGCGAGCCAATGGCGCCTGGCCGCCAGCCGCCTCGGTTTGGAGCTGCGCGACTGGGACCCCGCCTTTGCTGGGGCCAATCCAAGCGAAGGCGCGAACCCCTGGCATGGCCTGCTGCTCACCTACCAGGCGGCGAGTCGCAACCTGGCGGCCCTGCAGGAGCAGCTAGCTGGCGCCCAGCTCGGCGCCTGGCTGGCGATTGCCGATGAGGTGCACCACCTGGGCCTCGATCCGGAAGAGCCGGAGGCCAGCGCCTGGGGGCACACCTTCAGCGCCCTAACCGCCGGCGCCAGCCTGCGGCTTGGGCTCACCGGCACCCCCTTTCGGGCCGACAACCTGGGTTTCTGCTCCGCCCGTCGCGTCCAGGTTCAGGAGGCTGGCGCCATGGTCGAGTTGATCGCGCCGGACCTGAGCGTCGAACCGCGCCAACTGATTGCCGCCGGCGATGTGCGGCCCCTGGAATTCCGCTTTCAAGATGGCTGGATCGACCACGGCCGCCAGGAGGGCACCAATCCAGACCTTGAACGCTCCCCCCTTTCGGCCGAAGAGCGGGAAAGTTGGCGGGCCCGCAACCTGCGCCGGGCGATCCGCCTAGGCGATGGCAGCAGCATTGCCCTACGGGTGCTGCTGAATGCCCGCAAACGCCTGGAGATGGTGCGGCGCCACCATCCTGGCGCCGGCGGCATCGTGATTGCCCGCGACATCGCCCACGCCCGCGGCCTGGGCCAGCTGCTGATCGAAGAGGGCGACCAGGTGGTGCTCGTCCATTCCCAGGACCCCGAGGCGGCTAGCCGGCTGGCCGAGTTCCAGAACGGCCGTGCCGACTGGCTGGTGAGTATCGATATGGCCTCGGAGGGCTTTGATGCCCCGCGGCTACGGGTCGTGGCCTATCTGACAACGGTGGTGACCCGCAGCCGCTTCGTGCAGGCGATCACCCGGGCAGTGCGCATGGATGGCGAGCGCAGCCAGCTGGAAGCCGTGCCCCGCCATCCCTCCTATGTGTTTGCTCCAGCCGATCCGCTGCTGATGCAGTACGCCCGCAGTTGGTCGATCAGTGAGCCCTACCTACTGCGCAGCAAGCCTGGGGTGGCCGAAATGGCAGACCCCCAGGGCTGGGGCCGGGCGCCGGGATTGCCCCTGGAGGCCATGGCCGAGGGGGCCGGCGACCTGATTCGCCTGCGAGGCCCCCAACTGCCGAACTTTCTGCTGCAGCCGTGATTACACACTGGATCCAGAAACAATGCGAACTTCTGCGTACCTGCCGCCCTGGCCCGGCCCCGTGTCGACCAGCGTGGCTCCTTAAGGAGCTGAATCATGCACGGTTCGATCCAACGGCGCCTCTCGGTGGCGATGAACTGGTCAATAGCACGTATTACCAACCTCGACGCCCGCGAGCGCTACGAGGACAGCTTTGCCCTCACCCAGGAGTTTCGTGAGTGGATCCTCTGCCTGGATGACCAGCCGGAGCTGCTGGCCGAATCGGTGTTGATGGTTCCCAAGGTCTTGCCAGGCGGGATGCTGAGCGATCGTCCTGCGGGAGACGGTCTGCGCAATTAGACCGGTCGGTGGCGAGACAGATGGGATCAAAGGCAAGGTAGTTTTCCTGGTTTACCCCCAGAATCCTGCAAATTTTTGCTCTTCGGGTCATTTTTTGGGGGGCCTATGGGGGCTGAAGCAGGCCCCAGCAGCCGGGGGAAGGGACCTAGATTGAAAGCGAAGTGAGTCCGCCTAAGCCCATGGCCTCTGCCGCTATTCCCCAGGTCGCCCCGGAAAACCTGGTCATTGTCGGCTCCGGGCCCGCCGGCTACACCGCCGCCATCTATGCCGCCCGGGCCAACCTCAGCCCCCTGCTGATCACGGGCTTCCAGGCCGGTGGCATCGCCGGCGGCCAGCTGATGACCACCACCGATGTGGAGAATTTCCCCGGCTTTCCCGATGGGATCCTGGGCCCCGACCTGATGGACAGGATGAAGGCCCAAGCCGTGCGCTGGGGCACGCGCCTGATTGAGGCTGACGCCGATGCGATCGACTTGCTCCAGCGCCCCTATCGCCTCACGGTGGAGGGCCAGGTGATCGAAACCCAGGCCCTGATCCTGGCCACGGGCGCCAGCGCCAACCGGCTCGGCCTGCCCCATGAACAGGATTTTTGGAGCCGGGGCATTAGCGCCTGCGCCATTTGCGATGGGGCCACCCCCCAGTTCCGCAACGCCGAACTGGCCGTAGTTGGCGGCGGCGATTCAGCCTGCGAGGAGGCGGTGTATCTCACCAAATACGGCAGCCAGGTCCATTTGATCGTGCGCCGCGATGCCCTGCGGGCCAGCAAGGCCATGGCCGATCGGGTGCTGGCCAATCCCGCCATCAGCGTGCACTGGAACCAGGATCTGGTCGATGTGGCTGGTGGAGACTGGCTTGAAACGATTCAGCTGCGCCATACCTCCACTGGCCAGGAGCAAACCTTGGCCGTGAAGGGGCTCTTCTATGCGATCGGTCACACCCCCAATACGGGCCTGGTGGCCGGTCAAATCGAGCTCGATGGCCAGGGCTACCTGCAGGTGCGATCTGGCCGGCCTGAAACCAGTGTCGAGGGGGTGTTTGCTGCCGGCGACGTGGCCGATACCGAGTGGCGCCAGGGGATTACGGCCGCCGGCAGTGGCTGCCAGGCGGCCCTGGCGGCGGAACGCTGGCTCACCCACCATGACCTGGCGATCACCGTGAGTCACAACCCGGTCGATCCGGCCCCGGCCGGAGAGCCCGTACGCACGGCGATCAGCGATGAGGCCAACTACGACCCCTCAGCCCTGTGGCAAAAGGGCGGCTACGCCCTGCGCAAGCTCTACCACGACTGCGATAGGCCCCTGCTGGTGGTCTATTCGTCGCCCAGCTGTGGCCCTTGCCATGTGCTCAAGCCCCAGCTCAAGCGGGTACTGCAAGACTTTGCCGGCGCCGCCCAGGGGGTGGAGATTGATATTGAGACCGACCAGGCGATCGCCGAGCAAGCCGGTGTGACCGGCACCCCCACGGTGCAGCTGTTCTTCCGCAAGGAGCTCAAGCAGCAGTTCAAGGGGGTGAAGCAGCGCAGCGAATTCAAGGCTGCGATTGAGGCCCTGCTCTAGGGCTGGTAATGGCCATGGTCCTGCCTGGGCCTGGGTGGGTGCAAGGGCCCCAGGCTTGCCCACAAAAAATGCCCCAATGGCTGGATCGGCCAGGGGCTATTTCTTTGATGGCGCCTGCTCAACGCCGACGAGGTCCACCGGGCCTGTTGCCACCAGGACGGGGACCGGTGGCGCCGGCATTGCGCTCCCGGTAGGTGATGCGGCCGCGGGTCAGGTCGTAGGGGCTGATTTCCACCAACACCTTGTCTCCCGCCAGCAGCTTGATGCGGAATTTCGTCAGTTTGCCCGCCGCCCGGCAGAGGCACTGGTGACCGGCCGGCTGCTCGAGCATCACCAGGTAAAACCCGTTGCCCTGCTCCTTCTCGATCACGCCGGATGTCTCGATCATGCGCTGCCGCCTGGACCATTTCGAACTTCACCATCCACCCTAGGTGGCGCCATTGCCGCCGAGGGGGGAGAAACCCATCCGCGCGGCTCGCTGCTGGCGCCTAGGGTCACGCCACCATCCCTCCTGCCAGCCCGGCCCTAGCCCTTGATGAACCTGCCTCCGCTTTCGATGGACCTGGGCCTGTTATTAATTTGCATCGGCGCTGTCAACCTTTGGAAGGCCCGCCAGGCTTCCTGAAACCCCAGATCTCCTGGAGCCCCTGACCACCCTGTTATTCCATAAGCCCTACGGGGTACTCAGCCAGTTCACCCCCGAGCCTGGGAGTCGCTGGGGCTGCCTGGCCGACCACATCCAGGTTGCCGAGATTTATGCCGCTGGCCGCCTCGATGCCGATAGCGAAGGCTTGCTGGTTTTAACGGACAACGGCCGGCTGCAGCATCGGCTCACCGATCCGGCCTGGGGCCACTGGCGCCGTTACTGGGTGCAGGTGGAAGGCACTCCAGCCCCGCCAGCCCTTGCGGCCCTGCGCCAGGGGCTCCTGATCCAGGGTCGACTAACTCTGGAGGCCCGGGCCCGCCGACTCGAACCCGTCGAGCTGGAAGTTGCGGCGATCGCTGAGCGCCAGCCGCCGATCCGGCACCGGCTGCAGGTGCCCACCGCTTGGCTGGAGATCGAGTTGCGCGAAGGGCGGAACCGCCAGGTGCGCCGCATGACGGCGGCCGTTGGCCTGCCCACCCTGCGGTTGATCCGGGTTTCGATCGATCTGATGGATGGCGGCGATCCGCTCAGCCTGGCTGGCTTGGCCGCCGGGCAATGGCGCCTGGCAGAGGCGGCAGAGGCGTTGCGATTGGGGGCCCTGCTGGCTTCACCAGGCCGGGGCGGCCTTGCGGGGGGTGGAAAATCGGGCCGGGCCGGTGGTGGTGGATAGGGGGGCTTGGCCCCAGGATTCGAAATTTTAAGGAAGCTCCTGAAATCGGTCCACGTTCAAGCTATTGCTACAAGAGCGCTTCTAGCTTGGAAGAT
>JAEMQZ010000034.1:0-7305 GCA_016463595.1 Synechococcales cyanobacterium SupBloom_Metag_052 | reverse complement strand
AGTTGCATGGTGTCATGCAGGCCGCCCCGGTCGGGATGGTGTTCACCGGCGGCCAGCTTCCAGGCCCGCGTCACTTCGGCTTCGCTTAGGCGACCGGAGAGGGCCAGGTGCAACCGTTGTCTGGCCACAATCGCTTCCAGGTCTGGATCCTTGCCCAGGGGGCCCCGATCGGCTGCGCTTAGGCCGGTGCCCTTTTTCTTGCGGCCTTTGGCACCCGGCTTGCCCGCTTTCGCCGAGCCCTTGCTGGAGCCCCCACCAAAGCCATTGCGCCGACTGGAGGCTCCGGCCTGGGAATTTGGATCCGTGGGGGCCGCATCTTGTTGATCGTTGGTGGCTGGGCGCAGACTCACTAGCGGTGAGCGGCGGTCCCGCAGGGTCTGGGGCATGGATAGCGCTTCTCGTCAATCCAGTTTCCCGCATCACCGGCAAGGGGGCCGGTGATCGTGCCGACAGGGAGTCCCATCCCTGTTGACCAATCAGCTCGATTAACTCGACGCCGAGCTGTAAAAGCGCAAGGCATAGCGCCAGAACCCCCGACATAGCATCAGAGTGACCGTGGCCATCAGCAGGGACGCCGCAGCGGCTCCGACACTGACCCGGCCCAGGATGGCCTCGGCAGGCACCGTGGTGAGGAAGGCCACCGGCAGCACCACCGTGAGCAGGTTGCGCAGGCCCAGGGGGTAGGCGCTGATCGGATACCGGCCTGCCGTCAGGGCCGCGCGCAACACTTCGGTGGCATTCCAGGTTTTGACGAACCAGATCGAGGTGGTGGCCAGACCAAACCAGAGGCTGTAAAGAATCACCAGGCTTGAGGCCAGCATTAAGGCCGCAGTCAGACAACCCGTGGGGGTGGGGGAGGCGCCGGCCTTGCTAGCGGCCCAGAGGATCAGCCCCAGCCCCGAGCCAATCTCTGGCAGGCCGGCGGGTGAAACGGTGCGAAAAGACAGCCAGAACTGACTGTCGATCGGTTTGAGCAGGATGAAATCCAGGGTGCCCTGCTGCACATGGGTGGCAATCGTGCTCAAGTTGGGCCTTAGCAACGAACTGCAGGCCCCATCAAGCACCGTGTAAACCCCCACCACCACCAGGGCCGACTCCCAGCTCCAGCCCCCGAGGCTGCGGCCGGGTCCATAAAAAAGGCTGATCACAAACAGGCTGCCAGCCAGGTTGCCGGCCATGGCAAGTAGGTCGATCAGCACATTGAGCTGATATTCGAGTTGGCCCGCTAGGGCCGTGGCCCAGAAACGCCGCAGGGTGAGCAGGTAGCGGCCCATGGCTTCAGGCCCCCATGGCTGAGTAGCGGCGCACCCCTGCCTTCCAGAGCAGCGCTACTAGGGGAAGCAACAGGGCAATCCAGAGCGCCATGGCCGCAAAACCACCGCTAATGCTGGGCGGGTTACCCGAGAGCAGCTGGGCTGGAAAGGCAATCATGTAGGGGAAGGGAGTCCAGAGGGCGGCGGCGCGCACGGCTGGCGGGAACACCTCCAAGGGCGCCACCAACCCCGAAAGGAAGAGATAGGGGATGTAGAGCAGCCGCTCCAGGGCGTTGGCCCGTTCGCTCCAGAAGCAGAGAATGGCGATGGCACTCTGCAGCAGGAAATTAATCGTAAAAGCCATCCAGATCGCCAGCAAGGCCGCGAAGGCTTGGCCCAGGGACGGCAGCCAGACCGTGTCCGGTTGCAGCAGAAAAAATAGACCCACAAGCAGGGCCACAAAGGGCAGCCGGGTCGCCTGTTCGGCCAGGTGCGCGCCCAGGTAGCGCCAAAGCGGATGCAGGGGTTGCAGGAGGGCATGGGAGAGGCGGCCCTGTAAGGCGTCCTCCTCGAAGGCCCAAACCACCCAGGCGATCGTGAACTGGCGCACGATAAAAGCCGATAGGAAATAGCGCCCCAACTGCAGCCGATTCAGACCTAGTTCGCCAGTGCCACCGCCGCTGGCATCCACCTGGCTCCAGAGGGCCAACATGATGAAAGGCACCACTCCAGAGAGGGTCCACAGGGCAATTTCTGCCCGGTATTCGAGCATGTAGGCGTATTGGCTGGAGAGTAAAACCCGGGCAATGCGCATGGATTGAGCCCCTCTCATTGCACAACTCCCTTTTGGAACAGTTGGCCGATCACATCCTCAATCGGTGGATCTGCCACCTCCAGATCCAACACCTCCAGGTCCCCCAGCAGCCGTGCCACGGCGCCGGTGAGCTGGTCCCGGGCGATCAGCAGTTTCACCTCGCGGCCATCGATGGCCTCCACCTGGCCATAGGAGCTGAATGCAGAGGCCGGTAGGGGGGTTTTCAACTCCAGCCTCACCAGGCGGCAGGGGGAGAGGCGCTGGGTCAGGGCCTCCAGGCTGCCGTCATAGAAGAGGCCGCCCTGGTGGATCAGCAGCACCCTGGGACAGAGGGCGGTGATATCGGCCATGTAGTGGCTGGTGAGCAGCACGGTGGCGCCGTGGCGGCGGTTGTAGTCGGCCAGGAAGGTGCGCACCCGCGCCTGGGCGTTGACATCGAGGCCCAGGGTGGGTTCATCGAGAAACAGCAGCGAAGGCCGGTGCAACAGGGCAGCCAGCAGTTCGGCCTTCATGCGCTCGCCTAGGGATAACTTGCGCACCGGCCGGGTGAGTTCCTCGCCCAGCTCCAACATTTCGGCCAATTCGTTGATGCGCCGCTTGGCTTCAGTGTCATCGAGTCCATAAACCGCCGCATTGACCCGAAAGGAGTCCAGCGGTGGCAGGTCCCAAATCAGCTGCTGCTTTTGGCCCATCACCAGGGTGATGCTGCGCAGGAAGCTGGCCTGGCGGCGTTGGGGGCTATGGCCTGCCACCAGCAGGTTGCCGCCACTGGGATAAACCAGGCCGCTGAGCATTTTCAACGTGGTGGTTTTGCCAGCGCCATTGGCTCCGAGGAAGCCCACCATCTCGCCGGGCTCGATCGAGAAACTGAGGTCGCGCACGGCCTCGACCAAGCGGCTGCGGCGCCAGAAAAAATGGCGCAGGGTTCCGCCCAGACCCGGCTGCTTCTGGGCGACCCGGTAGGTCTTGCTGAGGCGCTCGGCGCAAACGATCGGCATCGGCAGGCTGGTGGTTTGGTCGGTTGACGCAATCCTGGCCGCTAGCCGGCGCCGGTATGGGTGAAACTCTGCATGGTTGGTCAAACCCGTTGCCCCATTTCAGGAACATTCCGAGCCCCAGATTCGGACAGGGTTATGCCCCTAATGGGTGAGCTCGATCTGATGCATCGCTTTTAAGGGTCAAGTGTCGAACTTGATCGCCAAAAATGGAAGCTGTTCTAGGGGTTCGTCGTTAGCCAACTTGCCAGTCCTGCCTGGCTATCTGCGGTGATCACGGCTCCACAGCTTTTGGAATTGCCCGCCTCAGTGCTGCCCGTTTCAGTGCTGTCTGTTTTGGGGTTCTTTGGGCCATCGCTGGCTTCAACGGCAGGCTTGCTGGTGATTTCGATGATCCGCTTCTGGCTCAGGGGCGTTTCCAGGGCATCGAGGCACACCTGGGCCACGAGCCGGCGCGGAATGCGGCCGTCCTGTTGTTGGCCTGCCTTGGAGTATTTCATCTGTTCTTGATCAAGCCCGGTTTCCGATTCGCTCAGGCCGCCGGGGCGGACGATCGTCCAATCCAGGCTGCTGCTCTCGAGGGCCCGTTCGCCCAGTCGCTTCACCACCAGGATCAGGCCGAAAAGGTTGAGGGCATGCCACCACAGGCCAGAGCAGAGGGAGCTCACCAACAGCACCCGGTTCACCCCGATCGCTTCGCAGGCCCGGATCTGGCTGCCCACGGCCCAGGCATCCACCCGCAGGGGCGCCGTGAGATCGATGCCCGGCCTGGCGCCAGTGGCGATCACCAGGGCTTGGCAGCCCCCTAGGGCTTGGGCCAGGGCTGGGCCATCCCCTAGTTCCAGGCGCACTAGTTCGGCCCCATCCAGGCCTGGGGGCACCTCGGAACCGGGGCGGAGCAGGGCCCGTACCTGATGGCCCCGGGCCAGGGCCCCTTGGACTACCCGCCAGCCCGTTTTACCGGAGGCGCCGCTGACCGCCAGGAGCATGGTGTTGATTGTGGATGGGGAACCGTTCTAAACAGTGGATCGGCCTGGTGGCAGCGCTTTGATCAACCGGGCCGGCCCTGGGGACTCCCTTCCCGCTGGAAGAGGCCGTCGAGGTAATGCCGGGCCACGGCCCGGTCTTGGCAGCCTTGCTGGAAGAGAAAACCGGCCAGGGCCGCTTGCATCAGGCGGTATTGGTCCCATTGGGGATGCACCCGAACGAACTCCCGCATGGCGTCGAACAGGTCCTCGGGAAACTGGTTCTCAATCGAGACGCTGCGGGGCGCGTGGTCGGGAATTTGGTTCATGCGCTCTGGCTGCCTAGACGTTCTTCGACCTCCCAACCATCCCCTGCCGTGCAAGCGGGGCCTGGACTTCTGGACCCGTGGGACAACCGCTGCGAAGTTGCCAGCCACTTGGCCTTGGGGCGCCGGAGCCTTTGCCAGGGTCCTGGCGAGGCCATCGGCCCATGGCCGTCAAGGGGAAGGGTGCCATTCCCCAGGGATTGGCACCGGCCTTCAGCCCTGGCGGGGTCTCGGCGGGGGCTCTGGGGGAAAAGCTTCGCTTTTCTGGGGAAAACCTGGGATAGCCGGGGAAAACGGGGGAGCACAGCGTTGCTGATCATTCGCGCTCCCAGGGCAAGCGTTGCCAATGGATGCGGAGGCAGCCCTTGGCCCCACTGGTGCCGTCCTTCGCCGGCCCCCTAGCAACAGGGTTTCACCACCGGCGCTTTAGAAAGAGTCAGCCGCCAACGCAACCATGATTCCCTTCGCTTTCACGTCGCCGGCCCTGCTGGGCGCCTCGGCCTCGGCACCCTTCGCCTGGTCCCTGGTGTTGGCCGCGCTGGTGCTGGTGGCGAGCATCGTGCCGCTCGGGGCGGCCCGGTCCCAATCCAATTTCACGATGGCTGATATCGCGGCCCCCCGGGCGATGTTTGAGCGCTTGCCCGCCTGGGGCCAGCGCGCAAGTTGGGCCCATCAAAATTGCTTTGAGGCCTTTGTGCTTCACGCCCCCGCGGCCCTGCTCTGCCTACTAGTGGGGGTCACGGCTCCCTGGGCCGCAGCGGTTGCCCTGGCCCACCCCCTCTTGAGGTTCGTCTATGTCGGCGCCTATGTGAGCAACAAGCCGCTGCTGCGCTCGCTCTGCTGGGCCACGGCTTTGGTCTGCACAACCCTGCTCTACGGCGCAGGTCTGTTGGCGTTGTTGGCGGGTTGAGCGGCTAGCTCTCCCACCCCATCCCGATCAAATCCCCAGCCATTGGCCCCTGCAGGCCCGGCTGCTGGGCCTTGGCCTCAAGCAATAGGGGGCTTAGTCGAAGAACATCAGGCTCACAACCTTGCCCATGTCTTCGGCGATGCGACAACTGGCCAGCAGGGTTTCACTGTCGTGGAAGGCATAGCAAATCAGCTGGTCACAGCGACTGATGATTTCCTGGTTGCAGAGGCTGCTGGCCATCGGTAGGGGCAGCTCATCGTGCTCCGGTTTCTCCACCAAGTTGAGTACCCGCTCCAGTTGCTCGCGGGATTCGCTGGGCTGACGATCGAGGCTCTGGGGGAGCAACACGGTGAGGCGGGCGGGATCCACATCCAGCACACTGCGAATCACGGCCGAGTTCACCCCTAGGGCGCCGGAGGTGATCAAGCTGTGGCCTTCCTGGGCCAGGGAGCGGGCCACCAGCTCCACCAGATGCACGGACACCACTGGCACATGGCGGCTGCCCAGGATGGCAATGCGGCGCTTGCCCCGATCCTGGAGCAAGGCCAGCTCCTGGGCCAGGGTGTCGATACGGTCCAGGGCGGGCAGATCTAGGGACCGGGTCACCAATCGCCCTCTACTTGCAATCTGAAACTAGCAGTCTTGAAGCCGCGATGCTGCCAGTAAGCGGCCTCCTTCAGGCCGGAACCGGCAAGCGCAGGCGGGCATCGAGGCGATCGAACTGGCAATGTTCCGCCACCAAGCGGACGGCATAGGTGGCCTTCACCGCTTCGTTCAGGCGCATATGGCCAAAGGTTCTTTCGATCACTTCGACCGTGGTCAAGGTGTCATGCTCCACCTTGAGCAGGGGGACGTCGAGTTCTTCGGCGCGGGAAATCAACTGGGGCAGGGGTTCGCCTGCACCGGTGAGGATCAGGCACTGGGTGGAGGCCTCTAGGGCTGCCAGTTGGATGTCGGTGCGGTCGGCCCCCGTTACCACAGCCATATTGCGCCGCCGCCGGAAAAACTCCATGGCTGAATTGACATTCATGGCGCCGATGCTGAGGGTTTCCACGAGCAGATCGAGCCGTTCCCGGCAACAGAGCACCCGGGCCTCCAGGCGCCTGGCCAGTTCCTCCACCGTGACGCTGCGCAGCAGGGGGCTGCGGGGCATCACCCCAAACACGGGGATCCCCAACCGCTCTAGGGCGGGCACCTCGGCCTCAAGCAATCCGGCCATGGTCTCGGGGGCGACCCCATTGAGCACAACCCCCGCCAACAGGGAACCAAGTTGGCCGAAGGCCTCCAGCAGCGGATCGGCGCTACGGGCATCGCTCCATGGGTGCACCAGCACCACGGGAGCCTGGAGTTGGTGGGCGAGCTGGGGCAGGCTCAGGCCGTAGAGCAGTCCTTCCGACAGGCTGCCCGCCATCTCCAGCAAGGTGATCTGATCGATGCCGGTGCCTAGCTGGGCCTGCAACCGGCCCAGGCCCAGGCCCGCGTCTAGGTCGCCGGAGAGCAGCCGATCCCTGGCCGTGCTCGGATCGGACAGGTGCAAACAGGGCAGGAGCTGGTCGGGGCTGAGGCCGAGGATTTCGCCCACGAAGCGCACGTCCGCATCCAAGAGCAACTCCCCGGTCGGGGTGCGCTCCGCCATGGGGGTGCTGCTGGGATCGAAATCCGGGCCGGCCGCCTTGCGCTCGGCCTCCTCACTGGTGCCCAGGGGTTTGCCAAAGCGAATCTGGGCTCCCTTGTTGATCAGGTGCCGGGCCAGGCCAAGCACAAGGGCTGATTTGCCGCTGAACGGTTCGCACGAACCCACCAGTAATACCGATCCCGGCTCGCTCAAGGCTGTTGGGGATGGGGAAACCCTGGTTGAAGGCATGGCGGTTGCCCCGGGCGCGGCTGCGGTGGCGCGAATCTAGGCGGATCGTTCCGGCGGTACGTAGCCCACGAGTAACCAGCACCAAAAACTATCGGGCAGATCGGGGGGGCCACCGGCCTCCTCCGCACCCTTGGCTGGCGGCGGCGCTTGCAGCAATGGGCCAGCCAAGGGCAGCGGT
>JAEMQZ010000109.1 GCA_016463595.1 Synechococcales cyanobacterium SupBloom_Metag_052 | reverse complement strand
TGGGGGCACGGCCTGGGGACGGGAGCTTGGCGGAAGGCACTTCCGCGTCGTACTTTGATTGTTTGTGCCCGAGCGGCGAGAGACATGCCGAAGCTCAAGACCCGCAAAGCTGCCGCCAAGCGGTTCAAGGCCACCGGCAGTGGGAAGTTCATGCGGCGGCGTGCTTTCCTCAATCACCTGCTCGATCACAAGAGCCCGAAGCGCAAGCGCCACCTCGGCACCATGGCCCTTGTCAACGAGCGCGACGCAGACAACGTGCGCGCCATGCTCCCCTACAGCTGATCGCTGCGCGGGTTCCCGTTTTTCCCTTTCCCTGAGATCCATCCATGGCACGCGTTAAGAGGGGCAATGTCGCCCGCAAACGCCGTAACAAAATCCTGCGCCTCGCCCGGGGCTTCCAGGGCAGCAGTGGCTCCCTGTTCCGCACCGCCAACCAGCGGGTGATGAAGGCCCTCTGCAATGCCTACCGGGACCGTCGCCGCCGCAAGCGCGACTTCCGCCGCCTCTGGATTGCCCGCATCAACGCCGCAGCTCGCCTTAACGGCCTCAGCTACAGCCGACTGATCGGTGGCCTCAAGAAGGTCGATGTGCAGATCAACCGCAAGATGTTGGCCCAGCTGGCCGTTGTTGACCCGACCAGTTTCACCGCAGTGGTTGGCGCCGCCAATAGCTGAATTCGCCTGGTAGGCCCATGGATCATCTGCTTCCCCAGGCCTATCTCATCGGTCTAATCGTTCTGCTTGGTGGCGCCGCCGTGGTGGTTGCCAGGCAGATTTTTCGTGTGCGCCGTGATGAAGCCACCTTGGGCCGGCTCGAGGGTGTGGCGAAATCCAGCGATCGCTCCTGCGCCGACCTCTACGAGCTGGGCTCGGTGCAACTGCGCAAACGGCTCTATGGCGAAGCCGCCGCCAGCCTCAAGCTGGCCCTTAAAACCGCCGATGGCGAACCGGCCGAAGCTCAAGCCCTGATTCAGAACGCCCTCGGCTTTGCCCTGGCCGCCCAAAATAATTACGCCGCAGCGATCCGCCACTACCGTTACGCCCTGAAGTTCAAACAGGCCTACCCGGTGGCCTTGAACAACTTGGCCTTTGCCCTAGAAAAGCAAAGTAAGGCCGATGAAGCCCTGGCCACCTACCGCCAGGTCTTGGAGCTCGACTCCTCCAACAAAACGGCCCGCAAACGACTCAAGCGGCTGGAGCGCACGAAGGTCTAAGGATTACGGGAGCCTCCTACCAGAGACCCTTAACAGGCTGGGACTTGGTGACGCCCCGGGGGGTTTGGCCTGCCACCTGCACTGGGTTCAAGACCAGCTGGCCGCCACTGTTGGTCAGTCGGGGCGCAATCCAACCATTGAGGGCCAGGGATTCCAGCCCCTGAAATTCACCGCCCATCTCCAGGCCGGCCACCTTGTTGGTGGCGAGCACCAACAGGTCGAGCTGGTCCGATTTGGCATTGAGATTGCCCTGAACGGGCACCGCCACCGAACCCACGGTCATCTCGCCGTGGAGATCAACCATCTGACCCAGGGCCCGCACGGAAACCAGCTTGAGGGTCACGGGCAACACCGAACCGCCATTGAAGGCCTGGTAGGTGCCGTTCCACTGGCGCGGCAACTGGCTGGTGATCAGGGCCGCCCGGGCAACGGGATCAAAGGTATCGATCGGCGCCAGTTCGCCCAGCACGGCCGCATCTGCGGCCTGCTCACTGCGGGGGGGCGCCTTGAAGGGCACGATGTCGCCGACCCCCAGGGTGGTCGCGGCCAACAGAAAGGGAATCACAGCTGCACCTGGACTTGCCCACAGGCTAAGGGCAAGTAGGGCGGCGACAAGGGCCAGGCAGTACCTTCCAACCTGGCTCCAATCCTGGAGTTGTCCGTTGTCCATCCCTGGAGAAATCCACGAGCGGAATGGCCCATAGCCCCAATCCCCTTCCAAGCGCAGCCGTCGCCAGTCCCGCCCAGGACCCTGGCCTGGTGATCGGCGGTCGCCGCTTCCGCAGCCGCCTGATGACCGGCACCGGCAAGTACCCCAGCCTGGCGGCCATGCAGGCCAGCCTGGTGGCCAGTGGCTGCGAGATTGTCACCGTCGCCGTGCGCCGGGTGCAAAGCCAGGCCTCCGGCCACGAAGGCCTGCTGGAAGCGATCGACTGGCAACGCATCTGGATGCTGCCCAACACCGCCGGCTGTGCCACCGCCGAGGAGGCGGTGCGGGTCGCCCGCCTCGGCCGGGAGCTGGCCAAGCTGGCCGGCCAGGAGGACAACACGTTCGTAAAACTCGAGGTGATCCCGGATTCCCGCCACCTGCTGCCCGATCCGATCGGCACCCTGCGGGCGGCCGAAATCCTGGTAAAAGAGGGCTTCACAGTGTTGCCCTATATCAACGCCGATCCGATCCTGGCCAAACACCTAGAGGAAGCTGGCTGCGCCACGGTGATGCCCCTGGGCTCGCCGATCGGCTCGGGCCAGGGCATTCGCAATGCCGCCAACATCGCCCTGATCATCGAAAACAGCCGGGTACCGGTGGTGGTTGATGCGGGCATCGGTGTGCCCAGCGAGGCGGCCCAGGCCATGGAAATGGGAGCCGACGCCCTGCTGATCAACAGCGCCATCGCCCTGGCCGGAGATCCGGCCGCCATGGCCCACGCCATGGGACAGGCCTGCGAAGCCGGCCGCACCGCCTTTCTGGCCGGCCGGTTGCCCAGACGGGCCCAGGCCAGCGCCAGCTCCCCCCAACAGGGTCTGGTGGGCCCTTAATGGCTAACGGAGGTGGGTAGGGCTCCCAGCTCCTGGCCATCGAGGGCTCAAGGAACGCAAGACCGCCGCTGGGTGAGTGACGTTCAGTACCGGATGGGCGATCCGGCCAACGACCCCCCTTATGGTCTGGCCCACTTCGGGACCCACACCATGGCCGTCACCCAGGAGGACGGAGGGCGCCTCAATGCCTTCGCCAAGGAACCACGCATGGAGGTGATGGCGGCCGGCCAGGGCCCCAGCCCCGCCAGCCTGGTGCTGATGATCGGCGGGGCGGCCCTGGTGCTGCTGCTGCTGGCCGTGGCCGTGGGCATCAGCTGAGGCTGACTGCTCCCTTTCACGACGTTCCAGGGCCCAAGCCGAATCAAGACTCTTGCGGAGGGTCCAAACCTGCCAAGCAAGCCTGGGGACCCCTGCCCGGGAAGGGGGGCGGAACACCTGTAGTAGCTTGCCCTAACCGAGCATTTGCTCGTTCACAGGAGTCCTGGGATGAAGGTTCTCGTTCTCGGCGGCGACGGCTTCTGTGGCTGGCCCTGCTCGGTGAATCTGGCGGATGCCGGCCACGATGTCGTGATCGTCGACAACCTGAGTCGGCGCAAGATCGACATCGATTTGGGCGTGGAATCGCTCACGCCGATCGCCACGATCCAAGATCGCCTCAGCGCCTGGGAACAGGTGGGCGGTCGGCCGATGCGCTTCGTCTCCCTCGACGTTGCCAAGAATTACGCGCGCCTGCTGTATTTGCTGCAAACGGAGCGACCCGACGCGATCGTCCATTTCGCCGAACAGCGGGCCGCCCCCTATTCGATGAAATCAAGCGCCACCAAGCGCTATACCGTCGATAACAACGTCAACGGCACCCACAACCTGCTGGCGGCGATTGTGGAGAGTGGCATCGATCCCCACATCGTCCACTTGGGAACCATGGGGGTGTACGGCTACGGCTCCCACCGCGGCGCCACGATTCCCGAGGGCTATCTCACGGTTGAGGTGCCCCAGCCCGATGGCAGCCGCTTTACCGAGAAGATCCTGCACCCCACGGATCCGGGCAGCGTCTATCACATGACCAAGACGCTCGACCAACTGCTCTTCTTTTACTACAACAAAAACGACGCCATCCGCGTCACCGACCTGCACCAGGGCATCGTCTGGGGCACCAACACCTCCCTGACAGAGCAGGATCCGCGCCTCACCAATCGGTTCGATTACGACGGCGATTACGGCACGGTGCTGAACCGTTTTCTGATGCAGGCGGCGATCGGCTATCCCCTAACCGTCCATGGCACCGGCGGCCAGACCCGCGCCTTCATCCACATCCGCGATTCGGTGCGTTGTGTGCAGCTGGCCCTGGAAAATCCGCCCGAACGCGGCGAAAAGGTGAAGATCTTCAACCAGATGACCGAAAGCCACCAGGTGGGTGAACTGGCCCGCAAGGTGGCAGACCTCACCGGCGCCCAAATCAACTACCTCCCCAATCCCCGCAAGGAGGCGATTGAAAACGACCTGATCGTGGACAACCGCTGCTTCATCGAGATGGGGCTCAAACCCACCACCCTTGATGACGGCCTGCTCAGCGAGGTGGTGGATGTCGCCCGCCGCTGGGCCGACCGCTGCGACCGCTCCAAGATCCCCTGCGTCTCCGCCTGGACCACCACCCAGGCCGTCGCGATCCAAGCGCCGGCCTGACCCTGAGCCCGCCGCCCAAC
>JAEMQZ010000033.1:6711-17753 GCA_016463595.1 Synechococcales cyanobacterium SupBloom_Metag_052 | reverse complement strand
CCTTGGCCGGGGTTATCGCGCAGATAGGGGAAGGCGCCCATGGCCACCAGGGGGGCAATCCGCCCCCACACCGAAGCCCAAACCAGGGCCCAGGGGGCCGCAGCCGCGAGCGTGACGAGGGCCGCAGCCCGCAGCAACAACAGCAGCACCAGCGCCTGGACGCCACTGGCCCCGACCCGGCTGTCCCGCATCGCCTCGAGGCAGCGGTCGCCGGCGGCCAGGCCATCGGCCGTATCCATGGCGCCATCGAGGTGGAGGCCGCCGCTGAGCCAGATCGCCAGGGCCAGCACCAGGGCCACCTGGGCTAGCAAGGGCAGATGGCCCTGGCCCAGTCGCCAGGCCAGGGCTTCGATCGCGCCCAGCAGGGCGCCGATCCAGGGGGCGAAGCGGGCAATGCGTTCAAAGCGTGGTCGGGGCCAGGGCGGCAACGGCAGAACGCTGTAAAAGATCCAGGCCCCGGCCAGGTCGGCGAGCCAGCCAGGTGTTGTTGCCAACCGCAAGGGCGCTTGGGGTGAAGCCATCAACGCAAAGCCTCTAGCGCCGGCAGAGCGATCCTGGCGCCACGCCTTCTTAAGTTCCAGGTCTTGTTGATCCAGCGCGCTCCCTTGAGCTCCAGCGGCCCGACCCAGACCCCGCTCTCCGGGGGCGAGACCGCCCAGCCAGCGGCGGCGCCCTTCCACTTTGAGATTTCCGCCCGTAGCCAGCGCAACCGGGCCCGCTGCGGCTGCTTCCACACCCCCCATGGGGTCGTGACGACGCCGCGGTTCATGCCGGTGGGCACCCTGGCCACGGTGAAGGGGGTGAGCGCCGCCCAACTGGCCGACACCGGCGCCCAGATGGTGCTGGCCAACACCTACCACCTCCATCTCCAGCCCGGCGAGGCCGTGGTGGCCGAGGCCGGCGGCCTGCATCGCTTCATGGGCTGGCAGGGGCCGCTGCTGACCGATTCCGGCGGCTTCCAGGTGTTCAGCCTGGGCGGAATCAACAAGATCGACGACCAGGGCGTGGTGTTCCGCTCGCCCCGGGATGGGGCCCGGATCGAGCTCACCCCCGAGCGGGCCATGGAGATCCAGATGGCCCTCGGGGCCGATGTGGCGATGGCCTTCGACCAGTGCCCTCCCTACCCGGCCAGCGAGGCCGATGTGGCCGCCGCCTGCCGCCGCACCCACGGCTGGCTGGAGCGCTGCATCGGCCGCCACAGCCGCCCCGACCAGGCCCTTTTCGGCATCGTTCAAGGCGGCTGCTTCCCCCACCTGCGCGCCGAATCGGCCCGGGTGGTGGCCTCGATGAACCTCCCAGGCATCGCCGTGGGGGGCGTGAGTGTGGGCGAACCGGTGGAGGAGATGCACCGGATCGTGCGCCAGGTGGGCCCCCTGCTGCCGGAGGACAAACCCCACTACCTGATGGGGGTCGGCAGCCTGCGCGAAATGGCGATCGCCGTGGCTGAGGGCTTTGACCTGTTCGACTGCGTGCTGCCGACCCGGCTGGGGCGCCACGGCACGGCCCTGGTGGAGGGCGAGCGCTGGAACCTACGCAACGCCCGCTTCCGCCACGACCACACGCCCCTCGATCCCAGCTGCGGCTGCCCGGCCTGCCGGCACCACAGCCGCGCCTACCTGCACCACCTGATCCGCACTGAGGAACTGCTGGGGCGCACCTTGTTAAGCCTGCACAACCTCACCCACCTGATCCGCTTCACCACCGCCATGGGCCAGGCGATTGCCGAGGGTTCTTTTGCAGAGGATTTCGCTCCCTGGGAAGCCAACTCCCCGGCCGCCCACACGTGGTAGCGTCCGCTCACCGATCACCTATTGCACCCAGGAATGGCCCTCTCCGCGCTGCTGGCCGCTTCCGCTGTTCACCCCCTGGCCCAGCTGCCAGAGGCCTACCAGGCCTTCGCGCCGTTGGTGGACATCCTGCCGATCATTCCCTTCTTCTTCCTGCTGCTGGCCTTCGTGTGGCAGGCCTCGGTGGGCTTCCGCTGAGCTGACCGCCCAGAGCGGAGGTGGGACGGCCCTAGTTTTTGGGCCCTGAAGCCCCTTCAGGGCATGCCCCATCATTCTTGAAACCGGCAAGAAGGTTGACACACCGGCCAGAAGCCTTGGCTTTCTGGTCGGTTTTGTTGTAGGTGGACTAGCCCTGGCGCAGCACCTGCCAGGCGAAGGCGGGCAGGGAGAGCATGCGGCGCCAACGGCTGGGTTCCTGAATCAGGCGAAAGAGCCATTCGATCTGGCAGCGGCCCATCCAGCCCGGGGCCCGGGTCTTGACGCCGGCCCAGACATCGAAACTGCCGCCCACCCCCATCCACAGGCCCGGCCGGCCCTGGTGGAGGCGCTGGGTCCAGGTTTCCTGGCGCGGCACCCCCAGGGCCACCAGCACCAGATCCGGTTGCAAGGCCAGCAGCTGCTGCTCCAGGGCTGGCCAAGCCCCAGGCTCCTGGTAACCGTGCACCGCCATCACCAGCAGCAGGCTGGGCAGGTCCTGGGCCAGGCGGGAGCGCAGGGCCGCCATCACCTCGGGGCTGGCGCCCACCAGCGCCACGCGCCACTGCCTCTGGGCGGCGTGCTCCAGCAGGCGCCAGGCCAGTTCAATGCCGGGGCTGCGGCGCACGCGCCGGCCCTGACGGGCCAGGGCCCAGACCACGCCGGCGCCATCGGGAATCACCAACTGGGCGGCGGCGATCGCCTCGCCCAGGGCCCGGTCGGCCCGGGCGGCCATGGTCATCTCGGCATTAAGGGTGACGACCTGGCCGCCGCCGCCCTGGTGCAGGGCTAGAGCCGCAGCAAACACGTCGGCGCAAACCGCCACGGGCACCCCCAGCACGGTCCCCTGGGCGAGGCTGTTGTTATGGCCAGAAGCGGCCGGATGGCTTGGATGGGCAGTCGCCATTGATGCCAGGGGCTGGACGGTCGGCGCGAGAGAATCTATGGCCCTTGCCCTAGACCCCGCCGGCATGGTCTCTTCGCCCGCATCCGGAACGCCGGCCCAGTCCGAGCTGGGGTGCAGCACCCAGACCAACGCCGGCGCCCGCCAGACCCCCCTGCAGCTGGATCCGGCCGAGGCCCGGCGCAGCCTGCAAGCGCTCGATGCCCAGATCGAGGCCGTGGTGCTGGCCCGCCAGCACCCGATCAGCGGCCTGCTACCGGCCAGCACCGCCCACACGGTGCATGGCAACTACGGCGATGCCTGGGTGCGGGACTGCGTCTATTCGATCCAATGTGTCTGGGGGCTGGCCCTGGCCTACCGGCGCCTGGGCGGCCACGACACCCGGGCCTTCGAGCTCGAGCAACGGGTGTTGCAGCTGATGCGCGGCCTGCTGACGGCGATGTTGCGCCAGGCCGCCAAGGTGGAGCGCTTCAAAGCCAGCCTGGCGCCCCTCGATGCGATCCACGCCAAGTTCGACACCGCCAGTGGCGAGCCGGTGGTGGCCGATGACGGCTGGGGCCACCTGCAGCTCGATGCCACGGCCCTGTTCCTGCTGCAGCTGGCCCAGCTGACCCGCTCGGGCCTGGTGGTGGTGCAGACCAGCCACGAGCGCGACTTCCTCCAGAACCTCGTGTACTACGTGAGCCGCGCCTACCGGGTGGCGGACTACGGCATCTGGGAGCGGGGCGACAAGGGCAACCACGGCCTACCGGAGCGCAATGCCAGCTCAATCGGCCTGGTGAAAGCGGCCCTTGAAGCCCTTGATGGCCTCGACCTCTACGGCCCCCATGGCGACGGCCGCTGCCAACTTCTCATTCCCCACGATGCGATCGTGCGCCTACGGCGGGCGCTGCGCAGCCTGTTGCCGCGGGAATCGGCCAGCAAGGAGGTGGACAGCGCCTGCCTGGCGGTGATCGGCTACCCAGCTTGGGCGGTGGAGAACCCGGCGTTGGTGCAGCGCACCCGCCAGAAGATCCGCGAGGAGCTGGGCGGCACCTATGGCTACAAGCGCTTCCGCCGCGATGGTCACCAGACCGTGATCGAGGACCACACCCGGCTCCACTACCAACGCGAAGAGCTGGCCCAGTTCGAGAGCATTGAATGCGAATGGCCCCTTTTTATTGCCTATGAGCTGGTGACGGCCTGCTGCGAAGGGCGCTGGCCCGAGGCCTGGAGCTGGCGCGACCAGCTCGACCGTCTGGCCGTTGATGTGGAGGGGGTGCCCCAACTCCCCGAGCTCTACCTGGTGCCGGAGGCGGCCATCAGTGCCGAACGGCGCCAGCCAGGCAGCCAGGTGCGGATCGCCAACCCGAATGTGCCCCTGCTCTGGACCCAGAGCCTCTCCTGGCTTGGAGATCTGATGCTTCAGGGTCTTTTGCTGAGCGAAGACCTCGATCCCTGCGGCCGGCGCCTGGCCAGCCCCCTGGGGGCCGATCGGGTGCTAGTGGCCCTGGTGCCAGCCAACGCCGCCATTGCCGAGGCCCTGGCCCAGGCGGGGTTACCAGTGACACCGCCTGGGCCTTGCGCCGACCACCCCAACAGCCTGCGGGTCGCCAGCTCCCAGGAGCTCAGCGAACGGATGGCGGCGGTGGGGGCGAACCCGAAGCTGGGCCTCAGCGGCCATCCCGACGTGCGGATGGAAGCGATGGCCACCGCCCGCCTCTATCGCTGTGGCGACGAACGGCTGGCCTTCCTGGCGGCCGTGTTGGAGGAGAGCACCTTCTACCTCTCCGACGATCCGGAACAGCTGGTTGATGCGGTGGGAGCCGAGCTGCGCCTGCTGCAGCGCCACTGGCACCACAGCCAGCCGCCCCTGCTGCTGATCCCCGTGGCCGAGGGGCCCTTCCAACGCACACCCGAGGCCATCCTGCGCCTGGGAGCCCAGCTGCAAAGCGGCCAGCTGGAGGGGGTGCCGGTGCAACTGGGCAACCTGGCCGAGCTCCAGGACCTGGCCGGCTGGGTGGACCTACCCGCCCGGGCCCAAGCGAACAGCAGCGTCCGTCCCCTCGGGCGACCGCTGCTGCGGGCCAGCACCAGCAAGCAGCCCCTCACCGCCCTGGAGGAGCAAGAACTCGAGGAGATCCCGATCCCCGATCTGGCCGAACGGCTCTGGCGAAGCACTTCCCTAAGCGAACAGGCGGAGGTGCTGGAGCAGTTGGTCCGGCGCCTAGGACCCCAGACCCTGCTCCAGGGACCGGCCGTAGGCGACAGCGTCTCGTTGCAGGTGCTGGTGGAGGAGATCTACCGCCGCGGCCTCGCCCAGGGAGATTGGACGGTGGTGCGCCGTTGCGCCGGCACAATTGGCCTGGTCCATCCCCAACTGGAGGATGCCCTCACCGACCTGCTGGTGCGCCAGAAGCAGGTGATCGTGGGCCGCAATTACACCCACGAGTCCCTGATCAGCCAGCCCCAGGGCAGCCAGGCGATCGCCGCCATGATCGAGCGCTTCAGCGGCGTGGACGGCCGCGAATGGGTGCTGCAACAGGAACTGCTGCTCGCCCTCGATGGCCTGGCCCGGCTGGAGCCGGCCCTACTCAGCGGCAGCCTCACCCTGCAGCTGGGCCAATTGCTGTTGCTGCTGACTGGCGAACTGGCGGCGGAACGGGACCTGGCTGCCGACGAGGCCTTCGAGGCCCTTTGCGGCCTGGCGCCCCACGTGATCCGGCGCCGTTTACGGACCGTGCTCACCGACGTGGAACAGGCCAAGGCCATCCTGCAACGCAAGGAGCAGCTCCATGTCAGCGGCCGGGTGCGCTGGGACGTGCCCGACCCCCTCGAAGAACTTCCCCGCGGCAGCGGCTGGCTGCAGCACCGCCAGCGGCTTGGGGCCCTGCAGCAGGTTCCCCGCGATTTCTACCCCGGCATCTGGGACCTGCTGCACCACTGCCGCGGCCTAGTCATCGGCGACAAGCTCGATCGCCGCAACCGGCTGGAAAGTGGCCCCCTGCTCAGCGAAAAAACTCCGGGCGAACGCAACTTCGCCAGCCTGGTGGAACACCTGCTCAGCAAGATCAACGCTTCGGAATACCGCCAGCTCTGCACCGAAACCCTGCTGACCCTGGTGGCCTTTGTGGGCGCCAATCCGGAGGTGCGCTTCAACGACTACCTGGCCCTCGATGTGGTGATCGGCCATGCGGTGCGGGTGGGCTGGCAACAGGAACACCCCGAAACTCCCAGCGCCGTCTATGGCCAGCACAAGGCCGAGGCCTGGGATCGCTTTTATATTTCCTCACCGGGCCAATGCCGGCGCTGGCAACTGCTCGCCCTTAAGGACCTGGCCGAGGGCGGGCTCACCCTGGCCGAAGAGGTCGATGGGCTTGATGACGACGAAGCGGCAGAGGGGCTCGAGGCCGGCGGCAGCCCGGACTCAGATCGGGGCGCTGAGGGTCATGCAGATGTTGGGTTGCTCGACACACTGCTCAATGAGGTCGGCGAGCTGGAGCGCTCTAGAGGCCTGTAGGCCATCGACAGCGGGAATTTCCCGGCCACGCACGCATTGGAGGAAGTGCTCGAGTTCGGCGTAGAGGGGCTCAATCGAGGTGGTGCTCACTTCTTCGATGAAGCCATCGTTGCGATATAGCAATTCACCGTGGTCGGCGGACACCGACTGGTGGGTGCGGCGGTGGATATGGAGGCTGCGGTTGAGGAAATCGGTTTCGACCAGGCTGTCGCGGCAATGGGCGCTGAGGCTGCGGATCTTGCGATGGGCCATTTTGCTGGCCGTGAGGCTGGCCACCACCCCATTGGCAAAGCCGAGGGTGGCGTTGACGTAGTCGATCGGGCCATCGCCACTGCGGCCACCGGCGGCCGCCAGCTGCACCACCGGCGACGCCGCCAGTTCCAGCACCAAATCGATGTCGTGGATCATCAGATCCAGCACCACCGACACATCATTGGCCCGGTCGCCATTGGGGCTGTGGCGCCTTGCTTCGAGCACCACCACCTGCTCATTGGCCACCACCTTGGTGAGTTCGCGGAAGGCGGGGTTGAAGCGCTCGATATGGCCCACCTGCAGCAGCCGGGCCGAGCCTTCTGCCGCCCGGATTAGGTCGGCGGCCTCCTCCTGGCTGGCGGCGATCGGCTTCTCAATCAACACATGCAGGCCCGCCTGCAGGCAGGCCATGCCAACGCGGTGGTGCAGCAGGGTCGGCACGGCGATGCAAACCGCCTCCACCTCCTGCAACAGGTCGGTGTAGGACGGAAACCAGCGGCAATCAAACTGCTCGACTGCCAGCTGGCCGCGCTCGGCATCGGGGTCGGCGACACCAACCAGCTCGGCATCACGCAGCAGGCTGAGCACTCGGGCGTGGTGCCAACCCATGTTGCCGATACCAATGACGCCAACGCGGACGGGCTTCATGGCGCTGGGGTCGGGGTTGAGGATCACGGCAGACGGGGGAACAACAGATGTGCTCCCTGGAGCCAGCGCCACGATTATCGACGATCAGCTGGCCGGCTCGCGGCCGCGGGCGGTGATCTGGACCCGTTCGATGCGCGGACCATCCATGGCCACGATCACGAACTGGTGGCCTTGCCAGCGCAAACTCTCGCCGGGGGCTGGGATGTGCTGCAGCCGCTCGAGCAAAAAGCCGGCCAGGGTGTGGTGGCCATCGGCCTCCGGCAGGTTGAAGAGGAGTTGCCGGTTGAGTTCGGCGATTTCCAAATCGCCGGCCACCAGCCAGCTGTCATCGCGCAGTTGCTGGAGGTCGTCATCGGCACTCTCGGCATCGGCGCCATCGCCGACGATTTCGTTAGTGAGATCGGCCACGGTGACCAGACCTTCCGTACCGCCGTGTTCATCCACCACCACCAAAAGCGGTTGGCCACTGCGAATCACCGGCAGCAGGTCAGCGAGTGAGGCGGTTTCCTGAACCCGGGCCACCGGGCTGATGTAGGGGGCTAGGGGCGTGTCGCTCTGGAGCAGGCCCCGGGCGATCGGTTCGGCCAGGCGCCGCAGGTCGAGCATGCCGCGCACGTCATCGAGGGACTGGCCAATCACCGGGAAGCGGGCGTGGTGGGTGGCGTGCACCGCCTCCATCATTTCGGCGAAGCGCACCCCCAAAGGCAGGGTGACCATGCCGTTGCGGGGCACCATCACCTCGCGCACCTGGGTATCGCGCAGGGCGAACAGGCCCTCAAGGATGCTGCGCTCATCGGGCATTAAGCCGGTGACGCTGTTGGACTCGATCAGGGTTTCCAGCTCGCCAGCTGACAGGGCTGGCACGAGCTCATCCCAGTTGCGCGGCAACCCCAGCAGCCGCAGCAGGCCATCGCCGAGGCGCTCGAGCAGCATGAGCAGGGGCGCGAGGGTGGCATTGACCGCCTCAAGTAAGGGCGCCAGTCGCAGGGCCGAGGCTTCCGGCCGGTGCAGCACCCAGGCCTTGGGCACCAGGCCGCCCAGCAGGGTGGCCAGCACCACCAGCAGCAGAAACACCCCCAGGTCGATCCAGGGCCGCTGGGCGGTGGGATCCCAACGCACCGCCACGCCGCGGCCGGCCCAGCCCAGGGCCACCAGGGCCAGGGCCGCCCCCAGCTGGGTGGCGACCAGGGCCCGGCGCAGCCGGTGTTGCAGGCGGGCGACGGAGCGGGCGCCGCGGTGGCCATCGGCGGCAAGGAGCTGCACCCGGCTGGGGCGCAGGTGGATCAGGGCAAATTCCCCGGCGGCAAAGAAGGCCAGCAGGGCAAGCAGTGCTGCCAGGGCCAGGTAGAGCATGGATCGGGCTCTGGATGGGGGTCCCGGGGATCGAACCCGGCTAAGGCGAATTATGAGTTCGCTGCATTCACCAGATTGCTAGACCCCCGACATGGGGCGTGCCAGCTGAAGCGCCCCGGGCATGCTGGCCTACCAGGAGCCCCGCATGGGGGCCGGGGCGGCAGATTCGACGGCAACGGGCAGTCCACAGCCCCCCTGGGCCAGGCCAGAGCAGTAGCCGTTGAAGACATCGGCGGTGCGTAGGGGCATCGGATTCGACTGGGCTTCCAGCAGGACCCGATTCGTCGTTTCGATCGCCGTGGCATCCCAGATCAGCGTCTGGTCGGGGAAGCCGAGCCCCATCACCGTGCTGCCATCGCGTCCAGCCACGGCAATGCCGAGCACATCGGTGAATTGGTGCACCAGGTCCACCCCCTGGGCGAAGGGCGCCGTCCAGGTGTAAGCGCGGCGCTCCACCAGCTGGGGCGTCGTCACGACGGGACCGCAACGGGTCACCACCACCGGCGAGAGGGGGGACGATGCCGCAGCGGCTGCCCCCTTCAGCGGCAGGGGAGCTTCCAGGGAACTGACGCAAACCACCGGGCCGGCTTGGGCCGGAGCCGATGGGGCCAGGGCCAGGGCAGACCCGAACAGTGCCGCAAGCAGGGTCAGGGTGCGGGAGCAATCCTGGCCATGACTAGGGGATTGGCCTGGGCGGGGGCCCTGGCCACGGTCCCTGGACAGGGTGGCGGCCGGTTGGGGAGGAACCACCGCGCTAGGGCCTAGAGGGCGGGCCATTGGTTCGACGCAGGATTAAGAAGCAAACTAATCAAACACTCTTCAAAAGGCCAGCCACCAAAGGCAACCATGGCGCCCCCCCTTCCCAGCACCGCCCCTGAACAACGCCAGCGCCTGCTCGATCTGCTGGCCGAAAGGGCCTATCGCCATGGCAGCTTCACCCTGGCCTCGGGCCGCAGCAGCAACCACTACGTGAACTGCAAACCAGTGAGCCTTAGCGGCGAAGGGCTGGCCCTGCTGGCGGCCCGGATGCTGGACCTGGTGGAGCCCCAGGCGGTGGCGGTGGCGGGACTCACCCTGGGGGCCGATCCCCTGGTGAGTGGCGTCGCCCAGGCGGCGGCCCTGGCCGGCCGGCCGCTGGATGCCCTGATCGTGCGCAAGGAGGCCAAGGGCCACGGCACCGGCGCCTGGCTGGAGGGGCCCCTGCCCGAACCCGGCGCCGCCATCACCGTGTTGGAAGACGTGGTGACGACCGGCGGCTCCTCGCTTAAAGCCGTGACCCAGCTGCGCCAGGCCGGCTACACGGTGAACCGGGTGGTGACGATCGTGGACCGCCAGGAAGGGGGTGGGGCCGCCATGGCCGCCGCCGGCCTGGAGCTGGTCAGCCTGTTCCTGCTGGAGGAGGTGGCCGCCACCAGCGCCGCCCGCCAGCAGCCATGAGCAGCCCCCAAGCACTCCCCAATCCCGATCCCTGGGGTGGCCCCGCTAGCCCGGCCCACTGGACCAGCCCCGTGAGCCTGATCCGGCTGGAGGGTGCCGATAGCAAACGCTTCTTGCATGGCCAGAGCAGCCAGGCGATTGAGCTGGCCGCGCCAGGGGCCTGCCTGGCCACCTGCCTGATCACGCCCACGGCCCGCCTGCGGGGCCTGGCCCTGGCCCTGGTGGATGGCACGGGTCTGGATCTGGTGGTGCTGGAGGGCGAGGGCGCCGCCATCCACCAGGCCCTCGATCGGGTGCTGTTTCCCGCCGATCGGGTGCGCCTGGACGCCCCCCAACCCGCCAGCCTGATGCGCCTGGCGGGGCCCCTGCCAGCAGGGGTTGTCAGCGGCGCATCGGGCCAGTGGCAGCCGGTGCCGGGAGGCGCTGGACTGCTGCTCCAGCCCGAGGTGAGCCTGGGCGGAACCGCCGGCAGCCCGGCTGTGTTGTTGCGCTGCGGCGACGATCGGCCGGCCTGGCTCGATGACCTGAGCCCCCTGGACCCGGCTGGTTGGCAGCACTGGCGCCTGGGCCAGGGCTTCCCCGCCTCCCCGGGCGAACTCAACGACGGCTGCAATCCCTTCGAGCTGGGCCTGGCCGGCTGGGTGAGCCTCAGCAAGGGCTGCTACGTGGGCCAGGAAACCCTGGCCAAGCTCGCCACCTACGACGGCGTCAAACAGCAGCTGCGGCGCTGGATTTGGCGGGCCGACGCAACGGGAACTCCGCCTGGAAGCCCCCCAGATGGAGATCCCCTGAGCCCTGGCACGGCACTGGTCACCACCGCCGGCGAACGGGCCGGGGTGATCACCTCCGTGCTGCACCTGGGCGCTCCGGATCCGGCGGGGCCGGTGGTGGGCCTAGCCCTGGTGCGCCGCTCCGCCCTGGCCGCAACCGGTCTGCTGGCCGGTGGGCGAGCCCTGGAGATCAGCAC
>JAEMQZ010000033.1:2018-6611 GCA_016463595.1 Synechococcales cyanobacterium SupBloom_Metag_052 | reverse complement strand
AGAAGCCAGCGGGCCGCGGCCCAGGTGGCCAGGCAGTCGTCGCGGTTGTAGGTGAAGATCCGGCGCAGGCTGTGGCGGCTGCCGCGGCCATGGGCGCCGCCGAAGCCCAACCGCCACTGGCGCCACCAGAGCAGGGCCCGGGCCCCATCCACCCCCTTTTGGCTCCAGCGGAAGCCCCGCCAGCTGGCCACCGCCTTGAGGCCATAGCTGGACACCGGCAGCCACCAGCAGCGGCGGATGCGTTGGTGCAGGTCGATCAGGCGGCGGCGCAGGGCCTCCAGCTCCAAATCGGACGCCCCCTGGCGCTGGGCCAGCCGCAACAGGGCCAGGGATTCGGTTTCGCCGTAGTGGAGCACCGGCCACTCGGGCCACTTCGCCAGTAGCTGGCTCAACCGCTGCCAGAGCCGGGCCTCGCCCTGTTCCTGCAGGGCCAAGAGCGGGTGGTAGGGGGCCTCGTTGGGATCGAGCCAGCCGCCGGCGCCATCGCGGCCGAGGCGCAGGAAGCCGTGCAGGAAATCGTCGCGGGCATCGGGATCGGACTCGATGTCGTAGATCAGCACCCCCGGGGCCTGGGCCAGCTCCGGCAGGGCGGGGCGGCGATCGCGGCGCAGGGGCTGGCCGCCCTGCTGCACCTGGGCCTGGGTGATCAGCTCAGAGGCCACCTCGCGCAGCTGTTCGCCATGCACGGCCAGGGCATCGGCCAGCTGCTGGGGATCGGCCGCGGCCAGGTCGCCGAGGCGCTGCAGGCCCAGCTGCTGCAGCAACTCGCGCCGCTTGCCGCCGATGCCACTCACCTCGCTGAGGTGCCCTTCGGCGGCGGCTTCGCGGTCGCAGAGGCTGCGCCAGCTGCAAAGCACGCATTTTTTGCGGTCGTTGACCAGGGGCGGCGGGCTGGAGCGTTCCAGGTCGCCGGCCAGGCGCTGCAAGCTTTCATCGAGCTGGTGCTGGAGGCTGCTGCCCAGGGCCAGGGACTCCCGCTGCTGGCCGGCCCCCACCCCCGCCAGCACCAGCCCATGGCTGACCGGCGCCTGCTGGGCCTCCCCAAGCAGGCGGCCCCAGAGGGTGAGGCTGAGGCGGGGTTCGCGGCTGAGGCGGTAGCCCTGGCGGGCCAGCACGGGTTGGTAGGCAAAGGCGCCCCAACGGCTTTGGCCGGCGCCCCGCACCAACAGGGCGGGATGGGCCTCCACCGCCAGGCCGGCGGGCCCGACACCAAAGAGCCTGACCCCCACCACCGCGGCGGCACCGGCCTCGCAGGCGGCCAGGCCATGGCGGGGCCGCTCGGGGCTCAAGCTGGAAAAACTGCGGCGCTGACCATCGAGCTGAAGGCTGCGATGGGCGCTCCAGACCCGCTCGCTGGGATCGCCATGGCGATCAAGCCAGGCCCGCCGTTTGCACCGCAGCCAGCTACCCAGGAGCCGGTCGGTGAGCGGGGAAGGGGCCAAGGGGGAAACGGCCAAAGGATTGGGGAAGGGGCAGGGCCGCCAAGGGCCGCGTCTGGACGCTAGGGCGGCGTCCTGCTGCGGCTAGGGGCTGGGCCGGGCCCGGACCGCCGGTGGCCTGCCGCCGGGCCGGCACCCTGAAGCCCCGCTAGCCCCCATTCGGCTGCTAGCACCAGCCCACCTGCTGCAGTTCCAATGGCGTCCGCGCCGCTTCCCCTGGAAGCCAGTCCGATCCAGTTCGGCACCGATGGCTGGCGCGGCATCCTTGGCGTCGACATCACCATGGAGCGCCTGCTCAGCGTGGCCGCCGCCGCGGCGAGGGAGCTGGCCTATTCGGCCCCGGCGGGCCTGACCAGCCGCGAGGTGGTGATCGGCTACGACCGCCGCTTTCTGGCGCCGGAGCTGGCCGAAGCGATTGCCGCCGCCGTGCGCGGCGCCGACCTGGAGCCCCTACTCAGCGACACGCCCGTGCCCACGCCGGCCTGCAGCTGGGCGGTGGTGGAGCGGGGCGCCCTTGGGGCCCTGGTGATCACCGCCAGCCACAACCCGCCCGAATGGCTGGGCCTGAAGATCAAGGGTCCCTTCGGCGGCTCGGTGGAGGGCGACTTCACCAGCCGGGTGGAGACCCGCCTGGCGGCCGGCGGCATCAGCGTGCCGATCGACGGCCCCACGCCCCGCTTCGATGCCATGGGCACCTACCTGGCCGGCCTAGGCAGCCGGATCGACACCGCCGCCCTCTCCCAGGGGCTGGAACGCCTGGGCCTGCGGGTGATCGTGGATCCCATGCATGGCTCCGCCGCCGGCGGCCTGGGCGCCCTACTGGCCGGGGCCAGCGCCACCGGGGTGCTGCGCGAAATCCGCTCCAACCGCGATCCCCTCTTTGGCGGCAACCCGCCGGAGCCCCTGGCGCCCTACCTGGAGCAACTGATCGCCGAGGTGAAGGCCTCCACGGCCGCCGGCCTGCCGGCGGTGGGGATTGTTTTTGATGGCGATGGCGACCGCATCGCGGCGGTGGATGAGCGCGGCCGCTTCTGCAGCACCCAGCTGCTGATGCCCCTATTCATCGACCACCTGGCCCGGGCCCGCCAGCTGCCGGGCACGGTGATCAAAACCGTGAGCGGCTCCGACCTGATGCAGCTGGTGGCCGAAGACCTGGGCCGCAGCGTGATCGAGATGCCGGTGGGCTTCAAGTACATCGCCGCCGAGATGCTTACAAACGAGGTGCTGGTGGGAGGCGAGGAATCGGGGGGGGGGGGCTTCGGCATGCACCTGCCCGAGCGCGATGCCCTGTTTGCCGCCCTGCTGCTGCTCGAGGCCCTGGTGGAGGGCGGCCTGCCCCTGGGACAGCGCATCGATGCCCTGCAGCAGCGCTGTGGCGGCGCCAGCCACTACGACCGCCTCGACCTGCGCCTCAAGGACATGGCCAGCCGCCAGCGGCTGGAGCAGCTGCTGGCGGACCAGCCGCCCGAGCAGGTGGCGGGAGTGGCGGTGCGGGCGGTGATTCGCACCGATGGCGTCAAGCTGCGCCTGGGCCCCAACCACTGGTTGATGCTGCGCTTCTCGGGCACCGAACCCCTACTGCGCCTCTATTGCGAAGCCCCCGATCCGGAGCGGGTGGCGGATGTGTTGGCCTGGGCGCGCCAGCTGGCCGAGGCGATCTGAGCATGGACGCCCATTCGAGCGAGTCGGCCAAGGCCACCCCAGCGCCGGCCGGCCTGACAACCCTGGTGATCGCCAGCGGCAACGCCGGCAAGATCCGCGAATTCGCCAACCTGCTGGCGGCGTTCCAGCTGGAGATCCAGCCCCAGCCCGAGGGCCTGGAGGTGGAGGAAACCGGCGACACCTTTGCCGCCAATGCCCGGCTGAAGGCGATCGCCGTGGCCCAGGCCACCGGCCAGTGGGCCCTCGCCGACGATTCGGGCCTGGCCGTCACGGCCCTGGGCGGCGCCCCGGGGGTGCAATCGGCCCGCTACGCCGACAGCGATCCGGCCCGCATCGCCCGGCTGCTGGCGGCCCTGGAGGACGCCAACCAGGAGCGCCTACAGGCCGGCCTGGCCCCGGACCGCAGCGCCAACTTCACCGCGGCCTTAGCCCTGGCCAACCCGGCTGGCGAGGTGGTGCTGGACGTGGAAGGCCACTGCCCCGGCACGATCCTGGAGGCCGCCCGCGGTAGCGGCGGCTTCGGCTACGACCCGGTATTTTTCGTGCCGGAAACGGGGCAAACCTTCGCCGAGATGGACAAGGCGCTCAAGGGCCGCATCGGCCATCGGGGCCGGGCCTTTGCCCAACTGGCTCCGAGGCTGGCTTCCCTCCTGGGCACTTAAGCCGGCGCCCAGTACCCCTGACGCAGCGGGTAACCGCCCGGCCCAGCGCGGCGCCGGCTGGCTAATGGCACTAGCACTAAGGGGGTCCCCACCCTTGGTTCCGCATGTCCAAAGCCCAACTCTCCGCCTTTTTCCTCAAGGTGGATGCGGATCCCGCCCTCAAGGCCCGGGTCGATTCAGCCGCCGGCCCCGATGCCGTGGTTGCGATTGCCATCACCGAAGGGCACAACTTCTCCGCCGCCACCCTCAGCCGCCACATCCGCGGCTGAGGCCAGATCGCCCACGGCTAGGTCACCGGCAGCTAGATCACCGACAGCCAGATCACCAACCGCCGGGATCCAGCCCTGGAGCTGCCAGTCGACGCAGCCGTTAGCGATTAGGGGGTCTTGAAGCACCAGGGCTTCAGCGGCGGCGTAATCATCCGCCGCCAGCAGCAGCAAGCCGCCCCCACCCGGCCGGCCCGCCTGGTCGACCAGGTAGCCGCTAGTGATCACCACGCCCTGCTGGCGCAGCTCCGCCACCCAGGCGTGGTGGGCCTGGAGATGGGCCAGGAGCTGGGGGCGCGGCAGCCGAAAGGTTTCGGTTTTGATGAACCAGGCCATGGCAGGGCTCCAGGGTTAGGGGCTGACGCCAAAGCAGGCCCCAGAGCCCCAGCTTGATCAGGCCGGGCTCCAGGTGCCGTGCAGGCCGTAGGGAAGGGCCAGCGGCAGCTCCACCACGGCCTGCTCCGCCATCGTGGCGGCATCGAGGATCACCAGGTCGCTGGCGCAGCGGGCCCCGTTCCAGACCAGCACCAGCACCCAGCCCCGATCTTCCGGTTGGCCCGCGGC
>JAEMQZ010000033.1:0-1918 GCA_016463595.1 Synechococcales cyanobacterium SupBloom_Metag_052 | reverse complement strand
GCGGCCCCGGCGGCCTGGGGGTAGGGCGCCATCACCGGCTCATTGACAAAGCCCCGGGGCGAGGCGCTCCAAACCAGCCGTTCGCCGCTGAGCAGGTCAAATTTTTCGATCGCCTGCAGGGGATCGTTGCCGTGCTCGCGCTCGGCCACCGCCATCCAGCCATAGCGGGCCGCCAGGCCCTGGTGGGCCGGGTTAACCATGGCGAACTCGCAGCAGCGCGGCTCCAGCAGCTCCAAGCTGACGCTGGCGGTGTTGAGGTCGATGCGGCAGCGCTTGAGCTGGCCTTCCGGCAGGCTGTCGAAATCGATCGTGCGGAAGTCGACGTCTGGGCCGATCGAGGGGAAATCGGCGTAGAAGATCGAATCCACCACCACTTCGCCGCTGGCATCTTCAAAGGCATTGAGGTGGTGGAAGACAAAGCCTTCCGGCGCCTTGATCAGGCGTGGTTTCTGGCCAGCAAAAGCACCACTGGCGCGGGGCACCAGCCAGAACTGGCCCTGCTGGCCGGGCTTGGAACTAAGGCACTGGGCCGCCCCCTTCTGGCCGAGCACGAAGCCCAGGGGGTTGAAGGCCACGGCGTTTTGGAGAAACACCGCCCAGTTGGGGGTGATGGCGAAATCGTGCAGGAAGGCAAAGCCCTTGAAGCTGTAGGAGTCGTCGGCCAGGAGCTGGCCGGCCTGGTCGCCTGTGGTGGCGAACTCCATCAGCCGCACCGTGCTGGTGGGGCCGGCCTTGACGCCGAAGGTCACCAGCCGGGGCTCACCGTGGTGGCCGGGATCGAGGCGGGGGTGGGCGCTGAAGGCCTCATCGGGCTTGAGCACGCCATCGAGCAGGGTGATGCCCTTGGTTTCGAGCGTGTCGGGATCGAGGGCATGGGGGGAACTGGCCTCCCAGAGGGCCAGGAGCTGGTCGCCCAGCCGCACCACCTGGGTGTTGGCGATGTTCTTGAGGCGCAGGTCAAAGGCGTTGGCGATCGGGCCGCCGGGCTTCTGGGTGCCGAAGACGCCGCGATACAAGACCTTGTCCGCCGCCTCTTCCGCCAGCCAACCCTCCGTGCGCACGAAGCGGTTGCTGAGCTGGAGCGAGCCGGCGTCAAAGCGCAGGGCCGCGATCATGCCGTCGCCATCAAAGGGGTGGTGCACCCAGTGGCCGCCGCGCTCGAGCCGGCCGGGGCCATTGCGATAGAGGGTGCCCGCCAGCTCGCTGGGGATCGTGCCCCGGGCGGCGACCAACGGCACGGCGCTGAGCTCCACGCCCACATTGCGGAAGGCGCTGGACCAATCGGCCCGGTCGTAGGCCGCCGCCCCAGCGGGGGCCAAGCTGGCGTCAGCGGCGCTACTGCCCTCGGGGCTAGGGGCTCGGCTCGGGGCAGCGGTCATGGCAAGGCTCTCGGCGTCGCCCCATCATCCCGTAACGGAGTGTGAAGCGGTTGCCCCGGCCCTGGGATCGACTTCCGCCCCGGCCGTTGGGCTCGATCACGCCTAAAACCCAAGCGCTCGGAAGCAGGTGAGCTCAGCTCCCCGCCCGCTCCAACACGCCCTTGCTACTCGGCACCGCCCCGGCCCGGCGGGGATCGCGCTCCACGGCCAGGCGCAGGGCCCGGGCAAAGGCCTTGAAGCAGGCCTCAACAATGTGGTGGGAGTTGACGCCAGCGAGCTGGCGGATGTGCAGGGTGAGGCCGGAGTTGTTCACCACCGCCCCAAAGAACTCCTTGACCAGCTCGGTGTCGTAGCTGCCGATCTTCTGGGCCGGGATCACCAGGCTGTAGCTGAGGTGGGGCCGGCCGGAGCAATCGAGCGCCACCTGCACCAGGGCCTCATCGAGGGGCGCCACAAAGTGGCCGAAGCGGTGGATGCCGCGGCGATCGCCCAGGGCCTGGGCCAGGGCCTGGCCCACGGCGATGCCCACGTCCTCGTTG
>JAEMQZ010000108.1 GCA_016463595.1 Synechococcales cyanobacterium SupBloom_Metag_052 | reverse complement strand
GATGGGAGCGGTGGGACTCGAACCCACAAACCCGAAGGCGCTCGATTTTGAGTCGAGTCCGTCTACCAATTCCGGCACGCTCCCTTGTTGCCGATCCTACGGGAGCCGCCGGATCGAGGCACCCACCCCATTGAGCTTGCCTTCTAGATCGGCATAGCCCCGATCCAGATATTCCAGGCCCTGCACCGTGGTCACACCATCCGCGGCCAAGCCAGCTAGCACCATGGCGGCGGAGGCGCGCAGGTCGCTGCCCTGGACCGGGGCACCGCTGAGGCGGGGCACGCCTTCAATGAAGGCCGTATTGCCCTGAAGCCGGATCGCCGCTCCCATGCGCTGCAGCTCGGCCACGTGCTGGAGCCGGTTCTCGAAAATGTTTTCGGTGATGATGCTGGTGCCCTGGGCCGTGGCCAGCAGGCTCATGAAGGGGGCCTGGAGGTCGGTGGGGAAGCCAGGGAAGGGCTGGGTGCGCAGGTCGACGGCGCGGATCTCGTCGGCGCTGATTTCCAGGGTGGAGCCATCCATGGTGAGCTTGCAGCCCACGTCCTCGAGCTTGGTCAGCACGGCGCCGAGGTGCTCGGGGATCACCGGACCGACCCGCAGGCGCGAGCGGGTAATGGCGGCGGCGAGCAAGAACGTGCCCGCTTCAATGCGGTCGGGGATCACGGCGTAGTCGGCGCCATGGAGCCGCTCGACGCCCTCGATCGTGATCGTGGTGGTGCCTGCGCCGCGGATGCGGGCTCCCATGGCGCTCAAGAGCCCGGCCAGGTCGATCACCTCCGGCTCGAGGGCGGCGTTGTCGATCACGGTTTCGCCCTCGGCTAGAGCGGCCGCCATCATCAGGGTCTCGGTGGCGCCAACGCTGGGGCAATCGAGATGGATGCGGCCACCGGTGAGACGACGGCGGCGGCCGGGCACTACGGCCGAAACCACGCCGTGGTCAATGGTGACCTGGGCTCCCAAGGTCTTAAGACCCTTGACGTGCTCCACCACGGGCCGGGTGCCGATCTGGCAACCGCCGGGCAGGGGCACCTGGGCGATGCCGAGGCGGGCCAGCAGGGGCCCAATACAAAAGAAGCTGGCCCGCAGGCTGTTAACCAGTTCGTAGGGGGGAGAAGACTGGTTGAGGCCGGAACCATCCAGCACCAGGCTGTCGGCGGAGCGCTGTACGCCCACGCCGAGGGAGCCGAGAATGTCGCCCATGCCGAGGATGTCGGTGAGGGGCGGCACATTGCGCAGGCGCAGGGCATCCGCCGTGAGCAGGGAGGCGGTCATCAGCACTAGGGCTGAATTCTTGGCACCACTCACCCGCAACTCACCGGCGAGGCGGCGGCCACCAGCAATCTCAAGCTGGGGGCTGAGCACCTGGGCAGGTTGGAGAACCGTCAGGGTCATGGCTTTCGATGTCCCGGACGGGGAGTTCCCATTTTGACCGCCAACCATGGAGTCGTCCAGACGTCCGGCGCCAGAACTGGCTTGATTGCTACCCAAAACCATGCCCCTGGGCTGGTTTCAGGGCCCCAAGAGAGGGGCCAGGGCCATGGGCTATGGTCACGGGGTCGCTGCGGCGACACGCCCGCGGATGTGGCGGAATTGGTAGACGCGCTAGTTTCAGGTACTAGTGGCAGCAATGTCGTGGGAGTTCAAGTCTCCCCATCCGCATACGAAACAAGCTTGGGTCAGGCAGCGACCTGACCGGCTTTTTCGACTTCATTATCTAGTTTTGATTCGAACCGGCCGCCCGCTCGTACAGCAACGGGAACGTCCCGAGGCCGCCCCAAGTCACCGGCAAACTGCAGCACGCCATTGGTTAGGGTCCAGCTCAGGTCAAGGCTAATTTCATGATCATTCTCAAGATCAGCAATGCTTCCGAGGTGGTGGCCTCCAAGCTCGGCAAATTTTTACAGGCCCTCACTCCCGATGCCCTCGATCAGGCCTCGGTAGAAGACGCGGTGTTGAAGAAACTGATCGAAAACCTGGCGGCCGAGGGCCTCAAGGGCGAAGTGGCGGCCGTTAAGGGCTTGGACCTGCAGGAGGCCAATTTAGTGATCCAGGGCAACCTGCATGTGCGCCGTCACCACGAGTTCTGAGCCCGGGCCGGGATCTGGGATCGGCGAGCGCTGCTGGGATGGATGTTGATTCGGGCCTAGGGGGTCTTGAGCTGATTTCAAGCCGGCGCAATCCCCTGGTGGGGCGGCTGCGGGCCCTGCACCAGGGGCGCGGCCGCCGCGAACAGCAACGGCTCTTGCTGGAGGGCACCCATCTGCTGCAGGAGGTGCTGCGCCTAGGCCTCAAGCCGGACTATTTCCTCGCCACTGCCGCCTGGATTGGGCGCCACGGTGACCTGCTTGACAGGCTGCGGCAAGGGGCTGCTGCCGCTGGGCAGCTGCGGGCCGCGACCAGGGAAGTGCTGGCGGCCGTGGCGACCACCGAGCAGCCCGATGGGGTTGTGCTGACCCTGGCCCTCGACCAGCTGCCCCAGCCCCGGGCCTGGCCTACCAGCAGCGACCAGCCAGGGGACTCGCCGAAGCAGGAGCAACCCCAGGCCCCCTTTCCCAGCTTTGTGCTGGCCCTCGATCGCCTGCAGGATCCGGGCAACCTGGGCACCCTGCTGCGCTGCGCCCTAGCCGCCGGCGTGGAGGAGGTGTGGCTGGCGGGCGGGGCCGATCCGCACCAGCCCAAGGTGCTGCGGGCCTCGGCGGGGGCTGCCCTGGCCCTGCCCCTGCGGCAGCTTCAGGATCTGGCGCCGGCCCTGGCCCAAGCCGCTGGCCAGGGCAGCCAGGTGGTGGCCACGATGGTGGCACCGGGATTGAAGCCTGGGGAGGCCCCAGCGGTGCGGCCCTACTGGGAGCTGGATTGGGGCCAGCCCACGGTGTTATTGCTCGGCAATGAGGGGGCGGGGCTGGATCCGGCCCTGATCGCCCTAGCCAGCGAGCGGGTCACGATCCCCCATGCCGCCGCGGTGGAATCCCTGAATGTGGCCCTGGCGGCGGCGCCCCTGTTGCTGGAACGCTGGCGCCAACGGCTGGGGGGGTGACGGGGGAGAATGCCCTTAACAACCGCAGGGTCCTTCGGTGAGCGCCTCCAGTTCCGATGCCTCCAGCGCCCCTGGCTTTGGTGAAGTGGGCTTTGATTTCGACGTGATCGTGATCGGGGCCGGTTATGGCGGCTTCGATGCGGCCAAACATGCTGCCGACCATGGCCTGCGCACGGCGATCATCGAATCGCGCGACATGGGCGGCACCTGCGTCAACCGGGGCTGCGTGCCCTCCAAGGCGTTGCTGGCCGCCAGCGGCCGGGTGCGCGAACTGGCCGATGCCAAGCATCTGGCCGGCTTTGGCATCCATGCGGCGCCGGTGCGCTTCGAGCGCCAGAAAATTGCCGACCACGCCAACCAGCTGGTGGCCACGATCCGCTCCAACCTCACCAAGACCCTGGAGCGGGCCGGCGTGACAATCCTGCGGGGCAAGGGCCGGCTTGAGGGCTCCCAAAAGGTAGGGATCCGCGAAATCAGCGGCGTGGACCGCATCCTCAGCGCCCGCGAGGTGATCATCGCCACGGGCTCCGATCCCTTCGTGCCCCCCGGCATCGAAACCGATGGACGCACGGTGTTCACCAGCGATGAGGCGATCAGCCTGGAATGGTTGCCGCGCTGGATCGCGATTATCGGTAGCGGCTATATCGGCCTGGAATTTGCCGATGTCTACACCGCCCTCGGCTGTGAAGTGACCATGATCGAAGCCCTCGATCGGGTGATGCCCACCTTTGATCCGGACATCGCCAAAATCGCCGCCCGCAACCTGATCGAGGGCCGCGACATCGACGCCCGCGCTGGCGTCCTGGCCCGCCAGGTGACCCCCGGCTCGCCGGTGCGGATCGAGCTGGTGGCCATGGCCACCAAGGAGCCGGTGGAAACCCTGGAGGTGGATGCGGTGCTCGTGGCCACCGGCCGGGTGCCGGTGAGCAAGGAGCTCAACCTCGGCTCCCTGGCGATCGAAACCAACCGGGGCTTCATCCCGGTGGATGACGAGATGCGGGTGCTGGTGAATGGCACGCCCGTGCCCCACCTCTGGGCCGTGGGCGATGTCACCGGCAAAATGATGCTGGCCCACACCGCCGCTGCCCAGGGGGCGGTTGCCGTGGACAACATCCTGGGCCACCGGCGCCGCATCGATTACCGCTCGATTCCGGCGGCCACCTTCACCCATCCCGAGATCAGTTCGGTGGGCCTATCGGAGCTGGAAGCCAAGGAACTTGCCAGCAGCGAAGGCTTTGAGCTGGGGCTAGTGCGCAGCTATTTCAAGGCCAACACCAAGGCCCTGGCCGAATTGGAAAGCGATGGCCTGATGAAGTTGCTGTTCCGTAAGGACACCGGTGAAGTGCTGGGGGCCCACCTCTATGGCCTGCATGCGGCCGACCTAATCCAGGAGATCGCCAACGCCGTGGCCCGCCGCCAGAGCGTCAGCCAGCTGGCCACCGAGGTGCATACCCATCCCACCTTGAGTGAGCTGGT
>JAEMQZ010000107.1:2323-4639 GCA_016463595.1 Synechococcales cyanobacterium SupBloom_Metag_052 | reverse complement strand
CCCCCTCAACCAATCCCGGTGCGGCAGAGATTGAGCACGTCCGCCATTGTCCGAATTTGGTTGATTGTGGTGGTGAGTTGGGAGGCGCTGGCGAGTTCAACGCGCAGGTCGATGCGGGCCGGCTTGCCGGCGGCGGTGCGCACGCGGGCATCGCTGACGTTGATGCGGCTATCGGAGAGGCGGGTGAGGATGTCCTTGAGCACGCCGACCCGATCGAGCACCTCGATGCGCAGCTGCACCGGATAGCGGCGGCCACCATGGTCGGCGAGGGGATTCCAGCGCACCGGCAGGCGGCGCTCTAGGGGCATCTGGGCGACGTTGACGCAATCGGTGCGGTGAATGGTGATGCCGTGGTTGCCGAGGGCCACGCTGCCAACGATCCCTTCGCCGGGTAGGGGGCTACAACAGCCACCCAGCCGATACTCCAACCCCTCCAGGCCCAGGATCGGACTGGCGTGGCCGTGCTCGGCCGGCGCCACGGGGGCGGTTTGCTCCCGTTGGGCGCTGAGGGTGCGGGCCAGGTCCTCATTGCTGAGCACCGGGGCGGCGGCGGCCGTTACCAGCCGGATTTCCTCGCGCAGCCGGTTGAGGGCCTGCTGCAGGGTGACACCACCAAAGCCAATCGCGGCCAGCAGATCTTCGGTGCTGACCAGGTTGCAACGGCGCGCCACCCGGGCCATGGCATCGCCATGGAGCAGGGCATCGAAGCCATCACGGCCCAACTCCCGCTCCAGCATGGCCGTGCCGCGCTGGATGTTCTCATCGCGGTGGCTGCGTTTGTACCAATGGCGAATGCGATTACGGGCCGTGGGCGTGGCCACGAAATTGAGCCAATCAAGGCTGGGATGGGCGGTCTTTGCAGTAACTACCTGAACAAAATCGCCATTTTGCAAAGGTGTGGCCAGGGGGCAAAGGCGATCGTTAATACGCACGCCCTGGCAGTGATTGCCAATTTCAGAGTGGATGCGGTAGGCAAAATCCACGGCGGTTGAACCCTTCCGCAGGCCCACCACATCGCCATTGGGGGTGAAAACGAACACCTCCTCATCAAACAAATCTTCCTTGATCGAGGCGAGGAAATCGCCGCTGTCTTCGCCCACGCCATCCTTTTGCCAATCCACCAACTGCCGCAGCCAGTTGAACCGCTCCGCATCACTGCTGGAGGCGGCCGGCGAGCCGCCTTCCTTGTACTGCCAATGGGCGGCGATGCCGTATTCGGCCACCTGGTGCATTTCGGCGGTGCGGATCTGCACTTCAATCGGCCGGTGCCGGCCAATCACGGCCGTATGCAGGGATTGGTAACCGTTCGGTTTGGGCAGGCCGATGTAGTCCTTAAAGCGACCCGGAATCGGCCGGAAGGTGTCATGCACCACGGCCAAGGCGCGATAACACCCTTCAATATTGGGCGTGAGAATCCGCAGGGCCGCCACGTCATAGATCTCGTGGAACGCCTTTTGTTGGCGCTCCATCTTGCTCCAGATGCCGTAGAGATGTTTAGGACGGCCGCTTACCTCGCAATTGGCCAGGCCCGCCGCCACCAGGCGATCGCGCAGCAACTGCACCGTGACGCCGAGGCGCTGCTCGCGATCGCTGCGCTTGGAGGCAACCTGCTGCTGGATCTCGCGGAAGGCCTCCGGTTCGAGAATTTTGAAGGCCAGATCTTCCAGTTCCCACTTCAGGCGGCCGATGCCAAGGCGGTTGGCGAGCGGGCCATAGATCTCGCGGGTTTCGCGGGCAATGCGCAGTTGTTTTTCCGGCTTGAGGGCGCCGATCGTGCGCATGTTGTGCAGCCGGTCGGCCAGCTTCACCAGCACCACCCGGATGTCGCTGGCCATGGCCAGGAACATGCGGCGCAGGTTTTCCGCCTGGGCTTCGGTGCGGTTGGTGAAATGGATGCCGCCGAGCTTGGTCACCCCCTCCACCAGGGCCCGCACCTCAGCGCCGAAGTGCTGCTCAATCTCGTCGGGGGTGACGTCGGTGTCCTCGACCACGTCATGGAGAAAACCAGCGGCAATCACGCCGGGGCTGGCGCCGATATCGCGCAGCAGGTCGGCCACCGCCACCGGGTGAATGATGTAGGGCTCGCCACTGGCCCGCACCTGGCCATCGTGGAGCTGGAAGGCGAAATCAAAGGCGGCCGCCAGCAGGGCATCGCTGTCGGCCGGAGAGGCGCAGCCAGCCTCGGGAACACCCTTGTCGATGCAGCGACGCAGCCAGGCCGGCAGGGGGATGCCGTAGGCGTCGGCCGTGCGGGTCGCTTGGGCGCCGCTGGTCAAGTCACCGGCGGACTGGGCACCTAAGCGGCCGTTTTGGCGC
>JAEMQZ010000107.1:0-2223 GCA_016463595.1 Synechococcales cyanobacterium SupBloom_Metag_052 | reverse complement strand
GGCTTCCAGCGGATCGCCTGCCGCCGCTCCGGCAACCACCCGGGGGCCGGCCCTGCCGATCCTGAATGTGCAGCAGCTGCTGGTGCACTACCCCGGTAGGGCCGTTGCCACCCTCAACGGCCTCGACCTAGTACTCCACCCTGGCGAACGCCTGGCCCTGGTGGGGCCCTCGGGCTGTGGCAAGAGCACGGTCGCCCGGGCCGTGCTGCAGTTGCTTCCCCCCGGCAGTCGCTGCGAGGGCGGCCTGGAGCTGGCCGGCCAGGATCCGCGCCGGCTGGATCAACGGGCCCTGCGGCGGCTGCGGGGCGGAGCCGTGGGCCTGGTGTTCCAGGACCCAATGACGCGGCTCAACCCGCTGATGACGATTGGGGAGCACCTGGCCGACACGCTCTCGGCCCACCAGGGGTTAGCCGCCAGCAATGAGCGCCCCAGCAATACCAGCTCGGGGCTCTTCAGCCGGGGCCCCCTGGGCCAGGGCCGGGCGATCCGGCGGCGGGCGGAGGCCCTGCTGGCCCGGGTCGGCATTGGCGCCGATCGCTACAGCAGCTATCCGCACGAGTTCAGTGGCGGCATGCGCCAACGGCTGGCGATCGCCCTGGCCATGGCGTTGCAACCGCCCCTGGTGATTGCCGATGAACCCACCACCAGCCTGGACGTGGCCGTGGCCAGCCAGGTGATGGCCGAACTCACCAGCCTCTGCCAGGAGGCCGGCAGCGCCCTGCTGCTGATTAGCCACGACCTGGCCCTGGCCGGCCGCTGGTGCGACCGCATCGCCGTGCTCGACCAGGGCCGGCTGGTGGAGGAAGCCCCCGCCTTGGAGCTGCTCACGGCGCCCCGCTCCGCCCTGGCCCAGCGGCTGGTGGCTGCGGCCCGGGCCCGCGAAGGCCAGGCCACGCCTCCCCCCCAGCAAGCACCCCTGCTGCTGGACATCGACCAGCTGCGCTGCTGGCATCCCGTCGCCTCCCTGCCCTGGCAGCAGCGCTGGCTCAAGGCCGTTGATGGCGTCAGCCTGCAGCTGCATCAGGGCGAAACAATCGGGCTGGTGGGCGCCTCCGGCTGCGGCAAGAGCACCCTCTGCCGCGCCCTGATCGGCCTGGCGCCGGTACGGGGCGGCGCCGTGCGCCTCGAGGGCGTCGACCTGCTCGGCCTCCATGGCCGGCCGCTGCGCCGGGCCCGGCGGCGCATCCAGATGGTGTTCCAGGACCCCCTGGCCTGCCTCAACCCCCTGATGCCCGTGGGCGAGGCAATCGCCGACCCCCTGCTGATCCATGGCCTGGCCAGCAAACCCCAAGCCCGAGCCAAGGCCCGGGAGCTGCTGGCGGCCGTGGGCCTGAATCCAGCTGAAGACTTTGAGCGGCGCCTGCCCCGCCAGCTCTCGGGCGGCCAGCAACAGCGGGTTGCCATCGCCCGGGCCCTGGTGCTGGAGCCCCAGGTGCTGCTCTGCGATGAGAGCGTCAGCATGCTCGATGCCGAAGTGCAGGCGGAGGTGTTGGCGTTGCTGCGCGACCTCCAGGGCCGGCTCGGCCTCGCCCTGCTCTTTGTGACCCACGACCTGGGCGTGGCCAGTGGCTTCTGCCAGCGGGTGATCGTGCTTGAGGGCGGCCGGATCGTGGAGCAGGGCCCCGGCGACCAGCTGCTGGCCCATCCCCAGGCCGCCATCACCCGCAGCCTGGTGGAGGCCTGTCCGCGGCTGCCGGCCCTGGCCTAAGGGGGCCGGCCCGAAGCCCTAGGCCAGCCGCCGCCGCAACACCGCCAGCAGGGCCTCAAATACCTCGGGCAGGGGCGCCTCAAACTGCATCCGTTCGCCCGTGATCGGGTGATCCAGCCCCAGGGCCACCGCATGCAGGGCCTGGCCGCTGAGGGCAATCGGCAGCTTGCGGCAGCGGCTGTAGGTGGCATCGCCCACGATCGGATGGCCGATGTGGGCGCAATGGACCCGGATCTGGTGGGTGCGGCCGGTGTCGAGCTTGAAGCGCATCAGCGAGTAATCGCCGAGGCGCTCGATCAGGCGCCAGTGGGTGCAGGCATGGCGACCCGTTTCCTCGGCCACCACGGCGTATTTTTTGCGGTCGACGGGATGGCGGCCGATGGCGCCCACCACCGTGCCCTCGTCTGCCGGCGGCACCCCATGGACCACGGCCAGGTATTGGCGCGAGGCGATCCGTTTTTGGATCTGCACCTGCAGCTTCACCAGGGCCTCCTGGCTCTTGGCCACCACGATGC
>JAEMQZ010000002.1 GCA_016463595.1 Synechococcales cyanobacterium SupBloom_Metag_052 | reverse complement strand
CCTGCGACCTAGTGCTCCCAAAGCACCCGCGCTACCAAGCTGCGCCACGCCCCGTCTTTGACACCTTAAGGCTTCGAGTGCTGGAATCCGGCGACCCGCCAGCTCAGGGGAGCAGAGGGGAACGCACTTTCTGAGAACCTTTTGCCGAGTACCCCTAGACAAGGACCTTAGATCCATGCGATGGCGAAGGCCCATGCAGGTAACCAACCCAATCAATTTATTGGGATCTTTCAATGAAAGCGGGAATTGAACAGCCCAGAAGCTGTTAGTCACGATTGTCGATCTCAAATGCGATATTTTTAGTTGCGAAACGAATCGGTGTAATGGGAAGGCTAAGCACTAAGCTGGTGTAAAGAGCAACGGTAAATAGCTAATCTGAGTTAGACTGAGTTGAGAAAAGTTCCTCCTCCAAGGGCTAGTTTGATTAAGGAGATACGCCTTGCAAAACAGTTTTAAGCCTCAGGACAAGGTGGACGAGAGACTGCGTCTACAGGGGAGACCAAGAGTATTCATTATGCTAACTTATGTAAACTGTATTACAATATAGCAAGAGCATAGCATCAGCAAGCAGTACTCGGTTTATCAAGATGCAGAAAATAGGAACAAAAAAGCCCCGCCTACGCGGGGCTCAATCAATGGCTCGGGGGAGACTTGAACTCCCGACCTTGGGGTTATGAATCCCACGCTCTAACCAGCTGAGCTACCGAGCCATGCTGATCAAGCTTAAACGATCGCTTGCCTGGGACTAGGGCAGGTAGGGCTTCAGGCCCGTGCTGGCAGGAAGGGAAGGGGGTTAACGGCACCACGGCCTGGGGTACGGATCTCGAAATGCAGGTGGGGGCCGGTGCTGTTACCGGTGCTGCCCATCAGCGAGATCACCGAACCTTGTTGCACCAGCTCACCAACACGCACCAGGATCTTGCTGTTGTGGCCGTAACGGGAGACACTGCCATCCTCATGCTGCAATTCGACTAGGTAGCCGTAGCCCCCATCGTTCCAGCCTGAGCGCACCACCCGGCCAGCCTTGGCAGCCAGGATGGGAGTGCCGATGGTGTTGGCCACATCGATGCCCTTGTGCATGCGGCCCCAGCGCCAGCCATAGCCAGAGGAAAAAATTCCCTGGGTGGGCCAGATCCAGCCGCTTGCATTCAAGGGAACAGTATTGGTCCCGGCGCCCTCAGAACCCTGGGGCTCGCCAAAGCTGGGCAGCTCTGGCCAGCTCAAGCCACCGCTGGTGGTGGGAGCAATGCCCAGCACGCTGGCGGTGCGGTTGCTGGCTGACTGGGCCACCCGAATCTGGGAGCCCACTACAAGACGGGCTGCTTCCAAGCCGGGATTGAGCCTGGTCAGATCGGCCAGCGACACGCCGGTGCGTTGGGCGATTTGGCGCAGGGTGTCACCGAAACGCACGACGGCGGACGGCTCGAGCGGCGGCGGTGCCTGGATCGGGGGCGTGCGCCTCAGGGCGCTGGTATCGAGAGAGGACAGGTTTTTAGCTTTTCGGCTGGAGGCCGTCGGCAAGACCAGCCAGTCACCGGTGAGGAACCGGTGGTCTTCATTCACCTCATTGAGGCGGGCTAGTTGGGTTTCGTTGACCGAGAGCTGGGTGGCCAGCTCTTCAAGCTGGACATCGGAGCGAATTTTGACCCAGAGGTGGTCGGAGCTGGGGGGGAGGGAGGCCAGCTGGATTGGTTGAACCGGGCTGGGAAGGGAATCAAGGTTGAAGGAAGCCCTGTTGTCAGCCAGTCCGGGACCAGCGATCGTGCCAGCCACCGCAAGCAAGCTGGTGACTCCGAGGCTGGTTCCGGTCCATAAGCAAGGCTTCATGCAAAAAAATCCATTGGACAAGACCCAGACGTGAAGCCGCCAGTACTGGGTCGCGCAGAGATTAACGGGTGGAACCTGTTACCGCAAGTCACAATGGCCACAGTTTTAGTCGGACCCTGGAAAAATCGGCCCGTAGGGAACCCAATCCCAGGCCTAAGACTCCAGTTGCCGCAAGGCTTCGAAGAGAACCACCCCCACGGCAACGGAGAGGTTGAGGCTGCGCACGCCGCCGCCGCGCTCGATCGAGCCCGCCATCGGGATCGCCAGGCATTGGCTGCAGGCCTGAAGCACCTCCTGGGGCAGCCCGTCGGTTTCGCGACCGAAGAGCAGCCAGTCGTTGGCAGCAAACCGTTCCTGGGCGTAGGGACGGGCGCCTTGGCGGCTGAGGGCGAGCAGACGCCCCCCCCGCTCCAGCCGGTGCTGGCTGAAGGCGGCGAAATCGGCGTGGCGATGGAGCTTGACCCAGGGCCAGTAATCCAGGCCAGCGCGGCGCAGCTGCCGGTCATTGATTTCGAACCCCAAAGGCTCGATCAGGTGCAGCTCGCTGTTGGTGGCGGCGCAGGTGCGGGCCACGTTGCCGGTATTGGGGGGGATCTGGGGCTGAAACAGCACAACCTGGGGCATGGGAGGGATCGGACGCTGGGATCAGGCGGGGGGCACGGGCTCGCCCAGGGCCATCAGGTTGAGCGCCCGCCCCTGCACCACCAACCAGGCCGCTGCAGCCTGCTGCATCAGCCGTTGCTGCAGGCTGCCAATTCGATCGCGGAACAGGCCCCCAATGGCCGTAGGCGGCACCACCCCCCAACCAACCTCCTCACACACCAACACCACCGGAGAGCCCTGCTGGTGGAGGGCCCGCAGCAACCGCTCCTGGCGCTGGAACCAGGCGGATTCATCCAGGTCTAAATGGTGGGCTAGCCAGGTGCCAAGCGAATCAATGAGCAGGAGTTTTGAGGGATTCACCGCCCTTGGGGCACCAGGCTCGCTGGAGATGGACAGCCCCATCGCTTGTTCAAATCCATCCAAATCCAACGAGGCAAGGTCGTCTGACTCCAGTCCTAGGTGCTCAAGCGCTGCTTCGAGCTCACCGCCAACCTCCAGGGTTGTCCAGTGGGGTGGACGCCGTTGACGATGCAGAAGCACTCGCTGCTGCCAGGGCCGATCACCAGGACGATCGGCACCGGTCGCCAGATAGGTCACCGGTAAACCACTGCGATCGGCAAGATGCTCGGCCCAGCGACTTTTGCCACTGCGGCTGGGCCCGCTGACGAGAATCAGCCCTCCTCTGTTAGGCCCGATGGCGGATTGGCTTTTGACGCGATCCCGCACGCCCCAATCAACCACTTCCATTCATGCTGTGCAGGGTTGCCACCGACGAAGGCGATACCCGGTTGAGATAGCGGAAGATCCAATATTTCAAGATTGTGGCCAGCACCACCGGGAAGGTGGCGATGAACAACATGATGAAGCTTTCATGGTGGGCGATGCCAAAATGAGCTTCGACACCCTCCAGCAGCACGGTCCAACCTTCGGGGCTGTGGAAACCTACGAAAATATCGGTAAATAGAATAATCGTAAAAGCCTTGGCACTATCGCTCAACCCATAAAGAACTTCATCGAGAAAACCCTTTAGTACTTGGATGTCACGTTTTCCAAAAAGGCAAACAAGCACAAAGCCAAAGAAGCCAAGGGCATCTGAAATAATGTTCTTGATGGCGTCATTGCTTTCTCGATCAGCATCTTTTCTGAGCTCTTCAGCCTTTTCAGCCAAGGCTGCCTGCATTTGATCGCGGCTGGGTGGTGTTGCGCCGGCCAGCAGGGCTTCAAACTCAACTTCGGATTGATAAAAGCGTAATTTTCTGATCGCTTCCTGCTGCAGATGCGGCTGGGGATAACTCAGAATCGGCATATCCTTAGAATATAAATCCACAAGCGGCGAAACCACTAGATTGCGGCTCATCTGCTGGATCAGCAGGGGCACCAGGATCAAGAGCAATAGAATCCGCAGGGAAACCAGAGTAGAATCACGGCGGCGACGGAAGCCAGCCACGATTGTGGCCTCCGCCTCCGGATCAAGTTGGCGCCTTACGCCATCGAACACGTTTAAGAAGCTACTGGGCAGCACATTCGGCGAGCGGCTCATGCTGGGTAGGGGGCTGGTCCGGCCGTAGCGGGCTACAACGCTTTCAATCAGTTGCAACTGGCGATGTTCCTGGCCATCGAGCTGGCCGCGTTTCTGTTCCAGCTCTTCTAGGGAGGAGCGGCAGAGCTTCAAGGCCGACTTGAAACTGCGCAACATCTGGGCCTGGATCTGGCGCGGAATACCGAGCTCCAGCTCGGGCCGCACCGGCCGATCGTTGTAGTACTCCAGTTCGAAACCCTGGATCAGCAAGGCCGCTTCATAGGCCCGCTCAAGATCGCTGGTCAGGTCCGAGGCCTGGGCCCGTTCAAAGGCCGTCATCCAGTCAGTCAGCGCCATAGTCGCGTTAACGGGAGAAGACCCACCAGGTGATCATCGGCACCAGTGTGCCCAGGGTGAGTAAAACAACCACCCATGTCAGGGCATTACTGGATTGGGTTTCATCCCGGCTGGGCACGTTCGACTCCAGCGCTAGTCGTTCGATCAGTTGGGGCGGGCCCGGATCTTGGCCATCCCTCAGCACCGACGCCAGCCGATCAATGCCATCGATCGAGGCTTGGCGATAGCGGGCCCCTTCACGCAGGGGCAAGCCCATGGTGCTCGTGCCCGTGCTGGAGAGCAGGCTGGCGGGCAACTGGTCCAGCAGATCGTTTGAGACCACCACCGCTGCGGTGTTGTTCTGGGCCTCGATCAGTAGGACAAGCTGGCCATCCTCGATGGCGTTGCCGTCGCCTTGCCAGCGTTCCAGGAGCTGGTGGCCTAAGTCGGCGAGATCCAGGCCGTAGTCCAGGCGGCGCAGGGTCACGAGCCTGGCCTGGATGTGGTCTTCCTCAAGGGCAGCTAGCCGATGGTCGAGGTCGGTGATCGCGGCGCGGCTGAGCAGGTCGGCCGTGTCGATAACCCGGACCATCGGCGGCTTGGCGGGGAACTCCTGGACACCCATGGCGAGGGCCCCCTGGGCGGGCAAGAGGCAGGCCAGGGTGAGCAGCAGGGCCCAGAACAGCCTGGGAAGGGAAAGCAGGGGGGCCAAGGCGGATGGCAGTTGCATGGCCCCCAGTTTGACCTCAGTCGGCCCGTCTGTGACAACCTTGGCCCAATCCCTGCACTGGAGCAATGGGACGGCCTGCGCTGGCCTGCCTGGGCGTCGGTCTTCTCGCCCTGCTGCTTAGCCTGATTAACCAGTTCAGCGCGGCGGAGCTGACCCCGCCCCTGGTGCGGGCCTCCGTGCTCGCCAGCCTGCTGGCGGTTGGATTCCTGTTGGTTGCCACCCTTTGGACCCGGGCCGTGCCCAGGGCGCCCGAGCGCGTGGAACTGGAGGGTCCCCAGGGATTGGAGCTCGATGACTCCCTGCCCGAGGCCCTCAAGCTGGAACTGGCCTGGGGCAGCCAGTTGTTGTTGACCGCCACGCCAGGAGCGACCGTGCTGGTGCTCTGGCAACAGCGCACCCTGTTACGTCGGGGCCTGCTCGGCAGCGGCAGCGTCCTGGTCGGTCCGATTGGCCAACGGGCCCTGGCCACCGGCAAGGCCATTTCCCTGGTGAATCTGGCCCTCTATCCAGGCCGGGATGAATTTGCCGCCTTACCTGCGGGTCTTCCCGCCTTGGTGGTTCAACCGATCGGCGACGAGGGTCTGCTGCTCCTGGGCGGCTGGTCGCCTCGCTGTTTCAGCCGCAGTGATGAACTCTGGCTGGAGGGCTGGGCCCGCAAGCTCAGAACATCACTGGAGGCGCTACCGGACGAGGGCGGCTCGCTTTAGACGCACCCGGCGGTTTCGACCCAGGGGGTGGCAGGTTCAGCTGGGATTGCACCCGCGTCCCCGGCGAACTGAATAGGGCCAAGCCATTGCTGCCAATCTGGCCCTGGAGCTGCTCGGCCCGGGTGATCTGCTGATTGGCTTGGCGTCGCACGACCACCTTTCCCATCGCCCTGATCTGGCCATTGGGCCAATGCCAGAGGCACTGGTTGGCTTGTAATTGCTCCCCGGGCTGGACCAATTGACAGGCCTGGGGAATGGCCACCGTTTCGTTGGCTAGGTCGATCGAGAGGCGATCGCCCCGCACCTGCAGGCGATCAATGCGGGCTTTGAAGGGCTCGTCGCTGCTGAGGCGGCGGGCGGCCAGGTCCCAGACCGTGCCCTGGGCCTCAAGCACGGCCTTACGGCTGGCATCAATGACCTGAACCGGGGCCTCCAGGACCAGCCTCTGCTGGCGCAAGTTGCCACCTAGGGACCGGGCCCGCAGGGTCTGGCCTGATCCCTGGTTCTGGCGGTGGGTTCCCTGCACCGGCCCAGTGGCCACCAGCACGCCGGTTCTGGGGTGCCAGGTGGCTGATGTCGTCTTCAAGACCAGATCAGCGGGCCCCAGGCCATCGAAATTGGATCGCCCCTTGGCGGCAGAGGTCCATTGACGTAACTCGGGGTTGCCCCTGAGTTCGAGCCGGTCCTGCAGAACATAAAAACGGGCGCTCTCGGCACTGAGCCGGGAGCGCTGATCCCTAGCCCAAGGGCGTCGGTCAATTTCCATCAGATCCTGGCGGGGAATCCAGCGCAACTGGTCGGCATGGATCTCCACGGGATCGGGTCCCAGCAGGGTGACGACCACGGCCCCTTCCAGCTGGATCACCTCGCCGTTGTTGAGCACCGTGCCGCCGTTAGCGCGAATGTCGTACTGGGGCTGGCCGTTGCGATAAATCAGGCCCCTCGGTTGGCGGGCCTTGGCCAACCGTTTGGCAATGTCGTAGCGGGCCTCCGGGCTTGTCAGCGACCAGGCGGGACGGCCCTGGGGATCCTGTTGGCGCAGATCGAGGGAACGGAACAGAAAGGGTTCCGTGGTTTCCTGCTTCGGCGTGATGCTTTCGCAACCAGCCAGTAGGCCCAGGCACCCAGGCAAGAGCAGGACACGCGCCAGATTCCGGAGACGTCGCCGGGTCACAGGGGTCCATCCAGCTCAAGCCGCGCCATCACCGGGGCCGGTTCGGGCAAGGGGGAGCCCACGGCCAGCTGGCCCCACTGCAGTTGTTGCAGCCAGGGGGTGCCGTTGGTTTGGTTAGGGCCGGAGTTCAGGGGGGCCTGGGCCAATTGCTCCAGCATCCGCGCCGAGAGGTCGGGCACCAGGGGCCCCAGCAACAGGGCCACCAGCCGGGCCGCCTCCAGCACGGCATAGAGGTCGGCAGCCACCTGGTCTTGGTTGCCCTCCTTCTTCATCAAACTCCAGGGGGCCTGAATATTGAGAAAACCGTTGGCGGCAATGGCTAATTGCAGGCTGGCTTCGGCTGCGCCCCGAAAATCCAGCGTTTCCAGGCTGGGGATCACCAGGCCAATGGCAGCGTTGGCCGCCTGAGCCAGGGGGTGGTCGGCGTTTTGGGCGGCGCCGGCAGGGGGCACGGTGCCCTCGAACCAGCGGCGGGCCATGGCACTGGTGCGGTTGAGCATGTTGCCAACCGTGTTAGCCAGGTCGTTATTGACGAGATCGACAAAGCGTTGCTGCTGGAAATCGCCGTCATCGCCAAAGGGGATGTCGCGCAGCAAATACCAGCGCACCGCATCGGCGCCGCAGCGCTCCAGCAGGGCCTCGGGATCGAGCACGTTGCCGATCGATTTACCCATCTTTTGGCCTTCGCGGGTGAGGAAGCCATGGCCAAAGACCTGCTTGGGCAGCTCCAGTCCGGCCGAGAGCAACATCGCCGGCCAATAGACGGCATGGAAGCGCAGGATGTCCTTGCCGATTACATGGACCTGGGCCGGCCAGCCCCGTTGGCTGAGCTCTCCGAGACCGGCTTCGCTGGTCTCCCCATCCCCTTGACCCTCGAGTAGGGCCGTTAGGTAGCCGAGCAGGGCATCGAACCACACATAAAAGGTATGACCGTCATGGCCCGGCACCGGGATGCCCCAGGGCAGGTTGACCCGGGAAATTGAAAAATCGCGCAAGCCCTGGGCCACGAAGTTCTGCACCTCGCGCCGGCGGCTGGCTGGCTGGATGAACTCCGGTTGGGCGATCAGGGCCTCGATCTGCTCCTGGTAGCGGGAAAGCCTGAAAAAAAGATTGACCTCATCGCGCCATTCCAGGGACCGCTGATGCACCAAGCACTGGGGATCGAGGGCGCCGGCCGGATCATCCTTAAATTCCTCACAAGCGACGCAGTACCAGCCCTGCTGGCGCCCCTCCACCACATCACCATTGGCCTCAACCCGGCCAAAAAACTCGTGAACAATGCGGCGGTGGCGGGGATCGCTGGTGCGGATGAAACGGTCATTGCTGATCTGCCACTGCTGCCAAAGCTGGTGGTATTGGGCGCTAATTCGATCGCAATGGGCCTGGGGACTTAGGCCGGCAGCTTCGGCCGTGCGTTGAATTTTCTGACCATGTTCATCGCAGCCGGTGATCAATACAACCTCCTCACCCTTGAGACGCTGGAACCGGGCCAGGGCATCGCACGCCAGGGTGGTGTAAGCACTACCGAGGTGCGGTTTGTCGTTGACGTAGTAGAGCGGTGTTGTGAGGGTGTAGGTCATCGGCTGGAAACTGGATCGGCGGTGCGGACGGGCCCGCTGCGCCGCCCAGGCGGCCCCCGCCGAGGCCGGATCCTAACCAGCGTCTGACCAGGCCCTTCCGGCCTGGAGTGTGCCCGCCTTGGCGGAGCCGCGCGGCTGCCTCCTGCTAAATCCAAGGCCAGTCCTGTCCCGTTACGCCCGCTGCTGCCCATGGTTCTGATCCAGGAACACGCCGCCGTTGTGGTTTGGGGCGGGGGCACGGGCGGGGTGGCGGCTGCCCTGCAATCGGCCCGCTCCGGTGCCCCCACCCTGTTACTCACCCCCGGGCCCTGGCTGGGGGGGATGGTGAGTGCCGCCGGGGTCTGCGCCCCCGATGGCAACGAATTGAGCTGCTGGCAAACCGGCCTCTGGGGTGCCTTCCTGCGGGACTTGCAACGCCAGGAACCGGAGGGCCTCGACCACAACTGGGTGAGTTGCTTCGGCTACCGGCCCGCTACGGCGGAGGCGATCCTGCGCCGTTGGGTGGGGGCGGAGCCCTTACTGCGCTGGTGGCCGGAGGTGCGCCTACTGGGGGCTAAACGGCTCGGCAACAGGGTTGGGGCCCTGGAGATCGAACGGGAGGGAGAAGCCATCCACCTCGCCCTCGACCTGCTGATCGATGGCAGTGATCTCGGTGACCTATTCCCCCTGGTGGGGGCCCCTTACCGACTCGGCTGGGAGCCCCAGGAGACCTGGGGGGAACCCAGCGCCCCCAGCCTCCAGGCCCAGGTGGGTCAGTCCTTTTTCCACCAACAGGTGGTGCAATCCCCCACCTGGGTGGTGATGGGCCAGCTGGGCCCGGGGACCTGCCCCCCAGGGTCGAGCCTGCCAGCGCCCTTCACCGCCGCCAGCGAGGCCTTCGGCCTGGAGCGCACCCTCAGCTACGGCCGCCTGCCCGGTGGCTTGGTCATGCTGAATTGGCCCCTACAGGGCAATGATTGGCACCAGGGTCTGGCGGCCGCCTTCCAGCCAGGCTCCCCCGATTACGGCGAGCTGATGGCGGCAATGCGTGCCCATAGCGAGGCCTTTCTGGAGGGGTTAATCAGTGCCACAGACGGCTGGTTGCAACCCGGCCAGGCCTTCCCCATGGCCGGGGACCGGATGGCAAGCCCTCGCCTCCAGGGTCCCGGATCCCTGGCCCTGATGCCCTACTGGCGCGAGGGCCGCCGTTTGGTCGGGCTTGAGGTGGTAACCGAGCAGCAGCTGCTTCCCTGCGCTCCAGGGGAGGCGATCGCGCCCCTGCCCCTCGACGGCCAGGGCGCCATCCGTTCCATCGCCGTGGGCAACTATCCCAACGATCACCACTATCCGGGGGCGGACTGGCCCCTGGCTGCCAAGAGTTGCCGCTGGGGAGGCCGTTGGACCGGTACCCCCTTTTGCATCCCCTATGGGGCCCTGGTCAGCTCCGGCATCGACAACCTGCTGGCAGCAGATAAATGCTTCAGCAGCAGCCACATGGCCAATGGCGCCACCCGGCTCCAACCCCTCATCTTCAACATCGGCCAGGCGGCGGGTCTGGCAGCGGCCCTCTGCTGGAAAAACAAGATTCCGCCGGCCGCATTGCCTGTGCGTCAACTTCAAGAGGCCCTGCTCAGCGACCCCCTGGCACCGGCGGGCCCCATACCCCTCTGGGATACCCCTTGGCACCACCCCCGCTGGGCTGAGCGCCAACGCCGCGTGCTGGATGATCCCTCCCTGCTAGGCAGCAACGGTCGCTTTGGCGGGGGCACGGCGCCTAGGCCCCAAAGTGGCAGCTCGGAACCGCTGGAATCCCTCTGGCAGGGCTGGATTAGCCCCGATGGTTCTGGGGGCTACAGCTTCAGCAATGGCGCGGGCCGCTGGCCCCTGATCACCCTGGAGCCTGCCTTGCACCACTGGTTGGCTGACTTAGGGCAGCCCCAGGAGGTCGAGCTGATTGGTTGTCTCAACCCCTGGGGGCCCTGGCTGCGGGTGTCTCGCCTGGCCCGTTAAGCCTGCCTCGGTGAGCCTGCCCCGGTGAAGCGTGGCCGGTTCAACCAGGCCTGGCTGGCTTTAGCCGGGGCCGAGGCCCCGGGGGCCTGTCCCCCTCTGGCCCACAAGCCGCAGCAGATCCGCAAAAGAATCCACCTCCTTTACCCTCACCACCAGCGCTTCACCCGGTTCACAGGTCTCGCGCACAACCACCGGCAGGTCCATGGCCAGGGCGTCAAGCCGCACCAGGGCCAAGCCGTCCTGGGGCTTCAGCCACCGCAAGAAAAGCCCCTCGAAGCTCTCCTGCTGGTGGGCTTCAAACCACACCTGCTGCCAGTGACGTTGGTCATCGCGACTGATCTGGATGCCTTGGCGCAGGGAGTGATCCAGTTGCTCCAAACGTTCACTGAGCGCTTCGGCGGCCATCACGGGCTCGCCAACGGCCCGGGCCGCGAGTTGGCGTTGGGCAATGAGGTCGCCGTAGCGGCGGATCGGGGAGGTGATCTGCACGTAGGCCGCCAGGCCCAGGCTGAAGTGGGAGGCCGGCTGGGCCGTGGTCAAGCCGCGACTGAGACCCTTGCGCAAAGCCGCATGGCGCACGGGTCCGGGTGGTAAGGCGAGCAGTTCCGCTTCCGGCGGCAGCGTGCACTCCGGCTGGCTGCGGTAGGGCAGGGCCAGGCCGGTCTCGGCGCCAAGCGTCCCCACCACGGCCCCGGCCAGGATCATGGCCTCGGCCACCAGCAGTCGCGACAGTGAAGGCTCCACCACCTCAAGTTCCGGCCTGCCGTTCTGCTGGCGGATACGGCCCTCGCTTTGATCCATCTGCAGGGAGCCCTGGGCTTGGCGCCATTGGCGACGGCGCTGCAAGAGGCCATCGAGCACGGCAAGCTCCTGATCGGGAGGCGGCGCCAACTCGATCAGTTCGTCGGCATCCTCATAGGTGAGCCGGTAAAGGGGTCGGATCCAGGAGCGATGGAGCTCGTGGCTCACCACAGCCCCCTCGCCATCGAGCTGTACTGCCAGGCTCCAGGCGGCGCATCGTTGGCCTTGGCAGAGGCTGAAGGGTCCCATCGAGAGGTCGGGCGGGAACATCGGCACACTGCCGCCGGCCAGGTAAAGGCTGCTGGCCCGCCGGAAGGCCTCCTGATCCAGGGGGCTACCGGCGGCCACGAGCCGGCCCGGATCGGCCACATGGATCCAGATGCGCCAACCCGAGTCAGCGTTGGGCTCGAGCGAGAGAGCGTCGTCGATTTCGCGGGTGTCGGCGTCGTCGATCGTCACGGTTTTGAGGCCGGTGAGATCCAGGCGGGCGTCGTCGCCGGGCCAGGCCTCGTGGGAGCGAGCGGCTAGATCCGCCGCCAGGGCGAGCAGCTCTGGACTGAATCCGGCCGACCAGGTAGTGCCCGCCAGGCTGGGGAGGCGATGGGCGTCCCAGAGGCCCAGGTCGCTGAGCAGGCGGCGGATCTCGCCGCTGCTTTGCCCGCAGCCAGCGGCCTGCAGAGTCTGGCGCAGCTCCGGAGATGGTGATCCCGCATCCTCGACCAGGGCCCAGGTCTGCAGGGCATCTAGTTCTGCCCGTTGCTCAGGCTGGGCAGCGGCTAGTTGCTCGGAGCCCAAGGGCTGACGGGCGGCCAGGAGCCCATGCCACTGGTGGCGGCGGATCTCGCGCAAGACCAGCTTGCGACGATCCCGGCGCAACTGGTGGAGGTCATCAAGGCTGCGGCGCTGAACCTGGCCCTGGCGCCAACGAAAGAAATCTTGCTGGGGCAACAGCAGCCAACAGGCCGCCAGGGCCTGGGCTGTAGCTTCAGCAGCCAGCAATTCCACTAAGGCTTGCAAGGACAGGGGCCCTGCTTCGCCCTCGAGGAGAAGCCAGGCGGCGGCCAGGTCCTGCCGGCTGGGGCTGGCCGCTAACAGCACTGCAGGTGTGAGCTGCCAAGGCAAAGCCCCCAGGCTGGCCGCGGGGGCCGCGCCTGGGGGCAGGGGCGAGATTAGGTCCAGGTCCCGCAGGGGCAGGCGCTCGGGCTTGGCTTCAAATCCAACCAAAACGGCAGCTTTGCTGCCATGAAGCTCGGAAACCAGGGCCAAACGGGGACCTGAACGGGTCTGAACTCCGACCAGGTCGCCGTTTTGCAAGGAACTCTCCGGGGGGGTTAGCCCTCAGGATTGACGAAGGGCAGCAGGGCCATGATGCGGGCCCGCTTCACGGCGTTGGTGAGGTCGCGCTGCTGTTGGGCGGTTAGGCCGGTGAGGCGGCGGGCCAGGATCTTGCCGCGCTCGGTGATGAACTTCTTAAGGAGGTCCACATCCTTGTAATCGATCGGATCGCCGGGCTTGATGGGCGACAGGCGCTTTTTGAAAAAGGAGCTGGTCATGGATGAACGGAAGAAGGGGTGGGCAGCAAGGCGAGGATCACTTGATTTCCTTGTGAACCGTGGACTTGTTGCAATGGGTGCAGAACTTCTTCAGTTCAATCCGCTCGGTCGTGTTGCGGCGGTTCTTCTCGGTGGTGTATCGGGACACACCGGGAGAACGCTTCGCGGGGTTGGACCGGCATTCGGTGCACTCAAGAGTGATCACGAGCCGGACGCCCTTGTTTTTGGCCATAAGGACGTTGCGCCGCTGTTGCGATGCAAATAACAATGCAACACCTTACCCCGTCGCCTGACCCAGTGCTGCCAAGGCCGGTGCCTAGGATTGATGCCACTTCCCCCTTACGTCGATGCGGGTCTCGCTCCAATGGCTGCGGGAGCTCGTGGCCTGTGATCTGCCGGCTAGCGAGCTAGGCGATCGCCTCTCAATGGCCGGCTTCGAACTCGATGGGTTGGAGGATCTCGCCGCCCAAGCCGCCGGTGTGGTGGTGGGCTACGTGGAGCAACGCGAGCCCCATCCCAATGCCGACAAGCTGAGTGTCTGCCGAGTGCAGATCGGCGCCGCCGAACCGCTGCAGATTGTCTGTGGCGCTGCCAATGTGCGGGCCGGCATCCATGTGCCCGTGGCCACCGTTGGCGCCTACCTTCCCGCCGTTGACCTCACGATCAAGCCGGCCGAACTACGGGGCGTGGCCAGCAGCGGCATGATTTGCTCCCTCAAGGAGCTGGGCCTGGCTGACAGCTCCGACGGCATTGCCGTGCTTGGTGACCTGCTCGAGCTGGTGCCCGCGCTTGGATCGCCCGTGGGTCCCAGCTTGGGCCTTGATGACCAGGTGTTGGAGCTGGCGATCACCGCCAACCGGCCCGATGGCCTGTCGCTACGGGGCATTGCCCGCGAGGTGGCCGCCCTTACTGGAGCAGCCCTAACCCTGCCTCCGGCCGATCCGGCCATCCCCGCCCAGCCCTTGCCCCTAGGGGAAGAACAACTAACCGCCATGGAAGCGGGAGGCTTGTACAGCCTCACGGCCCTGACGGGCATCCAGGTCGGTCCTTCGCCGCGCTGGCTGCAGAGCCGGCTGGAGCGCTCTGGCCTCAGGCCAATCAATGCGGTGGTCGACATCACCAATCTGGTCATGTTGGAAACCGGCCAGCCCCTGCATGCCTTCGATGCGGCCCGCCTAGCCAGCCTGGGACAAACCAACGCTGCTGGGCCAGGCGCCCAGATCTCCGCCATCGGCCTACGCCAGGCCACCGGCGCGGAAGCCTTTCGGAGCCTGGATGGCACGGAGCACACGCTCAGCGAGGAGGCCCTTGTTGTCACCTACGCCAACGCACCGATTGCCCTCGCCGGGGTGATGGGTGGTGCCGATAGCGCCGTCACAAACGGCACCACGGACATTTGGCTGGAGGCGGCGGTGTTCGCACCCCAGGCGGTACGCCGTAGTGCCCGCAGTGCCGGCCTGCGCACCGATGCCAGCACTCGGTTTGAAAAGGGATTGCCGCCTGAGGTCACCCTGGCGGCGGCCGATCGGGCCGTGGCCCTCCTGCAAGAGCTCTGCGGCGCCAGCACAGTTGGCCGTTGGTGTCACCAACGCCCGGCCTCCGAACCGGAGCCCCTGCTGCTGCGCCGCGATGCTTTGCATCAGCTGCTTGGTCCCGTGCAGGTGCTGGACGGTGAGCCCGGTGAGCTGGACGATCTTGAAGATGGGCAGATCGTCCACACCTTGACGGCCCTGGGCTGCCAGTTGGTCGAACGGGCCAGCGGTGAAGGCTGGGATGTGGTCGTGCCCCCGTCCCGCAGCCAGGACCTGCGACGTGAAGTTGATCTGATCGAGGAGGTAGCCCGGCTGGTGGGCTACGACCGCTTTGCCGCCCACCTGCCCGATCCCCTTGAACCGGGTGGCCTCAGCCCCGACCAGCAGGTGCAACGGCGCCTGCGCCGCGCCCTGGCCGCCGCCGGCCTCCAGGAAACTTGCCATCTCTCCCTTGGACCAGCCAGCAGCGTGCTCGGTGCCGCAGGGGCAGAAGCCGGGGCAGGGGAGCCAGCGCTCTCGGTCCGGGTCCCCCTCGCCAATCCGCTCCTGGCCGACTACAGCCACCTGCGGGATGGTTTGGTTGAGGAGTTACTGCTTGCGGCCCGCCGCAACCTGCAGGCCGGTCGCTCCGGTTTCTGGGCCTTTGAGATCGGCACCGTTTTTGCCCCAGCTGCCAAGGGCCCCAGCCAAAGCCAGCGTTTGGGCGGGATTGTTTGTGGGAGTCGCTGCTCCGAGCTCTGGAGCGCAGGCGGCAAGCCCATGGCTCCGAACTATTACCAGGCCAGGGGCCTCCTGCAGCAGGCCCTTTCGGCCCTTGGGATCCCCGCCGATGATCGACTCCTCGCCAACCCTGCGGACCCAGCCCTCCTGCACCCCGGCCGGTCGGCCCAGCTCCTGATCGAGGGTCGACCCGTGGGCTGGTTTGGCCAACTCCATCCGCTCCAGGCCGAAGCCCTTGACCTGCCGGAGGCCACCCATTTGTTTGAACTGGAGCTGGCACCCTTGCTGAGCGCAGCCACCCGCCGCAATCGCTTCCAGCCCAGCTTTGCCGCCTACGCCACCGTGCCAGCCTCGGAACGGGACCTGGCCCTGGTGGTGCCCACCAGCGTCAGCTGTGGCCAGTTGCTGGCGGCGATCCGCAAGGCCGGCAAGCCCCTGCTGGAGCAGGCCGACCTCCTCGATCGCTATGAGGGGGCCCAGGTGGCTGCCGGCTGCTGCAGCCAGGCTTTCCGGTTGCGCTACCGCGATGCCAAACGCACCCTCACGGAAGCCGAAGTGGAGCAGGCCCATCAGGCGGTTCGCACCGCCCTGGAGAGCCAGTTCCAGGCCCAGCTGCGCAGCTAGACATCAGGCCTGATTCGGCCGTATCAGATCCGTTTCAACACGGCCAGGCACTCAACATGGCTGGTTTGGGGGAAGAAATCGATCGGTTGCACCCGCTGGACTGCCAGCCGGCCTTCGCCGGTCAATAGGGCTAGATCCCGGGCCAAGGTGGCCGGGTTGCAGCTCAGGTAGGCCACGGTGGCTGGCGGCTCCGCCGCAATCGCTGCACAGAGGAGGGCGGTCAAGCCCTTGCGGGGGGGATCGAGCAGGAGTCCATCGATGGCACCGAGGCGCTCTACCAAGTTGGCTCCCACTTCGGCCTGCTCGAAGCTGGCCCGATTCAAGCCATTGGCGATGGCGTTAGCCCTGGCCTGCTCAACCGAGCCCAGGTGGCTCTCCAAACCCAACACCCGGGCCCCGGCAGCGGCCAGGGGCAGGCTGAAGGTGCCGATGCCGCAGTAGGCGTCGATTAACTCTTGGCCCTCCAGGGGCCCGAAGGCCTCCAGCAGCAAGGGCACAAGCCGTTCGGCTTGGACCGTGTTGACCTGGAAGAAGGTATCGGGGGCAATGGTGAGGGCAATCCCTGCAAAGCGTTCGCGCACAAATCCCCGTCCTGCCAGCACCCTGGTTTCCGGCCCCATCAGGGTGTTGGTGGCTAGGGGCTGGAGGTTGAGGCAGACCCCCACCACCTGGGGCCAACGCTCCAACCAGTGGGCGGCAATGTCTTCGAGACCATCCAGCTCGTCATGGCTGCTGATCAGGGTGATCAAAATCTCGCCACTGTGATGACCGACCCGCAGGGCCAGATGGCGCAGGCCGCCCTCCTGCTCGAGATGGACATCAACCGGCCAGTCACTGGCCTCTAGATCGGCCTTGAGCGGCGCGATCAGGGCATCGATGCGGGGATCAAGGACCGGGCAGCGGTTGAGGTTGACGATGCGGTGGCTGCCGCGGCGGTAATAGCCGGCTCGCAGCTGGCCATCCCCCTCCCGGCGTTCCAAGGGGATCGTGGCCCGGTTGCGGTAGCCCAGGGTGGTCGCCGGCGGTATTAGGGGATCCACGGCGCAGTCGAGGCCACCGATCCGGCGCAGGGCCTGGACCACCAGTTGTTCCTTCCAAAGGGCCTGGGGATCGTCCTGCCAGTGCTGCAGGCTGCAGCCGCCACAACGCTCAGCCAGGATGCAGGGGGGACGGCGTCGCAGGGGCGAGGCCACCACCACGGCCTGAAGTTCGGCTTCGAGGTGCCGCCGTTGGACGCGGCGGACCACTACGGCGACCCGTTCCTCGGGCAGGGCTCCAGGCACAAACACGACCCGCTCTTGCCAGCGGCCCACCCCCTGGCCGTCGTGGCCCAGGTCAGTGATGTCAAGTTCAAAGCGATCGCCGATGCGACCGATCGGCGCGGGGGTGGAGGGGGGATGGACCATCACCCGACCCTATCGGTGCGTAACACCTCTCATCAGATGGCAGGGTTCAGGCCGCAGACTGGATAGAATTACAGGGAGCATGGTGCGATCGGATGAGCGTCGTTCGGGATCTGATCCTTCAGGCAGATGATCAGCTGCGTTACCCGACCGGCGGCGAACTGCGCTCCATGGTCGAGTTCCTCTCCCAGGGCGGCGGTCGTCTGCGGGTAGTGCGAGCCCTCACGGACAACGAGCGCAAGATTGTTGATGAGGCGGCCCGCCAACTGTTCAGCCGCAAACCCGACTACGTGGCCCCTGGCGGCAATGCCTACGGACAGAAGCAGCGGGCCCAATGTCTGCGCGATTTCAGCTGGTATCTGCGCCTGGTGACCTACGGCGTGCTGGCCGGCAGCACCGAAATGATCCAGCAGATCGGCCTGGTCGGTGCCCGCGAGATGTACAACAGCCTGGGTGTCCCCATGCCCGGCATGGTGGAAGCGATGCGCTGCATTAAAGAGGCCTCGTTGGTGCTCCTGGGCGCTGATGATGCCGCCATTGCCGCCCCCTATTTCGACTATCTAATCCAGGGCATGCAGACCCCCAATTGAATCGTTGGGGATGGCTTGGGCCCAGGCCAGCATTCCCCCCCAAGGCTCACAACCCCGAATCAGAAAGGCGTACCCCCTAAAAAAATCGGCCGGTCGTGCCTGGGATTGATTGTCTCGCCTGAGTCTTGGGGCTGGATTCAGCATGCATCCCTGTTGTCCTATGGCTAGATCGCTGAGGAATGCCGCCGGTTGGCCGCTCGCGGAAGCAAGCCAGAACGCCAAGAGCCCCTTAATCCCTCAAGTCTTGCCCTGGTCTCTTACTAGGACTATTTATGGGTCCAGCTATGGAGGATTGGGATCAACCGCCAAGCCTGGCCTGGCCGAATGCCCCATCCCCGCCCCACGCCCTCAAGCCATTAGGCCCAGGAAGGAAAGGCAAGTTCTACTGCAACTTATACAAGTCCAGCTATAAGACTTGACTTGCGTCTTAAACGATACAAGTGAGATCAACTGAAGCCGTCTGTGCGTGATGGGCTTAGACCCGTCTCGACGGGAACAGTTTATTGGTGAGCATCCAAATGCCGAATGCAAATAGCCCGTGGTTTGGAGGCAAACCCTGCCCGCGAGAGGATCAAGGGCAACCACGAGTCTCAGCTGATACTCGCTATGGGTCTATTTCTTAGTCTTATTCGGGACAAATAAAATTCAAAATTAAGTCGTGGCAACGGCCACGATCTGGCTGCCCAGGTCTGCTCGGAGCCATGCCGCCAGCAACACCCCCCTTGGCTTTGGGTACGGACTCGGACGATTCCAGCGGCGAAGGGGTAGGGCGCAAGAATCAAAACCGGGTTAGCAAGGCTTGCGTACCTGTGTATCCCACAGGTACGCAAGCGTTAAGAAGCCAGTATTCATAGGGGCTGGTAGGGGGAAAAAACGAATTGGACAGGCAACCTCGCCGCCCTTGGACAACGGCTTGCCAGAGATAGGGCGGCAAACCAGCCTCCCTAGGACCTGGTACGGCGGCGAAGCTAGGGCTTGTTTTAAAAGGGCGTTTAGCGTCGATTTCAAACCATGCGCCACAAGCAGTACCTATCGATGGGAGCAAGATCGCGAGTTTTAGAGGTTTTAAATCAATAGGGCCAGCCAGCCCACTCCGCTGCCACCCAAGACATCGCCATAGACCCAGCTCAAGGAACGCCAACCGGACCCGGAGCAACATTCTCACGACTAGCAGGCAAGACCCATTACTAGTCTTAGTTTAGGTCTTAGAAAAGATTATCTAGACAAAATCCATCTAGGGCGATTCTCAATCCAAGCTCCGCTGAGACCTGCAAGCAAGTCGCTTTTCTCGTATTAGTCTCGTTATAAGTCTGGAAATGGGTCGCAGCATAGAAGCTTGAGATCGGTCTCTGGTCGCCGCCAGCGATCAATCAGGGTTTATCGCGGTAGAGCTCCTTGAGTAGTTGATAGGCCTCATTGAGCCGGCGCATCACATCAGCGGAGCCCCCGGCGTCGGGATGGTGGCATTGGGCTTGGTCCCGATAGGCCTCGCGGATTTGGGCCAGGGAGATGGCCACATCGGGGGCAGTGGACATCTTGAGCAGCTTCAAAGCGCCATGCACCGTCATCGTGTGGTCGATCGCCTGGAAGGATTGGTGTTTGCGTCGCTTGCGCAACCTCTGGACAAAACGGCGGATCAGGGTGGGAATGCGCAGGGGCAGGGTCCGGGAGCTAAAAGGGTCCTCGAGAATGCCGGCTGCCACGATCACCCGTTCAAAACTGGCCGCGCCCAGGGGCCAGCTGGGCGCAACTCCCTGGATCACCTGCACCAACAGCGACCAGGTGAAGGGTCGGCCCTCACTTTGTTCCGCCTGGGGCCAGACCTCCTGGGCCATCCAAACCATGGCGGCCTCAAGCACCGCCTCGCTCGCTGGTTGTCCATAGAGATCGAACCAGTGGTCCCGGGCCGCCCCCAGGGCTTCCTCAATCGATAGGGGATCAATCAGTTCCACCCCCTGGAGGGTCTGGCTTGCCCCTGGGCTGGAGGGATCCAGGCTGCGCTTGAGTTGCACCGATTGGCGTCGCACAAAGCCGGGTAGGTCGATGCCCCCACTGGTGCCTGCGGTTTTTGCCTTGGCTCCCGCCCCCTGGGCCCGAAGGGATCGCTCCGAATCAATCTCATGCAACTCACCTTGGTCTTGTTTCTGGTCTTTAAATGGGACTAGATCGCGATTAATGAGCACAATCGCGCTGGTCTCGTTGAGGCTGCCGGACGGCTCCTGGTCCCTATCCCCTTCCTCCCCATCAGGGCTCCCATGGACAAGTTGCTCTAGGACGCGCTCGAGGATGTCGCCGCGGCTTCTCAGGCCCCACTCGGCCTTTAATCCATCAATCCAATCCAGCAATTCTGCACTCAGCTCTAGGCTGATGCGCCGCCGGGTCTGGTCACTTTTCTCGACCACGGGGGCGTCCTGACCGCTGCAGCCTATCGGCCGCCAAGGGATTTAATCACCAATTGCTGGTTCTCCAGTGCCTGCTGGTAGCGGTCCATTAAGGACTGACTCATGCGGGCCGGGGAGATCACTACAGGAGCTGTTCCTTGCCATTCAACCGGACCAGGAGCTGGGGGCAAGGGCGGTAAAGCTTGTAAAGCCAAGGAACCCAGCCTGGGCTGGGAGCTGACGCCGCTGGGTTTGGCAGGCAGTTTGGCTACCTGGGGCTTCGGTTTCGCCGGCGCCTTGGCCAGGGGGGTCTTGGGTCTCGGCTTAGAACTAGGAGCTGGGGCGATCGTGCCGAAGACAAGGGTGTTTGGATTGTCCGTGGCGATGGGGTTGGGGACAAGGGTGGGCAAGGGCAGCTGATTCGGCCTTGCACTGGGGCGAGCGGAACGGCTTTGGGCGATGGCTAAAAGCTTGAGCTGTTCCTGAACGCGGGCCAACTGGGAGCTGGGCACTACGCTCAGCAGGTGTCCCGGGGTGGCATCGGCGGGATAAACCAGGCTGATCCGCACTGGGTTGTTCTGGGCTGGGTTTAACTCCAAAGCTGCGAGGCTAAGACTTTGGCCCGAACGCAGACCCACGTGGACTTCGCGATAAACGCTGTCAGTGGTAATACCAATCGAGCCGCGAAAGGCCGTGAAGGCCCGGCCATTGGGACTGGGATGGCTCAATACCAGCTCATAGGGACCATTGCCCTTGAGGTTGAGGTTGATATCGAAACGCACCCCATAGGTGCCTACATTGTTAATTGAGGAGTCAACCATGCGGCTAGCCAGTGGGTTTACCTGAATTTCGCCAGTGCCAAAATTGTGACGCACGGTGCTGGTAAGGGGCACATGTAAAGGACCATCATTAAGATCATAATTGAGGCTGGCCTGATAGGTATCACCGATCGCCACTCCTGCCACTCTTGAAAAGACATATCCGGCTTCAATTTCCCGTAGCCGCCTCAGGTAAGTGCGTCCTGGCGCTAGCTGTCCGCTGTCGAGCACGGCAAACACATCGTTATCATTACGAGGTTCGCGGACTGCCACCACGGCGACCTGGAGGGGGCCATCGCTGCGTCCCCTGAGAAGCCCATTGGCAATGCCGTTGGCGGGCAGCTGGGTCTGAAATAGCACTGTGCGACTCCGGGGCGGAATCACAATCCGATCGGGAAGGTTGTTGTCGAGCTTGCCCCGCAACATCGCAACGGCCGTGGCATCCCCTGGCCCCGTGTTCCAAGGTCGGGGGCCGAGGGGCTTTACACCCATTAAATTATTGGGTAGGTAGGGAGCTTCAAAACTATTGCGAACTGACCCTTGTTCAAATTTAACGGTTATGGTTTGGTCGCTAGGGTTAACTAAAATTGCCGCCAAAGTAAGCTCGTGCCGGCGGCCCGAAGACCCATTCCAGGCGGAGCCCATCCGGTGGTATTTATGGTGAATATGTAGGCCGAATTCACCATTAAAGGTGTAGGTAGCATTATCGAGAGATTGGTTGATTTCCGTGCTGTAGGCCTGGCCTTCCATGGTGTTCACCAAAATGCCAGCTCCTTGCACTTCCTCGGGCTGGTTCGAATGAAGCACGGGAACCGTGTTGAACGTGCCCACAAGGGGCCGGGCCTGCTGGCCCGCCATCAAGGCCACATAGGCCTGGGCCGGGTTGGCTCCGAGCACAAGCGTTGCCAGAAGCACCAGGGTCAGCGGCCGCGGGCGACCTATCGGACTGTTTGGTCTCAACGATCTCCGTCGTGATGGTCTTTCGATTTGGGCAGGAAGGGGGGGTGACCACCGCACTGGCGCCACCGCACTGGCACCAGGGGCTGGCTAGAAAGGCAGAACTGTCACCATTTTCCCATGATCCCCCCCTTTGGCTGCTGCCTGCCCTCCGAAGCGCCCGAAACCTTCCGCCGCCGCCATCAGGAGCGCAAGTTACACATGCTCACCTTCTGGCGGGAGGGCCTGGAACGTCAGCTCGCGGCCCTCGATGCCACGATCAGCACGCTACGGCGTCAGATGGAAACTCCAGGCGACGCTTGAGTTCGGCCAGGCCCCGGTGCAGCTGACGGTGCACCGTGCTGGCACTCACTTGCCAGTCGCTTGCCACCTGCCGCAGGCTGCTGCCGGTGAGAATCACTGCCTTAATTGCTGCAGCTTGCTGGGGCGGGAGTTGCTCTAAAAGGGCTAGGGCACGGGCGCCGCGCGGATCCTCAGGACCGTCTGGCTCTTGATCGCAGCCAAGGGGTTCCGAGGCTTCCTCCAGGCTCACGATGCGATGGCTTACGGGGGTTGCCTCTAGGCGCTGCCATTGGTTCAGGCTCAGGCCCATGGCCCGCCGCACCGCCTCTGCGGGAGCCGCAAGACCCAGTTCGGCCTGGAGACGACTTTCACAACGACGTCTCTGCTGCTCCAACTCCTGGCGGCGCCGTGGGATCCGCACCAGGGGGGCCTGGTCCCGCAGGTAATGGAGGATGGCGCCACGGATGTGCTGGCGGGCAAAGGGTTCAAAGGGCAGGCCCCGCCCTGGGACATAGAGCTCAGCCGCACGCAACAGGCCTAGCAGGCCCACCTGGCTGAGGTCGTCGGCCGACTCCTTGGTGAGGCGGGCGTAGTGGCGGGCAATCGGTGCCACTAGGGCCAGGCTGGCCTGGAGCCGCAACCTGGCTCCAACCTGTCGGCCCGCAATAAAAGGGGCGGTTTGGATCGGCAAGAAGGGGACTTGATCCAGCGGAATTCGAACGGCTGGGGCTTGATCGAGAGGGCCCTGAAAACCGGGCTCTTGAATGGAGGAACGACGAGAAACGGCCATGGGATGGCAAGACAGGTTGATGTAAGGGGGGAGGGACGGGACTAAAGCCAGCCTTCCCCTTTCCAAGAACTGCCCAATCGCCGTTTGGCGCCAGCGTGAAATTACTGAACTTTGCTGGCCACGGTTTCAAGCAGGGCCCAGGGACCCCGATTGCGCAGCCAGTCCAGATCGGCTCGATCGGTGACCAGCAGGTAACCGGCAAAGCCGAGGGCATTGACCGAAAAGCCCGCCCAGTCATCGCGATGGCGCTGCACGGTCAGGAACCACTGATCGTCAAAGAGCAGGTTGTAGGGGTGCAAGGGCTGGGGATCGTGCTGGGGATCGCCGAGGCCCAGGCTGCGGGCATGGTCGCCATAGAGGGCGCCAAGTTCCTCGGGATCACCGCTCTGGCTGCGGCGGCTGAGCCGGTAACTCCAGGCCCAGGGCCCCAGCTCCCCCTGGAGTTGGGCGAGCAAGAGGGGGGCCATCGGACAGCTGGGGCTGCCCGCCAGGCGGGGCAGCAGTTGCAGATGGCGGTGGGGCTGGCTAGCTCCAGCGGCTGGGGAACTATTGAAGAACCAGAGCCCACCCGTGTCCCGATCCACCTCGGCCACCGCCGCCCAATCGGCGGCTCTAAGCCAACCCTTTTGGGGTTGCCACTCCTGGGTAATCACCAGCACGTGGCCAGCCTGCACCGGGTACTTATTGAGCAACAACAGGTGGCTCGATCCAAGGGGCGCCACGGCCAGTTCCCGATCCCAGGGCAGAAAGGGATTGGGCCGCGGGCCGGCGCGGTTGAGGTGCTTGGGAGTTGCCGACAGCAGGCGCCGCACTACAAAGGGATGCCAGTCGCCTGGGTTGGAGAAACCAGCGCCAGGGCCAGCGCCGCCCTGGTCTCCGTTGTGTTGGCTCGGCGTGGCGCTGGCACCCGTAGAAGCGCCGCTAACGGCGTCAGCTGCTGTGGTGGCGGGATCACCAGCATCGCCTTGGCGGTCAAAGGTCGATCTGGCGTTGATGAATGGGCCCAACGGCAGAACTTCCGTGTCCAGGGGCACGAGGCTTCCACTAGCCGCCGCCGCCTGGCTGCGCTCTAAGGCCAGTTGCCAAAACCGTTCAGCCCGCACCGATCTTCAAACGGGCCAGGGATGCCCCCTGGTAGTAGTGGCCAAGGATCTGGGGATAGGACTGGCCCTTGTTCGCCAGAACGTTTGCACCCTCCTGGCTCATGCTGGCGCCCAGGTGACGATGGGCTTCCCAGCTGATTTGGCTGTTGGCCGCATAGAGGCTCTCCACGATTCCTCCCTGGTAGCTGAGGATCAGGCCCGCCGTGGCGGCCGTAGCGGCCTGGGTACGGCCGTTGACCGCGGCCAGCCCCCTGTAGGCCTGCCAGCGGGTGGTGTTGCCCAGGTGCCAATGCTGGCTAGCCGGCCGGGCCATGTGGGCAAGGGCGTAGGAACGGGCTGCCACCGCTTGGGCCTTGAGGGCCTCCAGGTTCCAACTACTGGGCATTTCCGAGCCCACGACGGAAGCGATGTAGTCCTCTAAGGGCAGGTGGTTGATGACTTGAAGCCCGGAAGTTTGCTGCACCAAACGCAAGCGGCCCGAGTAGGCCCGGCCATTGACTAGTAGGGACTGGCCCCGGGCAGGCTCAAGCCACAGCTCAGGTTGCCCTTGGGAGATTTCGACCAGGGAGACACCTTGGCCTGGGCCGCCCTGGTCGAGGACACGGCCGTCACGGCTGCGCAACCACCAGCCACCGGTGCTACCCAGCTGCAGGTCTTGGGGCAGAGCCAGCAGGGCGATGCGGATCTCCAGGTTCGGGCCTGGGTTGACCTGGGGAGCGGCCAGCTGCGCGGCGGCCAGGCTTGCCAAGCCTGGGCCCTGGCCAAGCCGTTGGGCGGCTACTCCCTCGAGGTCCTCCCTGGCATCGGCGCGCGCGGGCTTGGCCGCCGGCGGAGCCTCCTGCAGGGCCGTGACCATGGCCGCGCTCAAGGGTGTGGGCGCCGGAATCAGCCCTTCAGCAGCAAAGCCGATTGCCAGGGCCCCCAAGCCCAGGGGCAGGCCAATCAAAAGCGACTTAAGGGGAAAGGGGAGTGGGCTTGCCATCGTCAGGGACCACAAACGCCCCAGTTGGCCAGGTCCGGGGCGCAGGAGCCAGCCTCCAGGCTCCCATCCCAAAGCAGGTGGCCCCTGCCCGTCAAGGCAATGCGGCCAGCTGCCGCCGTGGTGCAGACCATGCCACCGGGCGAGGGGGAGGGCTGCCACCCCACGACGGACGTCTGAGCGAGCCGTTCCTGCCAATAGGGCGCCACCAAGGCATGGGCAGAGCCGGTGACGGGGTCTTCCGCAATGCCCAGACCAGGGGCGAAGAAACGCAGTTGGTAATTGGCCGGCTGGCCCAACACCTGGGGCCCCTTCGTAGGCCTGGGCTGGTTCGGGTCAATCGGTTGGGCCAGGGTGAGAGGCTGCCTGGGGCCAAGGGGCTGCATCACCACGAATCCCTGGCGGTCCTGGCCCCTTAACTCGGCCGAGGGCTGGTCCAACGCCGCCAGGTCAAAGGAGTCAGCCATCAGGGCCACCCGGTAGCCCAGGGGCGAACTCCAGTAGGCCAGGGGAGCTTCCCCCAATAACTGGGCCAAATAGGGGGGGATCGGTTGGGGCTCCAGACCTGCACTCGGCAGCACGATCCGGGCACTGGCAGGACCAAAACCCTCCAGGCGCACGGCCAGGGGTCCACTGGGGCTGTGCAGGGCCAGCTCCTCGCCCACCGTCAGCTGGCCCCAGTGACCCAGGGCGAGCACCGCCGCCAGGGTGGCGTGGCCGCAGAGGGGCACTTCACAGCTGGGGGTGAACCAGCGCAGGCGCCACTCGCCATCGGTGTCCCTCCAGAGGAAGGCGGTTTCCGATTGGTGGAGGCGGGCGGCTAGGGCCTGCATCCAGGCCGGCCCGGCGGGCTCCCTCAGCAGCACCACACCGGCCCCATTGCCCCCTAACGGAGCATCCGTAAAGGCCTCCACGAGGGCAACCTGGAGGGGGCCTTCGTTCATGGGGCAGGCCTGGCTGCGCTGGCTGTTGCGGAAGCAGCCACCAGGTCGGGCAGCCTCTCCTCCCGCAACTGACGCTCCATCAGGCGCCTCACCGCCGCTGCCGGAGGGGTGGTGCCAGCGACCAGATTGAGGACTTCAGCGCTGATCGGCAGCGTCCAGCCGCGCTGTTCGGCTAATTGCATCACGGCCCGGGCTGTGGGGACCCCTTCCACCGTGGCACCGATTCGCTCAATAGCCGCAGCGCTGCTTAGGCCCTCAGCCAGCAGCAGACCAAAGCGGTAATTGCGGCTCAGGGGGCTGGTGGCTGTGGCCAACAGATCGCCCAACCCGGCCAAGCCATAGAGGCTGCTGGGATGGCCTCCGAGTTCGGCCAAAACCAGGCCCATCTCAACCAACCCCCGACAAAGCAGCGAGGCCTTGGCGTTCGCACCCAGACCCAGCCCATCACTGACGCCGGCAGCTATGGCCATCACGTTTTTAAGGGCACCAGCCACCTCGGTGCCGATTGGATCGGAACTGGTGTACAGGCGTAGGCGCTCCGAGCTGAGGTCCTGCTGAAGGGTCCGGGCCAGGTCACCATCGCTGGAGGCCAGCACACTGGCGGCGGGCAATCCCTCGGCCAGTTCGCTAGCCAGGTTGGGACCGCTCAGCACCAGCAGGGGGATGGCGGGGTTGGCCCGCTGCCAGAGGCCGGAAGCCGTGCAACCCGACTTGAGATCGATGCCTTTGCTACAGCTCAGTAGGGGCAGGCCGGCAGGCCACTGGGGCGCCAGCTGGCTGGCCAGCTGGCCCACACCAGCCATGGACATCGCCGCCACAATCAGGTCTTGGCCGGGGAGCAGGGCGAGGGGATCGGCGCCATCGCGGCGGCTCCAGCCCTCGACCTGGTGGCCCCGGTCCCGCCATAGGGCGGCGAGGGTGCCGCCCCAAGCACCCAAACCCAAGATGGCGATGCGGAGCTGGACCATGGGGGCATCATGCGGCATCAGGATCGCCATTCCCTGGCGCCGCATGGCCCTGGAGCACCTCCAGGGGGATCACCGTGAGGGTGCTCTGCTCACAGGCTTCCAGCCGCACCGGCGGGGCCATGCCGTCCTCGTAGGCCTGGAGCCAGCGGCGAGCGCAGAGGCACCAGTGGTCGCCGGCCTTAAGGCCGGGGAAGCTGAAGGCCAGCACCGGCGAGGAGAGGTCATTGCCCTGGGCGCGGCTGTAGGTGAGAAAGACCTCGCTGACGATGCAGCAGACCGTGTGCATTCCCTGATCCTGGCCATCGGTGCGACAGCTGCCGTCCCGGTACCAACCGGTGAGGGGCTCACAGCCACAAACCTCCAGCGGTTGGCCGAGGACATTGAGGGCAGGGGGGCTAGGGGTGGGGTTGGTGACAGGCGTTTGGCTCATGGGTTTGGCGGTCGGGCGACGCCCGGTTCGGAGCGATTCTGGCGAAGCTCTGGCACAAATTCTCGCCAAGAGGTTGACGGATTCGGGGGGGAGCGCGTTAAAGGTCATTCAGCAGACCCCCCTAAATGAGCTGGGAATTCACCGAAGACGCGGCCTTCCTGGCCTTGTGTGACGCCTTCAAGGAGAGTGGTGAAACTTCCGCCATGGAATTTTTGGCCAATGGCGAAGGCGCCTTCCACTTCCAGGAACTCAGCCAGAACGCGGCCGGTGAGGGGATTGACCTCAGCGACTCCACGGACCTCGAGGAGTTCCAGCAGGAGGTGATCGACACGATGGAGCGGATCTGTCTGTAAATCCAGGCGGCCCTGCCATGCCGCAGGCCAAGCCCTAGGGGGATCCCCAAGGGCCTGGTCGAAAATCCGGTCCTAGACCATGGGGATCGATACCTTTCCGTTGTCCTTGGAGCCCTGGCGATGGGCCCCAGGCGTCCTTTTTGACCAAGGCCCCATGGGTTTTCGACCCAGGTCTGCGGCTTAGCCAGGTCTGCGGCTTAGCCGTAGAAGAAGGCAATCTCCTTGGCCTTGAGGCCCTCCCAGCCAGCCCCCTTGAGGCGAGCGTCAAGGGTTTGCTGGTCGAGATGTTTGGAACCGGTTTTGACAATGCGGTTGCGCATCGATTTGGTCACACCACTGCGGGCCCGGCGACTTTCCAGCTCCATGACCTCGTTGTAAAGGCTCAGCATCGCAACGGGGATCGGCGAACCATCCAGGTCGAGACCTGCAGCAATCGCGTCATCGACGCCTCCGGGACCGGCAATGGCCATGGCTTCTGGGGGGTGGGGTGGTCCCCCCGAGCCTGCCATGGCTCCAGCAGCGCCTAGGAGGCAGGGGCTGCTGGAGCCAGGATTTAGGCCCGATCAGGCACTGAAATAGCGGGCCTGGCTGTGCAGGGCCACCAGGGCGGTCGTGCTCTGTTCTGGTTCGAGTTGATCGCTTTCGTCCATGCGTAGGCCGATACGGTCGGCCCCCAGCCAGGCGAGCTGCTGGCGGGAATCGGCCACATTGGGGCAGGCGGGATAGCCGAAGGAGTAGCGGCTGCCTCGATAACGCTGGGCCAGCACATCGCGCAGCTCGGCCGGTTCCGTGGCAGCGAATCCGAGTTCGCGGCGAATGCGGGCATGGGTCCATTCGGCCAGGGCTTCGGCCATCTGCACGGCCAGGCCATGGAAGTAGAGGTAATCGCTGTAGCGATCGCCCTGGAACAGCTCCTGGGCCACCTGGGTGGCCCGTTCGCCCATGGTCACGGCCTGCATCGGCAGCACGTCTGTGGGGCCAAGATCAGCGGGGCCCGAGACGTCGGCCAGGTCCCGGTAGAAATCGGCAATGCAGTAGCGGTTGCCAGCCCGCTGACGGGGCAGCTGGAACCGACCCAACTCCGAACCCGGCTCAGGCTCGCTCGCGAGCGGGGCAGCAAACACCACCAGGTCATTGCCGCTACGGCCGCAGGGGAAATAGCCGTAGGCCACCCGGGGGGTGAGCAGGCCCTCCGCCAGGCAGCGCCCCAGCCAATGCTGCAGCACCGGTTCGGCCTTCTCAGCCAACATCGCCTCGTATTCGGCGCGGCTTTGCTGCTGGGTTTTGCGCAATTGCCACTGGCCGGCAAACAGGGCGTTGCGATCCAGGTAGCGGAAGACCTCACCCAGGTCGATGTCCGCCTCCGTGAGGACGCAACTACCCCAGAAGGGGGGCGTGAGCGCCAGCTCCTCCGGCACGGCAGAGGAGCGGCTGGTGTCGAGCGGTGCAGGCAGCGTGGGAGTCGCCAACTCCTCAACTTCGGGAGTACCGCCAGGCTGGTCGGATGCGTTGGCTGGATCCTCCGGGGCAGGGGTTGCCCCATCGGATGCCTCCGGCTCACGGGTTAGACCGAGCCCCTCGGGGGCACCCTGCAGAAACCCCTGGCCGTTGTCCCAGTCGCCCTTGGCCCGGGCCACCACGTAGGCATCCATGAAGCGCAGGTCGGCAAAGGCATCGCGGCCATAGATCACCTGGCCCCGGTACACCTGGCGGCAGTCGTTGTTGACAAAACGGGGCGTCAGGGCTGCTCCCCCCAGAATCACCGGCACATCGATGCCAGCCTCATTGAAGGCCTGAAGGTTGTCCTTCATGAAGGCCGTAGATTTCACCAGCAGGCCGCTAAGAGCGATGCAATCAGCGTGGTGAAGTTTTTGAGCCTCGATGATCGCTTCGACAGGCTGTTTAATGCCTAGATTAATCACTTCATAGCCGTTGTTGGTAAGAATAATATCCACAAGATTCTTGCCGATGTCATGAACATCGCCTTTGACGGTGGCAATCAGGAATTTAGCCTTGGCACTGCTCTCGCCCTCAGCCCTCTCCATCAGGGGCTCGAGGAAGGCCACGGCCGCCTTCATCGTTTCAGCGCTTTGCAATACAAACGGCAGCTGCATCTGACCGGAGCCAAACAACTCGCCCACCACCTTCATGCCATCCAAAAGGAAGGTGTTGATGATCGTTAGGGGGGGGTGGTTAACCAGTGCTTCCTGCAGGGCCGGCTCTAAACCGATGCGTTCGCCATCAATGATGTGCTGCTTAAGCCGCTCTTCCACCGGCAGGTCCGCCAGGGACGGGCCCGATTCACGCGCCTGCTTGGCACTGACCCCCTCGAACAACTTCGTGAGCTCGGTGAGTGGGTCATAGATGCAAATCGCACCATCAAAACGGCGCCGGTCATAGACCAGATCGCGGCAAAGCTGCTGGTGCTCCTCAGAAATTTTGGCCAGGGGCAGAATTTTGGCTGGACTAATGATTGCCGCATCAAGGCCAGCTGCAACGCAATCATTTAAGAAAACAGAATTGAGTACAATCCGGGCCGCCGGCGAGAGACCAAAGCTGACATTACTAACACCAAGAACCACATGCACGCCAGGCAAGTCACGGCGAATCTTTTCAATGGCTGCCAGGGTGGCAGCCGCATTGTTGCGGTCTTCTTCAATGCCGGTTGAGATCGGCAGGGCCAGGGGGTCGTAGAAAATTTCATGGGCCGGGATGCCAAATTCGAGGGCATCGCGGTAAGCCCGCTGGGCGATCGCAAACTTACGCTCAGCCGTGCGCGCCATCCCCTCCTCATCGATCGTGCCGATAACAACGCCCGCTCCGTAGGAACGCGCCAACTCCAACACCTTGAAGAAGCGTTCATCGCCATCTTCGTAGTTGGTGGAATTGAGAATGCATTTGCCACCGGCCACCTTGAGGCCCGCCTCCATCTTCTGCCACTCGGTGGAATCGAGCATCAGGGGTAGGTTTACATTGGTCACGAGCCGGCTGACCAGCTCATGCATATCTTTTTCGCCGTCCCGTCCCACATAGTCGACGTTGACATCGAGCACGTGGGCGTTTTCTTTCAGCTGGCCGCGGGCTAGGGCCACTAGCCCATCCCAATCCTCAACGTTGAGTAGGTCGCGGACTTTTTTGGAACCGCTGGCGTTAAGCCGTTCGCCAATGATCAAGAACGATTGATCTTGATGGTAGGGGGTGACCCCATAGATGGAGGCCAGGGCTGGCTCGTAACTAAGGGCTGGCCGCTCGCGGCGAAGGTCGGGGCTACGCACCTGACGCGGTGCTGGTTTCAGCTCCTTGGCCAAGTCCGCCAGGGCGCCGATGTGGGCCGGAGTCGTGCCGCAGCAGCCGCCAATTACCTGCACACCAAGGTCTTCAACGAAGTGCATCAGCTGCATCTTCATGGCGATTGGTGTCAACCGGTAATGGGCCACACCTCCCACATTTTCCGGTAGACCGGCATTGGGAATGCAACTGATCACAAAGGGGCAGTTCTCGCTCAGGTAGCGCACGTGCTCCTTCATCTGCTCGGGGCCCGTGGCGCAGTTGAGGCCAAGCACATCAATGGGAAAGGGTTCAAGGATGGCAACAACAGCCGCAATATCCGATCCCACCAGCATCGTGCCGGTGGTTTCCATCGTCACCGACACCATGAGCGGGCGTCGTTCACCGCAGCGGCTGAAGGCCTCCTCAATCCCCTGGAGGGCTGCCTTGATCTGCAGCACGTCCTGGCAGGTTTCGACGATAAACAGGTCCACATCACCGGCAATCAGACCTTCGGCCTGTTCGCGATAGGACTCCTTAAGGACATCAAAGCTGACATGACCCAGGGTCGGTAATTTGGTGGTGGGGCCCATGGAGCCCGCCACAAAACGGGGTTTATCTGGGGTGCTGAAGGCAGCCGCCACTTCGCGGGCCAGTTCGGCAGCCCGCTTGTTGAGCGCAAAAGCCTGATCTTCAAGGCCGTATTCAGCGAGCACAATCGAGGCCGCACCAAAGGTGTCGGTTTCGATCACGTCGCAACCCACCTCCAAGAATTGGCGATGGACCGTTCGCACCACATCGGGGCGGGTCACCACCAGGTTCTCGTTACAGCCCTCCAGGGCGGCACCGCCGAAGTCCTCGGCGCTGAGATCCATCTGTTGCAGGGAGGTGCCGGTGGCGCCGTCAAACACCAACACCGGTCGCTCGGGGCTATGCAGCCGCTCTAGAAAACTAATCCGGGGATGGGGGTGGGTCGTTGCCATCAGCCGTCCAGCCGCACGCGGGTGACCCAGTGGTCGTAGGACGGATCGCGGCCTTCGGTGATCGCCGTGAGTCGATCGCGAATCGCCTCCATCATGGGTCGCTGGCTCGGCATGTCGGTATTTTCAACCCGGCGCACGGGCGTAACACGGGCAGCGGTGCCGCTTAGAAACACCTCATCTGCCACGAAGAGTTCGGTTTTATCCACTGGGCGCTCCAGGGTCGGAATGCCCATGGCCTGGGCAATCTCGAGCACGCTGGCCCGGGTGATGCCCTCGAGGATGTCCTGATCGACCCCCGGGGTGATCAGCACGCCATCGCGCACGATGAAAAGGTTCATGCCACTGGCTTCGCTGACCTTGCCGCGGCTATTGAGCAGTAAGGCCTCATCAAAGCCACTCTTAACCGCTTCCGTCTTGGCCAGGGAGCTGGTGATGTAGGCGCCACTGATCTTGCCGCGCAGGGGCAGGGAGCGGTCTTCCTGGCGAGTCCAGGAACTGATGCGGCAACTGACGCCATCGGGGGAAAGGTAGTCGCCGAGTTCGATGCCATAGATCAGAAAATCGGTCTCGATGTCATGGAGCCTCGGGGCGATACCCAGGTCGCTGGTGTAAACAAATGGGCGTAGATACACAGGGGTGCTGGGGCGATTGGCCCGCAGGATCTGCACGATCCCGTCCATGATTGTGTCTTCGGCGAGCTCGGTGAGCAGCAGCCGGGCGCTCTGGCTCAGGCGCCGGGCGTGGCGATCAGCCCGAAACAGCAGGATTTCGCCCGGATCGCTGGGATTCGGCAGGGCGCGCATGCCACCGAAGGCACCGGTGCCGTAGTGCAGCGCATGGGTGGCAACGGAGATCGTGGCTTCGGCGAAGGGAACACAACGCCCACCGAACCAGGCATAGGGAAGGAATTGATGCATGGGATCGGAATCGGGGTTGCGTGCGCCGCAGGCCGAATGGCCGGGGGCCCAAAGGGTGTGGGCATCTTCTCACCGCCCAGTGCGGGAACCAGCTGCCCCAAGCGGCGAGGATTGCGTCAGGCCTAGGCAAGCCAGAACTCGCCTCTCAGGTCCCAGGATGGCGCCATGCATCGGTTAGCGGCGGTTCCCGGCAGCACCAGCCCCCAGGAGGGGCCCGTTTACGTGGAGCAGCCCGGGGCTCCCGTCGTGCTGCTCAGCAGCGCCGATAGCGACCTGGCCGGCCTGGCCTCCCTGCTGGCTGACCAGCCCCAACTCGTCGCCGGTGCGGTTCGGGGCCTGAATCTCCAGGCCCTGGCCCACCCGGCCGTGATCGACCATTACATCCGCACCAGCCTGGCTGAGACGCGCCTTGTGCTGGTGCGGCTGCTGGGGGGCCGGGGCCACTGGAGCTATGGCCTCGAACAACTGGGGGCCTGGGCTTCCCGGCCTGGGCGCCATCTCTTGGTGGTGGCCGGCACCGAAGACGAGGCCGAAACCCTGGCCGCCCTTGGCACGGCCGATCCCCAGTTGACCCTGGCCATCGGCCACTGCCTGCGGGAGGGCGGCCCCGGCAACCTGGCGATGGTGCTGGGCTGCCTGGACCAACTCCTGGCTGGCCAGGCCGTAGAGCCCCCCAGGGCCATCCCCCAGGCTGACCCCCTGCCCCATGACTGGCGCCTCGAGCCTGGTGCCCGGGTGGGGGTGGTGCTTTACCGCGCCTTGCTCCAGGCCGGTGATCTGGAGTTGGTGGGGGCCCTGCTGGCCAGCCTGCGCCAACAGGGGCTTGCGCCCCGGGCCCTGTGGGTGAGTGGTCTGCGCGATCAGGCCGTGCAACGGGGCGTGGCCGACCTGTTGGGCCGCGAGGCCGTGGAGGCGGTGATCTGCACCACCTCCTTTGCTTCGGTGCAGTTTGAGGAGGCCGGCCTGGGGGCGCCCCTATGGGAGCGCCTGGATGTGCCGGTGTTCCAGCTGCTCTGCAGCAGCCAAAGCCGCGAGACCTGGGCGGACAGCGCCATCGGCCTGGGGCCCCTCGATCTCAGCCTGCAGGTGGCCTTACCCGAATTGGATGGCCGCATCACCACCCGGGTTGGTGCCTTCAAGGAGATCAGCGGCGCCGATGCTGGGTTGGCCACGGCCCTGCACCAAAGCCGGCCAGAGCCGGAACGGCTTGATTGGGTCAGCCAGCTGGTAGCCCGCTGGTGCGACCTACGCCGCAGCCCCGCCTGCGAGCGCCGAATTGCCCTGGTGCTGGCCAACTATCCGACCCGCAACAGCCGCCTGGCCAATGGGGTGGGCCTGGATACGCCTGCCAGCGCCGCCAATTTGCTGCACTGGTTGGCCGATGCCGGCTATGGGCTCGGCGATCAAGCCCTCCCAGCCGATGGCGATGCCCTGATCCAGCAACTCCTCCAAGGCCAGACCAACGACCCGGAAAGCCAGCACCGCCCCCCCCTGGCCCACCTGCCCCTGGCCGTCTACCAGAGTTGGTACGCCACCCTTCCCCAGGAGGGACGCGAACGGCTCGAACAACGCTGGGGTCCGCCGGAGACAGATCCCAGCCTGGCGGCCCAGGGCTTCCCCGTGGCCGGTCTCCAGTTCGGCCACGTGTGGCTAATCATCCAACCGGAGCGGGGCTACGACCGGGATCCCAGCCTCAACTACCACTGCCCCGACCTACCGCCCCCCCACGCCTACCTGGCCCGCTATCTGTGGCTTCGCCAGGTGGCCCAGGTGCAGGTGATCTGCCATGTGGGCAAGCACGGCAACCTGGAATGGTTGCCCGGTAAGGGTCTGGGCCTGTCGTCGAGTTGCTTCCCGGAGTGGGCCCTGGGGCCGATGCCCCACCTCTATCCCTTCATCGTCAACGATCCGGGGGAGGGATCCCAGGCCAAGCGCCGCAGCCAGGCGGTGATCCTTGACCACCTCACCCCGCCCCTCGGCCGGGCTGGCCTGTATGGCCCCCTATTGGAGCTGGAGGCGCTACTCGATGAGTACTGGCAGGCCAACGAACTGGGGGCGAAACGGTCGGGTCAGTTGCAGGAGCAGGTGCTTGATCGCCTTAGCCAGCTCAACTTGGGCCCGCAATCGACTGGTGACCCCACGGGCCCTACCCCGCTTAAAAGAGCTGCCAGCAGCGACGAGGACAGGCTCCAACGACTCCAGGCCGCCGATGGCTATCTCTGCGAGCTGAAGGAGGCCCAAATCCGCACGGGACTGCATGTGTTCGGCCAACTCCCCGAGGCCGCTCCCCTCGCCGAATTGCTGCTTTGTCTGGCCCGCGCGCCCCTGGCCGAAGGTCCGGGTTTAACCCAGGCCCTGGCCCTGGATCTGGGCCTGGAGCTGGATCCTTGGGCGGATCCGGAAGAAGCGCCCATGGCAGCCGCTGATCGTGGGCGCCTCGAGGCCCTAGGTCTGGCCAGCGCCCGCCATGGGGGCGATGGCGTGGCCTGGCTGGAAGAGCAGGCCCTGGCGCTGATGGCGGGGTTGCTAAGCCAGGCCCAGGGAACAGCGGGGCAAACCAACGCCCCCACTCCCGGGCCTGCCACAGCCTCCGTGATGGCGCGGGTAGCCCGATCGCTGCTGCCCAATTTGCTGCGCTGCGGCATGGCCGAACGCCAAGCCTTTCTCACGGGCGTCGCCGGAGGACGCATCGCCGCTGGCCCTTCGGGAGCCCCTACCCGGGGCCGGCCCGACCTGCTGCCCACCGGCCGAAATTTCTACAGCGTTGATTTGAGGGGCCTACCCACCGAAACCGCCTGGGACCTGGGCCGCCGCAGCGCTGAGCTGCTGGTGGATCTTGTCCTCCAAGAGCAAGGCGAACCCCTACGCCAGCTGGCCCTATCGGTGTGGGGCACGGCGACGATGCGCAATGGCGGTGAGGACATCGGCCAGGCCCTGGCCCTGCTGGGGATCCGGCCAATCTGGGATGGTCCAACCCGACGCATGGTCGATCTTGAGGTCATTCCCCTCGCCAGCCTGGGGCGGCCCCGGGTCGATGTGACCCTGCGCATTTCGGGCCTCTTTCGCGATGCCTTCCCCCAGTTGGTGGCCTGGTTCAACCGGGCTACATCGATGGTGGCGGCCTTGGACGAAGCCGAACCGGATAATCCCCTCGCCGCCGCCGCCCGGCGGGAGGGCGGCCAGAGCGGCCGGGTGTTTGGTTCGGCGCCTGGGGCCTACGGCGCTGGCCTGCAGGGCCTTATTGACAGCGGCATTTGGGAGGAACGGGGTGACCTGGCCGAGGCCTTTCTGGCCTGGAGCGGCTGGCGCTACGAGGGCAGCGGCCTGGCCGTGGCCGATCGCTCTGGCCTGGAGCAGCGCCTGGCCGCCGTGCAGGTGGTGCTGCACAACCAGGACAACCGGGAACACGACCTGCTCGATTCCGACGACTATTACCAGTTCCAGGGGGGCCTCAGTGCGGCGGCGGAACGGCTGCAAGGCAAGGCACCAGCCCTCTGGTTTGCCGACCATTCCCGCCAGCAACGGCCCCGGGTACACCGACTCGAGAAGGAACTGGACAAGGTGCTGCGCTCACGCCTACTCAATCCCCGCTGGATCGAGGGGATGCGGGCCCATGGCTACAAGGGCGGCTTTGAACTGGCCGCCAGCCTCGACTACCTCTTCGCCTACGACGCCAGCACCGGCCGGGTGCCCGATTGGAGCTACGGCGCGATCTGCGAGGACTGGCTGGGCAACACCGAGACCCTGGACTTCCTACGCCGCGCCAATCCCTGGGCATTGCGGGACATGGCCGAGCGGCTACTGGAATCCCACCACCGCGGCCTGTGGCAAGGCGCCCTGGCCAGCCAGTTGGAGCACCTGCGCGACCTAGTCCTCCAGACAGAAGCCCTGGTGGAGGGCTAGGACTCCACCAGGGCCAAGGGACCAGGGGTCAAGCCAACAGCCGGCCTCAGCCCGTGATCTCCTTGGCCATGCCCTTGAAGCCATCGATTGTGCCGGGGCGGTTGCCTTGAGGGGTGGTGTCAGGCTGGTCAGCATCGGAGCTGGCCTTACGCCCGGTGCCGGCCGCGCCCGCCACATTGACGCCACCAACGGCCGAACCCTTGAGACGCTGGCTCAATTCATCGGCCGTCATGGTCTGGGCAAAGGTTTTCTTAACCGCCTTAGGGATGCCGCCCGTGAGGTCAACACTGGAATCCTTGGCTTCAGTGCCGGGCATGCCATCGGTGAGCTTTTCAACCCGGGCTTCCATCGAAGCCACCACATCGATCCGTTCCTTCAGGCCCGGGTTATCGGCACTGCCCGGGAAGGTGCGACGGATCTCATAGGGGCGGCGCATGAAATCGACATTGCCCAGGGAGCTGGACTCGTCGGCATCCAAGAACTTCGCCTCTTGGGCCTTAGCAGCGGGCTTCACAGCGTCAGTCGCTGACTTAACGGACTTCGTACCCAGCAGACGATCGAGCAGTCCCATCGGCGAGCATCAGAAATTATGTTCAAACCCTAGCGGCCGTGCAGGGCCAGACCGTGGCTATCGGTGCCGCAACTACGCAAAAGTCCCAACTTTTCCAACTGGCTGGCGATTGCGTCACAGACCAACGGGGTTGGCTGCCAGTGGGGTGCCATGGCGTAGTCGTAGTAGGCCTCGGCCCCATCGAAGCCCAGGGCTGCCGCCGCATCGATTAAGGGACCAAAGGGTTTGCGGTAACGGGCCGGATGGGCCAGCACGGCCAAGCCCCCGGCGCCATGGATCCGTTTCACCACTTCCTCAGCCCTAAGGACCTGACCAACGGGCGCCTGACCTTGGCGATAGGGCTCTAAGGCGCTGGCTTGACCATCGAAATCGAGGCCCAGCACATGCACCAGGCAGCCCTCCAGCAGGCAGCTGATTTCGATGCCACTCCACAGCCGGGGCACGGTCCTGCCCTGCTGGGCCAGGTGCTCCAGGGTTCGCTGGGCGGGCGCCAGGGCCGCGGTGCTGTGGTGGTCGGTGATGGCCAAGTGGCGCAAGCCCAAGCTGACGGCCTGGCTGGCCAGATCCTCTGGCCGCAGGCTGCCGTCGGAATGGAGGGTGTGGCAGTGGAAATTCAGCTCCCCAGGGCAGCTGCCGCCATGGACACCCTCGAGCACCTGCACCAGGGAAAGGGCTGGGGTGATCTCAGCCACCAGCCCCCTGGGCTCCAGCCTCTTCACGCAGTCGGCGCCAGCGGGCATAGAACTGAATCGACGCCGCCATGAACAGCACCAGTCCCACCTGCAGCCAGGTGGCAGCCCCCGTGGGGAATTGGGCCTTGAACACCACCAGCATCACCACCACCACCAGCAACAAGGTGGGCAGTTCATTGAGGGCCCGCAATTGCTTGGGACCCCAGCGGCAGATTCCGGCCTGCAGTTGGCCCATCAGCCGGTAGCAGAAAAGGTGATAGGCCAGCAAGGCCACCACAAAGCCAAGCTTGGCGTGCATCCAGCCCTGGTGCAGCCAGGCAGGTTGGGCCACGAGCAACCCGATGGCCATGGACACCGTGAGCAGCAGACCAGGGGTGGTGATGATGTTGGCCAAACGCCGCTCCATCAGGCCGTATTGCTGCTCGAAGGCCTCCCGCAGGGGTGGTTCCAACTCGGCAGCTTCAGCGTGGTAGATGAACAACCGCACCAAATAAAACAGCCCGGCAAACCACACCACCACCCCCACGATGTGGAGGGTTTTGAACCAGAGGTAGGCCTCAGGTGGCAGGGTCATCGAGGCGAGTGCCGCAAGGTGATCCCAAATTAGGCGGCCGGCACCGCGCCAGGCCCCGCCGCCAGCCGGCAGGCGCGACGCACCACGGCCCCGGCAAAGCCCCGCTCCACCGGCCCGGCCAGGGGGCTGATGCCGCCATCGCGGCAGTCGACCACCACCCGTTCCCGGTGGGCCCGCTGGTCGCTGAGCCGCAAGCGCAGTTGCCAGGAGAACTGGCTGCTACGACTGATCTCATCAGCGCAGATCGGGCCCACGCAAAGGCCAGGTGTGGCCTGGGTGGGCCCAGGGGAGAGCAGCAATGCCAGGGCCAGCAACAAGCCCATGAGGGATTTCAAGCGTCCCCCTCTCCGGGGGAACCCGTGGCCAGGGAATCGGCCCCTAAAGGAATACCTGCCGGGACGGGCTCGCCAGGATTTGCAATGGCAGGTTGGCCATCGCCGTCCAGGTCGCTGGGGTGGAAGTACTCCCAGATCTGGCGGGCTAAGGCCGGCCCTACCCCCGGGGCCTTGGCGATCGCTTCAGCGCTAGCGAGCTGGATCGCGTCGATCGAACGGAAATGGGCCAGCAGCTCCTTGACCCGCTTGGGCCCGAGGCCGGGGATGTCGCTGAGGCGGGAGCGCTTCATGCGTTCGCCCCGTTGCTGGCGATGGAAACTGATCGCAAAACGATGGGCCTCATCGCGCAGGCGCCGCAGCAGCACGATGCCTAGCTGGCCAGGCTCGCTGTCGAGAGGTTGCTTAGCCCCGGGCAGAAACACCTCCTCCCGCTGCTTGGCCAGGGAACAGACCACCAGGTCTTCATGCAGATTCAATTCCCGCAGGGCCTCCATCACGGCCGAGAGCTGGCCCTTGCCGCCATCGATCATCACCACATCGGGCCAGTCGTTGAGGCCACCCGTATGCAGGGTGGAACTGGCCTGGCGGGCCAGCTCCGCCAGGTCGGCCCCCTCGGCCTTGGCCTGGGCCCAGCGGCGAAAGCGGCGGCGCATGATTTCGGCCATGGCCATGAAGTCGTCGGAGTGGCCGGAGCGAATGCTGCTGCTCTGGATCCGGTACTTGCGGTAGTGCTGCTTGGCCGGCAGGCCGTCGATGAAGACCACCTGGGAGGCCACCGCATCGCTGCCCTGGATGTGGCTGATGTCGAAGCCTTCGATCCGCCGCGGCGGGCTGGCTAGGTCGAGTAACTGGGCCAGGTCTTCAGTGGCGAGCTGGTGTTGCTCGGCCGTGCGCTGGGTGCGCTGCAACTCGTAGCCGGCATTGCGCTCGACCAGCTCGATCCAGTCGGCCTTTTGCTGGCGCTGGGGCACGGCCAGGCGCACCTTGCGGCCGCGGCGCTCCGAGAGCCAGTCCTCGATCAGCTGCTGCTGGGGCAGGGGGTATTGGAGCAACAACTCGGGCGGAATCTCGACCGGATCCACCTGGCTGTAGTGCTCTTCGATCACCCGCTGCAGGATCAGCCCCAGGCTGGCGCTATCGGCGGGAAGCTCGTCGGTGGGCTCCCCGGGGGCTTCGGCAACGGAGATGGCGTCCGCTGGAACGGCTGGCATAGGCAGCCCAGGCTCCCCTTCGGCCAGGGCACTGGATGCCTTAACAGCATCGGCGGTGAAGCCGAGCCGGCCCACTAACTTGCCGGCCCGCATCTGGAACAGCTGCACGGCGGCAACGCGGCGGTCGGCGGCCAGGGCCAAGACATCGCGGGAGATGGAGCTATCGCCCAGGCTCATCTTCTGCTCGGCGCTGAGGCTCTCTAGCCCCTGCAATTGGTCGCGCACCCGGGCGGCGGCCTCGAAATCGAGCCGCTCGGCGTAGCGCTCCATCTGGCCGGTGAGCAGGGTCAGCAATTCGTCGTTGCGCCCCTGGAACACCATCGCCACCTTGCGCAGGATCTGCTGGTAGTCGTCGCTGCTGATTTTTTCTTGGCAGACCCCGGGGCAGCGGCCGATGTCGAAATTGAGGCAGGTGCGATCCCGGTAGAGCGGTTGGGGGCGCTGGCGCAGGGGGAAGACCCGCTTAACCATGGCCAGGGTGCGGCGCAACTGGCCCACATCCACGTAGGGGCCATAGAAGCGATCGTGGGGTTTGCGGAAACGCCGCTGGCGAGTGATAAAAATGCGCGGATAGTTTTCGCTCCAGGTAATGCAAACATAGGGATACTTCTTGTCATCCTTCAGCAGCACATTAAAGTGGGGCTGGTGATGCTTGATCAGGTTTGATTCTAGGGCGAGCGCTTCATCTTCGCTGTCGGTAACGATGAATTCCAGGTCGCAGACCTGGCGCACCATCAGGCTGATACGCGGACTGTGGCCGGGGGAATTGTGGAAGTAGCTGCGCACCCGTTGGCGCAACACCTTGGCCTTACCGATATAAAGAATACGGTCGTCGCCATCGCGCATCATGTAGCAGCCGGGCTCCGCCGGCAGCTCCTTGAGCCGTGCCTTGAGCCGCTCCGGGTTCAGCACCAGGGGTCCCGAGCCCGTGCCCAGGTCCTTGGCTGCTGGGTTCCGCGGCAACGTTGTTGCCTCAACCCCTAACAGGGTTGGAACGACGGCCCCATCCAGCATCTGCGCCTGGCTCAACCGCCGTAGGTCCAGCCAGTGGCCGATAGCTCCAGGGCGACGCCATCGCGGTTGAGTTGGGCGGTTTTGACTTCACCCACAAACACGGTGTGGTCGCCATGGTTCACCTGGCCCACCAGTTCGCATTCGACGCCGCCGAGGGCGTCGCTGAGCAAGGGCAAACCGAGCTCGCCGAGGCTGTATGGGGCGGCATCAAAGCGGCCGCCAATCCCCTTCTGGGGCTTGAAGAACACGGCCGCCAGGTCCTTCTGATCAGCGGCGAGCACGTTGAGCGAAAAACGGCCCGTGCGCTGGATGATGCCATTGCTGGTGGAATCGGCCCGCACCGCCATCACCACTAGGGGTGGCTCGAATGACCCCTGGGTGACCCAGCTGGCTGTGAAGCCATTGATCACCTCGCCTTCGGCCACGCCGCAGATGAACACCCCGTGGGGGATCTTGCGCAGCAGGGTCTTCTTGGCGTCCGTATTGAGGGAGGGGCTCAAGGCACTAGGAGGGCGAATCAGCCAACCCTAGGAAGGAGCCCGGGACGCCCATGGCTTGGGCCAGGGCGGACCGACGGGCCATCGACATCCGCGGCCGGCAGCAGCCCGATCCCTACGATCCCCGGACATGCCGGCTGAACCGGACGGAGCCCCTGCCATGAAGGCCCTCTACCCCGGGAGCTTTGATCCCCTCACCCTTGGCCACCTCGACCTGATTGAACGGGCTGCGCGCCTATTCGATGGCCTGGTGGTGGCGGTGCTGCAGAACCCGGGCAAGCAGCCCAGTTTTAACCTCGACCAGCGCCTGGATCAAATCCGCTGCGCTACCGCCCACCTGAGCCAGGTGGAGGTTGCCAGCTTCGATGGCCTCACCGTGACTTTTGCCAGCCAATGCGGCGCTGCCGTGATCCTGCGCGGCCTGCGGGCGATGAGCGATTTTGAATATGAGCTGCAGATCGCCCACACCAACAGCAGTTTGGCCCCCAGCATCGAAACCCTGTTCCTGGCCACGGCCACCCGCCACAGCTTCCTGAGCAGTTCGGTGGTGAAGGAGGTGGCCCGCTTCGGAGGCGCGGTCGATCACATGGTGCCCGAGGTGGTAGCCAAGGATCTCGCAAGCCTCTTTAATCAGGGTCTGCGAGCTTGACGTGATGACTGAGGCCAAGATCAAATCCGTGTTGGATCAGCTCGACCAACTGGAGGAGATCGTGCTGGATGGCAGCCGGATCCCCTTCAGTGGCGGGCGCCTGGTCAACGAGCAGGACGCCATCGAGTTGATGGATGCGGTTCGGGAAGCCCTGCCCGGCCAGCTGGCCCAGGCCGAGGAGCTGATCCGTAAGAAGGAAGAGTTCATCACCCAGGCCCGCCAGCAGGCCGATGAAATGGTCAGCCAGGCCCGCCAGCAGCGGGAACAGCTGATCAGTTCCCAGTCGGTGCGCCAGGAGGCCGAGCGCCAGGTGGCCGAGCTGCGCGACCAGGCGCGCCAGCAGTGTGAACAGATGCTGTTCCAGACGCGCCAGCAGGTGGCCCAGGCGGAGCAGGAGCACCAGGGTCGGCTGGTGCAGATGGAGCAGCAATTCGGAGTCCGGCGCCAGCAGTTGGAGCAGGAGGGCCTACAACGGCGCCAGCAGCTCGACCAGGAATACATCGACCTCAAGCGCCAGCTGGGCGAACAGCATGAGCGCCTGCGCCAGCAAAGCCTCCAGGAGCTCGAACAAATTCGCCAAGAAAGCCTGCGCATCCAGCGGGACAGCCAGGCCGAGGCGGAACGCATCCACGCCGATGCGTTGCAATTCCGCCAGCAGAGCCAGCAGCAGTGCGAGGTCCTGATCAGCCGCAGCCGCCAGGAGGCCAGTGCCATCCAGGAGGGGGCCAACCGCTACGCCGAACAGGTGCTGGGCGAATTGGAAGGGCGCCTGCAGGACATGGGCAAGGTGGTGATGGCGGGTCGGCGGGAGCTGGTCAAGCTGCAAAGCACCGAAAGCTCCGCCCTGGTGGCTCAAGCCGCCCATGAGTCGAGCCGGACCACGCCCCTAGGGCGGGCAGGCCGGGCCGCTGAGCGCCTGCGCCAGGCCGGCGGCCCACGCTGAAGCTGCGGGGCTCAGTAAGTTCCGAGCCAGCCTCCTAGGCGGGCGGGCGGCTTCCGAATCCACGTTGCCCCCTGGCCCCTCGCCCCGCTGCTCAGGGAGTCGGCGGGCAGAGGCTGGCGTTGTGGACTTGGCGCAGGATTCGGCCGATCGTCTGGTTGGGATCGTTGGCTCCGTTCGAAACCATGCTCACGTACCTCGTGCCGGCACTGCTCTCGAGGATGCCGCTGATCGAGCGCACTCCGGAGATTGTGCCCGTCTTGCCGTAAAAACGGCCATCGAGCTCAGTGCCCTTCAACAGCTTGCGCAGGGTGCCCCGTTGGCCGGTGATTGCCATCGAAGCCTGGTAGTCGGGGCCGTAGGGGTGGTTGGCCATGCGCAACAGCAAGGCGGCAAGCAAGCGACTGGTGAGGCGATTGGCCCGATCCAGGCCACTGCCATCGGCCACGCTCACCCCCTCCATCGGCAGGCCCTGGTCTTGGAGCCACTGCATCGCCGCCGCCCGGGCCCGGGCCAGGTCCCAGCTGCCGCTGGCCTGGCGCAGCAACACTTCGGCGGTGAAATTGTGGCTGTGGGTGTTGGCCACGCTGATCAGCCCCAGCATCGACAGGGATGGCTCCTCATGCAGCAAAACGGCGCCCGGATCGGGGCCGGCCTGGGCCGAAACCAGGCTGATCTGGGCCTGACCTCCCTGGGCGGCCAGTTCTCGGCCCAGCAGTTGCTTGAGGCGGTTGGGCGGGTTGGCCACCGCCATCTCCACGGCATTACTGGTCACCGCTAGCCGGGTGATCGGTGCGCCGTACTCCTCGGCCCGGTCGGCTGGGGACCAGCCGGCGGGCCACCAGCGCTGGGCAGGTTCCTCCACCAGTTGCAGGCGGATCGGGCCCTTTGGAGTTCCCGGCCCACCACCGGAGCCCAGGGCCAGCTTGGCGAAACGCCGCAACTGCTCCAGACCAAAATCGGGATCGCCTTCGCCGGTGAGACGCAGGCTGCCATCACTGAGGCGCCAAAGCTTGGTGCTGAGGCGGTAGTCCGGGCCGAGGCGGTCGAGGGCGAAGGCCGTGCTGACCAGTTTCTGGTTTGAGGCCGGTAGCCGCGGCGTGCGGCCATTGAGGTCGGCGAGCAGGCGGCCGCCCGGATCGGCGACGCTGACACTCCAAAGCGGAGCTTCGGACCCAACGGCAGCGACGATGCGCCGCTGCAGGGTTGGGCAACTGACCCGCTCCTGCAGCTGGGGGAGGCCCAGGGGAGCGGGCAGGGGAGGCAGGCTGGCCAGCCCCTGGGCCCCCAAACCTGCTGGAGCTAGGGCCGCTGCAGTCGGCAGGGCCAAAAGCAGGGGGATGAACCGCCTAGGGCGACCCTGGGCTGGGCATGACTGAGGACGGGGTGCTGGGGCGTCTTGGTTGGGGAGCAACGTCACCTCAAGGGGACCCAGGGGTGCTGGTCGCGGCGAATCCCGCCGAGTCGGCCTGGAGGCCACTCACGGTGCCACTGACCCGGAACAGGCCCCCTTCCAGTTCGATTGGGGTGCCCACCTTGATGCTCTGGTTACCAAACACCACCCCATCAGCGCTGCGGCGCCCTTCCCCCTGGAGCACGAAACGGGCATCCAGGGTGCTGAAGATGGTTTGGCTGGGATCGGGGGCAGTCAGTACGCGTCCATCTGGCGTCAGGGTCACGATGCGCCGTTGCAGGGGAATGATCTGCTTGATCTGAACACTGCCGTGGGGCTGGTTGCGGATCACGATGCTGACCTTGCCGTCCTGACGGGCTGCAGCGATCAGGCTGGCCGGATCGGCAGAAGGGATGCCGCGCACATCAACCGTGACCGTGACGGGCTGCAAGCCGCCGGTGGCCCGGGCGATGGTGCCGCTGAGTTTGGGGCTCCAGATCACTCCAGCCGCCGCCATCAGCACCGCTAGGGCTGCCGCCCCATCCACCAGGCCAAAACGCCGCTTCGGCTTGTTGCCGGTGGGGGGAGCGGAAGCAACGGCCATGGGGCAACAGCAGACATTGAACTTTAAGGACCCCCTCCCCTCCCATCAAGGTCCCGGGCCGTTCGCTCTAGCTGGATAGGGTTTGTTGGGGTCGGCCTGACAAACCGACCTAGGAGCGCAGGCCTTCCAGGAAACGGTCCATGGCCTGGAGGCTGCGTCCTACCCCGGGGGCTGCTCCATCGGCTAGGGCTTCGGCCTGCTGCTCGGAATCGGGACGGGTCTCGAATTCGGCCACAAAGCGGTGGCCATCGACATCGCGGCGATAGAGGGCCCAGGGCGCTGGGAAGGCCCGTTTGAGGGCGCCACCATCGAGGGGGATCAGGGCGTAGGCGCTCTGCCAGTTGAAGAGGAAGCCCTTACGGCGCTCCCGGGCCACGGCGCCAATCCCGATCGCCGCCTCCTCCAGGCTGCTGTTGAGCAGCACGATTGGACCGCCGTGGGCGCTGCAGATCGCCTCAACTTGCCCGTAATCGGCCTGGGCGGGAGCCACCAGGATGATCAGGCCGGTTGTGCTGTCCGCCTGGCTCTGTTGCAGTCTCTTCTGGTCGCCGAGGCTGGCCTGGCGCAGGGCCAGCTCGGGCCGATCGCGCTTGGCCAGGGCGGTGGCACCGGCATCGGCAAACAGCAGGCGTGGATCGCCGTTCTCGCCCAGGGCCGCCAGTAGCCGCTGGGCCAGGGGTTGGATTTTCAGCCCCTCAAAGCGCAGCTCCACACTCCAGCGGCCCGAGGGCTCGGCGCTGAGGGCCTGTTGCAGGGCCGCAAGGGCCTCGGCCTCGGCCGTGCGGAGATCGGCGGGCAACACCATGTTTGTCCTGGTTGGGTCCTTCAGCGCCAGGACCCTAGGGCTGACGGCAGGGCGCGGCCTGGTTTTGGGCGGTTCGCTCTCAACCGAGGTCGGCCTGAACGACCAGCAGGGCAGCCCTGACCCGATCGGGTAGGGAGCGGAGTTGCTCGGGGGTGAGCCAGGGGCCGAGGCTGAGCCGTAGGCCCGAGCCGGCCAGCTCGGGGGGGAAGCCCATGGCCTGGAGCACCGGGCTGCCGCTGGCCCGGCCGCTGGCGCAGGCGGTGCCACTGCTCACGGCCAGGCCCCTCTGCCAAAGGCCGGCCACGGCCTGGCGTCCGGGCAAGGGCTGGCCGGAGGGGCTGTTGAGCACCAGGCTCAGGTGGTGGGGTAGGCGCCGTTGGCGGCAGCCCGTGATCGTGACCCCGGCCAGGGGCTCCAGGGCGGCCAGGAGCCGGTCCCGTTCCGGTTCAAGTGGATCCGTGCCACCGCAGGCTTTGAGGCGAGCCTGGGCCAGCTCGATCGCGGCAGCAAAGCCGGCCGCCAGGGCCACCGCTTCGGTGCCGCCGCGGCGACCGGCCTCCTGGCCGCCACCGCCGATCAAGGCGCCGAGGGCCAGGTCCGGCCGGGCTACCAGGGCCCCGATGCCCCGCGGCCCCTGAATCTTGTGGGCCGTGAATGTCAGCACGTCCACGGGTAGGGCTTCGATCGCCAAAGGCTGGTGACCGACCACCTGGACCGCATCGCTATGGAACAGCACCCCAGCCCGCCGACAGGCAGCCCCAATCGTTTCGATCGGCTGGAGGGTCCCTACTTCGCTTTGGCCCCAGAGCACGGACACCAACCGGGTCGGCGGCGCCAGCAGGCGATCGAGCCAGGCCAAATCCACCCGGCCCACCCCATCCACCGGCCAGATCGCCAACTCCCAGCCCTGGGCCTGCAGTTGGTGGGCCGCCGCCTGGACGGCGGGATGCTCGACCGCCGAAATCACCAGGCGACCCGTCGGTAACCCGGACGCCGCCCCCAGCAGGGCAGCATGGCTGGCTTCGGTGCCGCCGGAGCAAAAGGTGAGCCAGCTGGCCGGAAATCCCAGGGCGGCAGCGATTGCTTGTCGGCTGCGTTCCAGACAATCGGCTGCCTCAAAGCCAAAGCCATGCAGGCTTGAGGGGTTGGCCCAGGCGCCCTGGTAGGCGGCCAGCATGGCCGCAATCACCTGCTCAGCTAGCGGCGCCGCCGCACAGGCATCTAGGTATAGAGGCGATTCAACGGCCATCGCTAGCCAGCTTCGCCTGGGCCGTTTAGGCGGGAACGAATGCGCGACTCAAGCGAATTGCTGGCAATGGCCACCAGGTCATCGAGGCTGTTGCCAGCCAGTAGGGCTGCCACCTTGGCCCGGGCTTCGGCGCTAGGGCAGGCATCGGGCCGGATGCAGCCATGGACGCAGACAACGGCGCATTGAATCGTTTCAACAGCGGGACTAGCTCCAGCTGGTTCCCCGTTAGGGGCTAGCTCAGGGTCAGCGGCAGGCTGCTGCAGCCCGGCCCCGGCCGCCTGGCGCCGGGCCTCGTGCACGGCTTCAGCACTGGGGATCGTGCCATCAAAGACATGCTCGGCTGGGCCATCCATAACCACGTGGCCCGTGGCGGTGTCCCAGTGGATCTGCAGGGGACCGCCAGGCAGGTCGACCCGGGCGCGTCGCTCGGCAAGCCCCAGGCAATGGCAGGCGACCAGGGTGGCGCAGGCGCCCGTGCCGCAGGCCAGCGTCGGGCCAGCACCCCGTTCCCACACCCGCATCACGAGGTGATCGGGGGCCAGCACCTGCACAAAATGGACGTTGGTCTTAGCGGGGAAGCTGGGGTGGACCTCCAGCTGGGGCCCAAAGCGCGCCCAATCAAAATCGTCCAGATCCTCCACCGGAACCACGACGTGGGGATTGCCCATGCCCGCCGCCGCCACGGCAAAGACTTCGCCATCCAGTTCCAGTTCCCCTTGGGGCAGGCCGGCGGGCCCCAGGGGGAGGGTGGTGGGAACCGTGGCGGGCTCCAGGAAGGGCGGGCCCATGTCGACCCGGATCGACCCATCGGCCAGGAGCTCGGGCACGATCCGGCCCGCCAGGGTATCCACCTGCCAGCGGCGGCCGGGTCCATCGCCATCGCGATCGGCGAGGAAACGGGCCAAGCAGCGGATGCCATTGCCACACATTTCCGGCTCGCTGCCATCGGCGTTGAAGATGCGCATGCGCAGCTCGCCGCCCGCCTGACTGGGTAGGGCCAAGATCACGCCATCGCCGCCGACGCCGAAACGGCGATCACAAAGCTGGCGCACCAGTTCAGGTTCTAGGCCGGTTTCACTGTCCTCCTGGCTGGCCTGGCGGCCATCAATCAGCAGAAAATCATTGCCTAATCCCTGGTATTTGCTGAACTGGAGCACAACTATGGGCCGTTTAGACGGACATTGATTCTATGGCGACTGCCTTTGATCGGACTGCGGCGAACCTGGACACCTCCATGCCGGGGGTACGCCAGCTCCAGGCCTGGATTCGCAGCAAGCAGGTTCTGGGCCTGCAACTGAACGGCGGCTCCCAACTGGAGGGCAGCCTGCTGTGGCAAGACCTGGAGTTTTACGCCATCCGCCAGGGTCCAGACGCTGCACCGGTGCTGGTGCGCCGCGACTGCGTAGCCGTGTTGCGCCCCTTGGATTAGGGGGTAGGCCCGGGGCTGGCCGGCAGGCTGTGGCACCATCACAGGCTTGCGTCCGTGCCTGCAGTGAGCGATAGCAGCCGCTACCAACCCGAGGCGATCGAGGCCCGTTGGCAACAGGAGTGGCACCGCCTCGGCCTGCACGACACCCCCGAACCGGCCCCGGGTCAGGAGAGTTTCTACGCCCTGTCGATGTTTCCCTATCCGTCGGGGAACCTGCACATGGGCCATGTGCGCAATTACGTGATCACCGATGTGATCGCCCGGGTGCAACGGCTGCGGGGCAAGCGGGTGTTGCACCCCATGGGCTGGGATGCCTTCGGCCTGCCCGCCGAAAACGCGGCGATTGAGCGGGGTGTGGATCCGGGTGCTTGGACCGACCAGAACATCGCCTCGATGCGCCAGCAACTCAGCCAGCTGGGCCTGTCAATCGACTGGAGCCGGGAGCTAGCGACCTGCCACAGCAACTACTACCGCTGGACCCAGTGGCTGTTCCTGCAGTTCCTCGACGCCGGCTTGGCCTATCAAAAGGACGCCACGGTCAACTGGGATCCGATCGACCAGACCGTGCTCGCCAATGAGCAGGTGGATGGCGAAGGCCGCTCCTGGCGCTCCGGTGCCCTGGTGGAGAAGCGCAAGCTGCGCCAGTGGTTTCTCAAGATCACCGCCTATGCCGACGCCCTGCTCGATGACTTGCCCCAGCTGGAGGGCTGGCCGGAGCGGGTGCGCACCATGCAGGCCAACTGGATTGGCCGTTCCACCGGCGCCGAGCTGAGCTTTGCAGTGGTCGATGGGGCCGGCCAGCCCGCGGGCAGCACGATCACGGTGTTCACCACCCGACCCGACACCCTGTTTGGTGCCAGCTACGTGGTGCTGGCACCGGAGCATCCCCTAGTGACTTCCCTCACCAGCACTGAACAGCAGCTGGCGGTGGCGGCCTTCTGCGATCTTGTGGCCCGCCAGAGCGACCAGGAGCGCACGGCCGAGGACCGGCCCAAGCAAGGTGTGCCCCTGGGCGCCAGCGTGCGCAACCCGGCCAGCGGTGAGTTGATCCCGCTCTGGATCGCCGACTACGTGCTCGCCGAGTACGGCACCGGCGCCGTGATGGGCGTGCCCGCCCACGACCAGCGTGATTTCGTCTTTGCCCGCCAATACGAACTGCCTGTGAAGCAGGTGGTGATCCCCGAGGGCAGCGATGAACAGGACTGCGAAGGTGGCGCCTGGACTGGCCCTGGGCTGCTGATCCATTCAGGGCGTTTTGATGGCCTGACCTCGGCTGCTGCCAAGGACGCCATCATCGCCGCCGCCGTGGCAGGGGGCTGGGGCACTGGCAAGGTGCAATTCAGGCTGCGGGACTGGTTGATCTCGCGCCAGCGCTATTGGGGCTGCCCGATTCCGGTGATCCACTGCGAAGCCTGCGGCCTGGTGCCCGTGCCCGCCGAACAGTTGCCGGTGGAGCTGCCCCGGGATGTGGCCTTCAGCGGCAAGGGTGCTTCGCCCCTGGCCCAACTCGATTCCTGGGTGCAGGTGGCCTGCCCGTGCTGCGGCAAGCCCGCCCGGCGCGAGACCGACACCATGGACACCTTCATGTGTTCCAGCTGGTATTTCCTGCGCTTCAGCGACCCCAGCAACACGGAGCTGCCCTTCAGCCGGGAGGCCGTGGATAGCTGCTTGCCGGTGAATCAATACGTGGGCGGCATTGAGCACGCAATCCTGCATTTGCTCTATTCCCGTTTCTTCACCAAGGTGCTGCGCGATCGGGGCCTACTGGGGTTTGATGAACCGTTCAAACGCCTGCTCACCCAGGGCATGGTGCAGGCCATCACCTACAAAAATCCGGCCAGTGGCAAATACATCGCCCCCGCCGATGTGGCCGACCCCAGCGATCCCCGCGATCCACTCACGGATGAACCGCTCGAGACCTTCTTCGAAAAGATGTCGAAGTCGAAGTACAACGGTGTTGATCCGGCCCGGGTGATCGATCGCTACGGCGCTGACACCGCCCGCATGTTCATCCTGTTTAAGGCGCCACCCGAGAAGGATCTCGAATGGGATGAGGCCGATGTGGAGGGGCAGTTCCGTTTCCTGCAGCGCCTCTGGCGCCTGGCCGAAACCGCCCAAGAGCGGGGCTTGAGCCTGGCGGCTGGAGCAGGGGGACCGGAGGCCGTGGCGGCTGCCCTGGCTAGCGCCAACTCCGGCCCTGGCCTGAGTAGCGCTGAAAAGGAGCTGCGCCGGGCCGTGCATACCGCGATTACGGAGATCAGTGACGACCTCGATGGCGATTACCAGTTCAACACCGCCGTGTCGGAGTTGATGAAGCTGAGCAATGCCATGGCGAACCACCTGGAGGGATCCGGCGATGCCTTCGCGGCCGAGGCCCTGCGCACCTTATTGATCCTGCTGGCACCCTTCGCCCCCCACCTGGCCGAAGATCTCTGGCTGAAGCTGGGTGGCCGCAGCGACAGCGATGGCCTCGAGCAGCACAGCATCCATCGCCAGTCCTGGCCCCAGGCCGATGCCACTGCCCTAGTGCGGGACACCATTGAGCTGGTGATCCAGATCAAGGGCAAGATGCGCGGCAGCCTGGAAGTGCCAGCCAATGCCGATAGGGCCACCCTGGAGCGCCTGGCACTCGACAGCGACATCGCCGCCAAGTGGCTGGAGGGCAAGGCCCCTAGCCGGGTGATTGTGGTGCCCGGCAAGCTCGTCAACCTGGTGCCCTGAGGCCCAAGCCTGGCCCCTGACTTCAGGCCCGCTGGAAGCTGAGGCTGGTGGGCTGGCCCCAGTCACCGGTCGCGGTGTAACCGCGCTTGTTGTGGCAGAGGTGCCTCAGGATCCAGAAGGCGGGCTCGGGGCTGGGCAGATCCAAGCCAGCCTGGAGCTGGGCCAGGCTGCGCCCTTGGCCATCGGCCAAAAGCGCTTCCACCTGGGCCTGGAGATCGAGGATCACGGCGGCGGCCTTCTTGCCGGCCTCAACGCCAGGCTGGTGATAGGCGTTGACATTGATCAGTTCGCCATAGAGCCCCACCGCCCGCTCGAATAGGGCAATGAGGGCACCGAGGCTGCGGGCATCGAGCTGGCGCAGGGTGATCGTCAGGCTCTGGCGACCACCTTCATTCAGGGCGGCGCGGGTGCCCTGGAGGAAACCATCGAGGAAGTCGCCGGGGGCCTCTCCATCGATCGATTCGATCGCCGTGGGGTCTTCGAGCACCTCGATGAAGTTCACAAAAAAGTTGTCGACGCCATCGCGCAGTTGTTGCACGTAGGCGTGCTGGTCGGTGGAGCCCTTATTGCCATAGACGGCAAGGCCCTGGTGCACGACCTGGCCGTCTCGATCGAGTTTCTTGCCAAGGGACTCCATCACCAATTGCTGGAGATAGCGGCTGAACACCTCCAGCCGGTCCCGGTAGGGCAGCACGACCATGTCACGCTTGCCCCGGCCGGCGCCCGCCACCCACCAGGCCATAGCCAGCAGGGCGGCGGGGTTGGCGCTGACATCGGCCTCGCGGGTGCAAGCATCCATGGACGCCGCCCCCGCCAGGAAGGCGCGGATATCGGCGCCGATCAGGGCGCCGGGTAAGAGCCCGACCACGCTGGTGATGCTGGTGCGGCCACCAACCCAATCGAACAGGTCGAAGCGGGCCAACCAGCCACCAGCCTCGGCTACCTGGTCCAGCTGGCTACCGGCCATGGTGACGGCCACGGCCTGGCCCGGCCAGGAACAGCCGGCGGCCTCCAGGGCAGCGCGGGCTTGCTGCATGCCCAGGCGCGGCTCGGGAGTGCCTCCGGATTTACTCACCACGATCACCAAGGTGGTGTCCAGGCGCCCCTCCACGGCCGCCAGGGTGCGCACCATGCCATCGGGGTCGATGTTGTCAAAAAAGTGGAAGGGCAGGCCCTTGCCGGGGTTTTGCAGGGCCCGCAGGATCAGCAGGGGCCCCAAGCCCGAACCGCCGATGCCAATCCAAAGCACGTCGGTGAAGGGCTTGCCGGAAGGGGAGGCCAGGCTTCCAGCTAGCACCTCGCGGCCAAAGGCCTCGATGCGATCAATCTCCTGGTCGATCTGGAGGGCGGCCTGGGGATCGGGGGCCAGGGCCGGCTGACGCAGCCAGTAATGGCCCACCTGGCGCTGCTCATCAGCATTGGCGATGGAACCGGCCTCCAGGGCCGCCATGGCGGCGAAGGCCTGGTCAAAACGGGGGGCGAGGGCCTCAAGATCAGCGGGCTCGATGGCCATCCGGCTCACATCTAGCCAGATTCCCTGGTTGGGATCGTGCCAAAGCAGTGCACAGAAGCGTTGCCACAGCCCTTCGGCGTCCGCACCGGAGGAGGCTGGAAAGGGCATCGAGGGCACTGGAATTTTCGCGGCAAACCACCTAGAAACTACTGAGGAAAGCCCCCAGGCCCAGTCCTTCGGTCCTGGACCGATGTAATGGTTCGGGATTGAGCACCGGCACGGCGGGCTCCAGGTCAGCGCTCCAGGCTCAGATAGGCAACAAGCTGAGCCACTGACGACGCCGTTCCAAGGCGGGCGTTCCGGCGCCTGGGTCCTGTTCCAGGCTCCAGGCCCCTACCACGGGTGCTGCCGCCGTAAGGGAACTGCAACGGACCCGGCCCCGGCGGCAGAAGAGCAGCTCCCGGCTCTGGCCAGGGCTCCAAACCCCTTTTAAGGAATCTGCCTGGCGGAGGCGTTCACCATCGAGGGCCAGCAGCTCATCGCCAACGGCCAGGCCAGCCTGCTCGGCAGGGCCGTGACGATGGACCCGCTGCACCAGCAGGCCTGAGGGCTCGGCCTTAACCGTCAGCCCGAGCCAGGCGGATTGGGACGGCTGGGACACCAGCTTGAGCCCCACATCGGCCAGATAACCAGCCAGGTCCGGGTCGCCGAGGTCTTGGAGCCAGTGGGGGAGCAGGGTCTCCAGATCGGCGGCTTCAGCGGCGAAGGCAGCCAGCAGATCGCTCTCCTGGTACCCCCGGCCCCACCGGCCGAATTGCTGCCATAACTGGCGGATCACCACCGATAGGGCACTGCCCTGGCGGCGCAGGTGCAGGTCAAGCACCAGGGCAATCACGGCCCCCTTCAGGTAGTAACTCACCTGGCTATCGCCGGCATAGGCATCGGCCCGGTAGAGCTTCACCCAGGCCTCCTGGCTGCTGTCTCGCAGGCTCTGGACCTGGCGACCGGGGGTGAGCAGGTAGCGGCTGAGGTCCTTGCCCAAGTCATCCAGCAGCTCTAATTCCGAGCTCAGGCCCGCCGTTAGGGGCAGGAACTGGTCCAGATAGCTCGTGATGCCTTCGGCGAACCAGAGGCTCGGCACCACCACGGCTTGGTGGTAGTTGATTGGGGTGAGCTCAGCCGGCCGCAGGCGACGCACGTTCCATTGGTGCAGATATTCATGGGCGACCAGTTGCAGGAACTTGCGATAGCCATCGGCCGTTTGCAGGCTGGCGCGGCCATACACAAGGACACAGCTGTTGTCGTGCTCGAGTCCGCCATACCCCTCATCTAGAAGGTGCAAGATGAACAGGTAGGCGTCGCTGGCGGGAGCTGGGGCACCCATCAGCCGGCAGCAGGCCTCTGCCGTGGCTTGAACATCGCCCAGCAGGGTCGGGCGATGGCGCTTTAGCCAGTCCGTTGAGGCCGCTGCCCCCTCCCAGGTGACCCAGCGGTGGGGCACGCCCGCCACAGAAAAACTGGCGCTGCGGTGGGGGCCCAGCTCCAAGGGAGTATCGATCAGCTGGTCAAAATCGCGGGCTAGCCAGGCGCCCTCGCCGCTTGGGGGCAGGGGCACGAAGGCCTGCCAATCGGATGGGTGGCGGATCTCCAACCGATGGGGAGACCAGCGCTCACCTTCAACCTCCAGCACCACCGCCGCCAGGGCAAAAAAGCCGTGGTCGCCATCGAGGTGGCAGGTGCGCACGGATAGTTCCGTGGCCATGACGCGATAACGGATCAGCAGGGGAGCCCCAACCCGGCCGTCCAGATCGAGCTGCCAGCTAGCCGGTCCCAGGCGCCGAATCGGGCAGGGCTGGTCACCGCAGACCACCTCCAGACCCTCGAGATGGCGCACGTAATCGCGGATCAGGTAAGAGCCAGGGGTCCAGGCGGGCAGGCGCAGGCGCAACTGGGGCCTGGGGACCGCTAGCTCGAGGGTCACAGCCAGCAGGTGGCGCTGGGGATCGCCCAGATCGAGGCAAACGGTGGGCACGCGTTGGCTCAGGAGCGGAGCTGGGGCTTTGGCAGGGAAGCGGCCAGGGGCTCGCTTGAACCGGTACGGACAGGCCCTTCCAAGGTCAACTTGGCTCCGGCAAAGCCGCTGCTCGCGGCAGCTTGCAGGGCCTGGCGCAAGGCGTAGCGATGGCTGATCTGGCTTAACAGCTCCTGCAGGGGGCTTGCGGCGGCGATGCGGCCCAGGTCCCCCACTAGGGCCAGGCAGCCATCCAGTTGGCGCGCCCAGCCGAGGCTGAAGCTGGTCGATTGGGGGGGCTTACGGGCGTTCAGCTTGGCCTGGTTGGCCCGCTGCGGGCCCCCTGCCAGGTCCAATCGCAGCAGCACCGGCACCCGTTCGCCAGCAAAGCCCTCCACGGCTCCGCCGCGATGAACCTGCTGACCCAGGTCGGAGAGGACATCGGCGAGCAGGTCCACGTCGCGCAGCAGCGTGGGCAGGATGGAGAGATGGGACATGGACGGGATGCCCGCTTTTTCCGACCCTAGCGATGTTGACGGGGCACTCCAGTGGCCGTTGCCACCGGCCGGGTGGCTCCTGGCTGAATCGGGGGGCGGCTGCGATGGCGGGGTTAGCGCTGGCGCCTGCTCTGGGGCTGAAACAGGTCCCACGGAGCCTGGGCGACCCCTGCGCCTAGGGGTGATGGCCTCCGGCAATGGCAGCAATTTCGAGGCCCTAGTGGAGGCAGGCGCCCGCCAGCTGCTGCCGGCCCAGGTGGTCAGCCTGGTGGTGAATAACCCGGGCTGTGGCGCCAGCCAACGGGCCGAACGGCTGGGCATTGGTGTCACCTGCCTGAACCACCGCAGCTTCGCCAGCCGCGACAGCCTCGATGGCGCCCTAGTGGACCACTTCCAAGCAGTTGGCGTGGATCTGGTGGTGATGGCCGGCTGGATGAGGATTGTGACCAGCCGCCTGATCAGGGCCTACCCGGAGCGGCTGGTGAACATCCACCCGTCCCTGTTGCCCAGTTTTCGTGGTGTCGATGCGATCGGCCAGGCCCTGGCAGCGGGGGTGCGTCTCAGCGGCTGCACGGCCCATCTGGTGAGCGAGGAGGTGGATGCGGGGCGGATCCTCGCCCAGGCGGCCGTACCCGTGGTCCCGGGCGACAACCACGCAACCCTGGCCCGCCGAATTCAAGCCCAGGAACATCGGATCCTGCCCCTGGCCGTGGGCCTGGCGGCCGAACGGTTGGGCCTACTGCATAGCCAGCCCTAGGGACCTGGCCTGGCCCCACCCGAGCGGCCTCAGGGATAGAACGGCAGCAGGGGCAAGCCCGTGGTGGCGGGCAGGCCGGCCAAAAGGTTGAGGCATTGCACGCCCTGGCCTGCCTGGCCCTTGATCAGGTTGTCGATGGCACTCATCACCACCAGCTGGCCGGTGCGCGGGTCCACTTGCACGCCAAGCAGGGCCCGGTTCGTCTGGCGCACCCACTTCGTCGAGGGGTAGGTGCCCACGGGCAACACCGACACGCAGGGGGCCTGGCGGTAGGCCGCCTCGAGCACGGTGGTGCAATCTTCGGCGGTGAGGCCTGGATCGCGCAGGCGGCCGTAGACGGTGGCCAGCAGGCCGCGCACCATCGGCATCAAGTGGGGTGTGAACTGGAGCTGGATCGGCTGGCCCGCCGCCTGGCCCGCCAGCTGCTCGATCTCACTGGTGTGGCGATGGCCCACCACTCCGTAGGGGGCGACAGCCTCGGAGGCTTCGGCTAAGAGCAGGTGCTGCTTGGCGGCGCGGCCACCGCCACTGGTGCCCGTTTTTGCATCGATGACGATGCCGCTGGCCTCAATCAGTCCTTGTTGCAAGAACGGAAGCAGGGCCAGCAGGCTGGCGGTCGGGAAGCAGCCGGGCGCCGCCACCAACCGCGCCGTGGCAATGCGTTCCGCCTCCCACTCCACCAGGCCATAGACCGCCTCCTGGCAGAGGGCAGCGTCGCTGCGCGGGAAGGCCCGGGCCTCGCTGCCATACACCTCCTGCCACTGGGCCAGGGAGCGGTAGCGGTAGTCGGCGGAGAGATCCACCACCTTGACGCCCCGCTCCAGCAGGCCGGGGACGAGGGTGGAGGCCAGGCCACTCGGCAGGCTGAGCACGGCCAAATCGGCGACCGCAGCGATCGCCGCCGCATCCGGGCTCTCCACCATGGGATCGCCTGGCAGGGGCAGGAAAGGCACCAGCTCGCTCCAGCGTTTGCCGGAACTGCGCTCCCCACCTAGATAGGTGACGCTCAGGCTGGGATGGTCCTGCAGCAGCCGCAGGGTCTGCAGGCCGCCATAGCCACTGGCGCCGATCACGGCGACGCGCCGCCCATCCTGACGATCCGCCACCTGGGGAGGATGGTCGGGAGACGGAGAGGCCATGCCGCAAGCTCGGTAACGCCAGATCGTACCGGGATCTATAACCGTTGATATCTGGCCCGTGGCCGTCCTTGCCTTCCCAAATCCATCCACCTTCCCCAGGCCAGTCGGTGTCTACCAACCAACCGGCTAGCGATCAGCTAGCCGCTAGCAATAGGTCCTTCGCCAGCGAGCAACCGGCCCAAACGGCGCCCCCGGACGGGGCAAGTCGCATTCGCTTTGATGCCATCGCCGATGCCCTGGCCGCGATCCGCAATGGCGAGATGGTGGTGGTAGTTGATGACGAAAACCGAGAAAACGAGGGGGATTTAATCTGCGCGGCCCAATTCGCCACCCCCGAGCAAATCAATTTCATGGCCACCGAGGCCCGGGGGCTGATTTGCCTGGCCATGGAGGGTGATCGACTCGATGCCCTCGAGCTGCCCCTGATGGTGGATCACAACACCGATGAAAACCAGACAGCCTTCACGGTTAGCGTTGATGCAGGGCCAGAAAACGGCGTCAGCACAGGTATTTCCGCCGACGACCGGGCCCGCACGATCCAGGTGGCCATCCACCCCTCCACCCGGGCCGCTGACCTGCGCCGGCCTGGCCACATCTTTCCGCTGAGGGCCCGCCAAGGGGGGGTGCTGAAGCGGGCGGGCCACACCGAGGCCGCCGTGGACCTAGCCCGGCTGTCCGGGCTCTATCCGGCAGGGGTGATCTGTGAAATCCAGAACGGCGACGGCTCGATGGCGCGCCTACCCCAATTGGTCGACTACGCCCAGCACCACGGGCTACGTCTCATCAACATTGCCGACCTAATCAGCTACCGGCTCGACACCGAACGGTTCGTCCTACGCCAGGCCGAAGCCCAGTTGCCCAGTGCCTTTGGCCAGTTCCGGGCGATCGGCTATCGCAATGACCTTGATGGCAGCGAACACATCGCCATCGTTAAGGGCCAGCCGGAACGGGCCACCGGGCCGGTGCTGGTGAGGGTGCATTCGGAATGCCTAACCGGCGACGCCTTTGGTTCCCTGCGCTGCGATTGCCGCCCCCAGTTGGAAGCGGCCCTGGCGATGATCGAGGCAGCGGGCGAAGGGGTGGTGGTATACCTGCGCCAGGAGGGTCGCGGCATCGGCCTAATCAATAAATTGCGTGCCTACAGCCTCCAGGATGGCGGATTGGACACGGTGGAAGCCAATGAACGCCTCGGATTTGCCGCCGACCTTCGCAATTACGGCGTTGGCGCCCAGATCCTCAGCGACCTAGGAGTTCATCACCTAAGGCTGATCACGAATAACCCGCGCAAAATTGCCGGTCTTGGCGGTTATGGCCTGCAGGTGGAAGATCGGGTGCCCCTGGTGATGGACCCTGGGGTGCACAATGCCGGCTACCTACAAACCAAGCAGGACAAACTGGGGCACCTATTGGGCGGCGCCGCCACACCAACAGCAGGTCCGGCGGCGGTACTGGCTTGGCAAGGGCTGCCCAAGGCCCTGGCCAACATGAGGGCGAAGGACGCCGCCAATGGCTCCTTCGGCGGAGCGGACGCAGGCCCAGATCCCTCCATCAAGGCCAGCGCGGATCCTGATCCGATGGATGGTGAATGGCAGAGCGCTGCCTGGGAAAGGATCTTGACCAGCCATTGGCAGGATCTCCAGCACTGGGCTGCCAAGCATCAGCTGGACCTGCAACGGGAGGACCATCCCCGTCTGCTGGCACTTCTCGATCGCCCATCGCTCGCCGTGCTGGTAACTGGGTCGAGCCCAGAGATTCTCAAGGCAGGCCTGACTCGCATGGCCCAATGGCCTGGGACCCAATCGGTCTGTCTCCTTTTAGCCCCCGATGCCCAGCGCAGCACCCATCCGAGCGTGTCAATTGAAGCGGAACGCCGGCCCCTACAGGAACTGGGCTCCGCCCTTGAGCTGCTGCCCCAGCAGCAGTCGGGCCTGACCCGCTGGTGCTAGTTGAGGGGGCCAAGCCTGATGACGATCAGGGCAGGATGGACAGCTTGGTGATCCGGGTTTGCTTGCGAATCGCCAACACCACATCAATATTGGTGGCCTGACCGAAAACAGTGTGGACCCCATCGAGGTGGGGCTGGGCGGCATGGCACAGGAAGAACTGGCTACCACCGGTGTTCTTACCGGCATGGGCCATGGAGAGGGTGCCGTCTTGATGTTTACGGCTGTTGATTTCGCAGGGAATCATGTAGCCAGGACCGCCAGTGCCGGCCGTGCCCTTGGCGCCTTCGCGGCTGTTGGGGCAACCGCCCTGGGCCATGAAGCCATCGATGACACGGTGAAAAGCCAGGCCGTCGTAGAAGCCCTCCTGGGCCAACTTGACGAAATTGGCCACGGTGGCTGGGGCATCGGCATCGAACAAGTCGATCTCGAGGGTGCCTGCCTCGGTCTCCATCAGGGCCTTGATCACGGATGCTCTGCAAACCACACCAGTATGGGCTTTACGCCTGAGGGCCAGCGACCCTGCAGCGGTTCGGTAGAACGGAGCAGCCGCAGCAGACTTACCGCGTGACCAGTCCCTCCCCCGGCCCCGACCTCAGCGTTGCCCGTCTGGGCGTACTCGGTGGCAGTGGCCTCTATGCCATGGAAGGCCTGGAGGTGGTGGAGGAGCTGGTGGTGGACACTCCCTTCGGGTCAGCCTCCGATGCCCTGCGCCTCGGCCGCCTTGGGGGGATGGAGGTGGTGTTCCTGGCCCGCCATGGCCGGCACCACACCTATCTGCCCACGGAAGTGCCCTATCGGGCCAACATCTGGGCCCTGCGCTCCCTAGGCGTGCGCTGGATCCTCTCCTGTTCCGCCGTCGGCTCGCTGCGCGAGGAGGTGCGTCCCCTGGACATGGTCGTGCCCGACCAATTCATTGACCGCACCCACCAACGGCCGATCAGCTTCTTCGGCCAGGGAGCCGTAGCCCATGTCAGCTTCGCCGATCCCTTCTGTGCTGAGCTCAGCGAGCTGCTGGCCCGCACCGCCGAAGGCTTGATGCCGAATGGCCGCCAACTGCACCGCGGCGGCACCTACCTCTGCATGGAGGGGCCGGCCTTCTCCAGCCGGGCCGAATCGAATCTTTATCGCAGCTGGGACTGCAGCGTGATCGGCATGACGAACCACACCGAAGCGCGTTTAGCCCGGGAGGCCGAGATTGCCTACGCCACCTTGGCCATGGCCACGGACTACGACTGTTGGCACCAGGACCATGACAGCGTCACCGTTGAGCTGGTGATCGCCAATCTGCAGGCCAATGCCCAGCTGGCCCAGGCGATCCTGGCCAGGGCCAGCGAACAGATTGCCCAAACGCGCCCCACCAGCCCCGCCCACACGGCCTTGCAACATGCGCTGATGACCCCCAAAGACTTCGTGCCAGCGGAAACCCGCCGCCGCCTGGATCTGTTCACGGCCCCCTACTGGGGAACCTGGCAGAACGGAGCAGCCTGAGACCTTCAGGCCCTAGGCAACTAGCGGGCCCCCTGGGCCAGCAAGGCAGCCCGCAGCGACTGGCCATGCTCCCTAAGGCTGGCCCTGGCCGCGGCGGCAGAGATCCCTGCCTTGGCCATCAGCAAGGCCAGCTTCACCGAGCCCCCGGTTTCAGCCAGTAGGTCTGCCCCCCTGGTCCGATCGACACCAGCGAGGTCCGCCAGGATTCGTAGGGCCCGGTCCTCCAATTTGCTATTGGTCACCGCCACATCAACCATGCGGTTGCCATAGACCTTGCCCAGGCGCACCATCACCCCGGTCGAAAGGATATTGAGGGCCATCTTGGTGGCCGTACCGGCCTTCAGTCGGGTGGAGCCGGTGAGTAACTCAGGTCCCGTGATCAGGCGTATCTCCAGGTCTGCAGGCATGGGCACCTGGTCTGCGGGCACACAGGCCAGGGCAATGGCCAGGGCTCCCAGGCTGCGGGCATGGCGCAGGCCGCCATGGACATAGGGGGTGGTGCCACCGGCGGCGATGCCGACGAGCACATCGGCGGCGCTAAAACCCCGGGCTTCGAGATCGGCCTGGCCAGCCTCCTCAAGGTCTTCCAGACCTTCGGAGCTGCGCAGCAGCGCCGCCGCCCCGCCAGCTAGCACCCCCTGCACCAACTCGGGCGGCGAGCAGAAGGTGGGCGGGCATTCGGCCGCATCCAGCACCCCCAGGCGGCCGGAGGTGCCGGCCCCCAGATAAAACAGCCGACCGCCCTGGGCGAGCCGTGTGGCAATGGCATCGATCGCCGCAGCGAGGGCCGGAGCCGCAGCCGCCACGGCCTCCTGGGGCCGGCGGTCTTCTTCGCAAAAGAGCTGCACCAACTGGGCGGTGGAGAGCTGGTCGAGCTCGCTGCTGAAGGGATGGGCCTGCTCGGTGAGCAGGTGGCCCCGGTCCTGGCCCTGGAACGGCTGGCCCAGGCCGATCACAGCAGACCCTCCAGGCGGCGCCTGAAGGCTTCGAGTTCGGCGTTGGCGCCGCTGAGTTCATCGGGTTCAGCCCCTGCCAAGCCTGCCTCCGACTGCTCCTGGAGCTCCTCCTTCCAATTAGCGACGTCCATGTTGAGCTCCGGTGGAGAAATCAACAGCCGGTCTTCGGCGGACTGGGGTAGGAAGCCCGCCGGCACAAATTGGGCCTGATAGCCGGCCTGGGTACAAAACAGTTCGATTTCATCGCGATCAATCGCCTCGACGCTCGGCATCGGGAAATCCTGGGCTTCGAGCAAGCCGGCGTAGCGCTCGGCGTCATCGGGGTCTTCGAACAGCAACACCTTGGTGCTGCCGTTCACCTCCAGGGAATGGATACCTTCGGCGTCGCTGCCCGCATCAAAGAGCAGCACGTGCACGGGCATGGAAGGCTGGTCTTGCGGCTCAGGCCTCAGTGTCTCACCAGCCCGTGCAAACCTCGCTCAGTCGTCCGCTTCGCTGGCGAGCTGTTGCAGGCGGCGATAGAGGGCTTCCTCCGCCTCAGTGAGCTCCTCGGGCACCACGACCCGGATCTCCACCAACTGGTCACCCCGTTGGCTCCCCCATTCGAGCCCCCGTCCCCGTAAGCGCAACAACCGACCACTGGAGGAACCCGCCGGCACCCGCAGTTGAACCGCTCCCTCCAGGGTTGGTACCGCCACCCGGCAGCCCAACACGGCATCGGCAGGGGCCAGGTCCAACTGAAACAGCACCCGTAGGCCATCGATGCGCAGGCCCTCCTCGGTGCGCACCCGCAGGTGCAAAAAGTGGTCGCCGCCGCCAGCCACAACCCCGGCCAGGCGCAGGCGCCAGCCATCGCCAGCGAGGGGTGGCGTCCAGGTTTCCACAACTGTGCCATCGGCCAGTTCCAGTTCAATGCGATCACCGCTGAGGGCCTGCTCTGGCGTGAGGTCCACCACCGTTTCCGCATCGACACTGGCCACGACCGGAGCTGGCGGGCGTGGTGAGGGCGCCACCCCCCAGCCCGGACCTGCCGCTGCGGGCGCTGGATCCTGCGCCTGGGGATCGGCCCAAGCCTCTGGTTCTGGCCGATCGAACCCTTCCCCAGGCCCTGTTCGCGCCTGGCGGCGTCCGAGTAAGGCATCGAGGTAGTCGTTGAAGTCTGGAAAGCCGCTGGCAAAGCGATCGGGAGGCGGCCCGGCGCTGCCCCCCTGGCCCCGTTCCCAGGCCTGGCGCCGGTTGGGGTCGCTGAGGATCGCGTAGGCGGCATTCACCGCCTTGAAACGCTCCTCGGCTACCGGGTCGTTGCCGTTGAGATCCGGGTGCCAGAGACGGGCCTGCTGGCGGAAGGCCCGCTTCAAGCTGGCGGCATCATCGCCGGGCTCCAGGCCCAGCACGGCCCAGAGATCGGGGGTCTGGGGCGGGGTATCCAGCACGGGCCTCAGTCCTCTGCCCAGGGATCGTTCTGGAGCGGGCGGGATCGGTCCGTTATGGGCCCACTGCGTCGTTGGCCATAGGAGGGATTGGCGCCGCCTTCGCCTCGCCGTTGCTCCCAGCGCGCTTGGGACCCATCCCCTTGGCGATTGCCGAAACGATCGTCCAGGCGATCAAAGGCGCGATCGCGATCCCGGTCCTGGTTCCAATCCGGCCTGGGCTCGGAGCGATCCCGACCATCGCCCCTGAAGCCTCCATCGGCAGCGCCGCCTAGGGCCCCACTGCTGCCCCAGCTGGGCTGGTCCCAAGATCCCTGCCGGGACAAACCATCCCGCCAGGGATCTTGCAGACCGCGGCGATTGCCACCCCGATCCCAGTCATCCCAGTCGTCATCGGCGAACAACTCATCTTTGAGCGAGCCGAGGGTGTTCTTAAGGCCCTGCAGGGGGCCGACCGCCTCAGTGCGGCGCTCACTGGTGAGGCGACGATTGAGGCCATAGAGGGCCTCTTGTAACTCACTCACGGCCACCTCCAGTTCAGCCAGGTCGCTAGCGGTCATCAGTTCCTGCACCTGGCGTAGCGCTAATTCCACAGCCCGTTGTTGGCGGTCGGCTCCGTAGGGGCCCAACTCCAGGGCCGCATCCCGCAAGCGCCGTTCCGCCTGGGCTACCAGGGTTTGGGCCCGGTTGCGTCGATCAATTTCGCTGCGTTTGCGCCGATCTTCCGTGGCCTTCTGTTCGGCCTCCGCCAGCAGGCGCTGCACCTCCTCTTCGCTGAGGTTGGACCCCCCCTGGATGCTGACGCTCTGTTGGCGACCCGTGGTGCGGTCGGTGGCAGACACCTGCAGCAGGCCATTGGCATCAATATCAAAGGACACCTGTACCTGGGGCACACCCCGGGGCGCTGGCGGAATCCCCGACAGGCGGAAACGGCCCAGGGATTTGTTGTCACCAGCCATCTGGCGCTCCCCCTGGAGCACATGGATTTCCACCGAGTTTTGATTGGCTTCCGAGGTGGAAAACACATCGGATTTACGCACCGGGATCGGCGTATTCCGCGCGATCAGCACCTTCATCACACCGCCAATTGTCTCGAGGCCAAGCGAAAGGGGACTGACGTCATTGAGCATCAGGTCGCGCAATTCGCCCGTGAGGATGCCGGCCTGCACCGCTGCACCGATCGCCACCACTTCGTCGGGGTTCACCGACTGGCAGGGCTCGAGGGGCACCAGGGTGCGCACCATGGCTTGCACCATCGGCATGCGGGTGCTGCCGCCCACAAGCACCACATCGTCAATGTCTTCAGCGGCCAGGCCGGAATCGCGCAGGGCCCGCTGCACGGGCCGCAGCAGCCGATCGAGCAGGTCGCCGCAGAGGCCTTCAAAGGTGCGGCGCTCCAGGGTGGCTTCGATGTGGAGCGGCCCGGCGTCCGCGGTGGAAATAAACGGTAGGGAAATTGGCGTGCTTTGCACACCGGAGAGCTCCTGCTTGGCCTTTTCAGCAGCCTCGGTGAGCCGTTGCAGGGCCTGGCGGTCGCGGCGCAGATCGATTTGGTGCTGGGCCAAAAAGGCTTCGGCCAGCCAATCAACGATGCGTCGATCCCAATCGTTGCCGCCTAGCTGGGTGTCGCCACTGGTGGCCTTGACGTCAAAGACGCCATTGGCGATCCGCAACACCGAGACATCGAAGGTGCCGCCACCGAGGTCGAACACCAACACCCGTTTGACGGCACTGCGATCGAAGCCGTAGGCCAGGGCTGCGGCAGTGGGTTCGTTGAGGATCCGCTCGACGCTGATGCCAGCGAGGCGCCCGGCATCGCGGGTGGCCTGGCGTTGGGCGTCGTTGAAATAGGCCGGCACGGCAATCACCGCTGCCTCTACGGGCTCACCCAGGTAAGTGGTGGCGTCATCAACAAGTTTGCGCAACAGGCTGGCCACTAACTCTTCCGGGGCGTATTCCCGTTCCGTGGCTGGGCAAACCACTCGGACGTTGCCCTGGTCGTTGGCCCGGATTGTGTAGGGCACCGCCAGGCTGCCCTCTTCGAGCTCATCCCAACGCCGGCCGACGTAGCGCTTGAGGTTGGCAAAGGTATTGCGGGGGTTGAGCACCAACTGGCGCCGAGCCAGCTGGCCCACCAACAACTCCTGCTCCCGATTGAAGCCGAGCACCGAGGGAGTCGTGCGCCCACCCTCGGCACTGGCGATCACCTGGGGACGGCCGCCCTCCAGCACCGCCACCACGGAGTTAGTGGTGCCCAAGTCGATGCCAACGATCCGCCCCATGGATCTGCGCATGGAATACCCAAACTAACGGCCCACAAGCCCTCGTCCTTGCCAATACGGCCGTCCTGCTAACCGGCTGGGCGAGGTCAGGCTGAGCTGGCTCAAAAAGGGGGCAAAAAAAAACCGGCCTAAGCCGGTTTTCAACGGAGAGGGAGGGATTCGAACCCTCGATAGAGTTGCCCCTATACAGCATTTCCA
>JAEMQZ010000001.1:47659-67002 GCA_016463595.1 Synechococcales cyanobacterium SupBloom_Metag_052 | reverse complement strand
CAGCCATTAAAAAGGGCCCTTCCAGGCCCCATGGATCATTTGGGTGATAAGGCTGATCTCACCCCATCTCCCTAACTAAGTCAGGCAGCCACAGGGGCGGCTTGACGGGAGAAACGAACGATGTTGTTCGCTGTTACGTGTGTGCTCTTACCGAGCAGGCTTCAGTCACCCTCCTCATGCCCCGTCGAAACCATTGCAGCCCCTGATGGTCCCAGCCCGGGGGCTGGGAGGGCGCCCCACCAACCTGGCAGGGAGCAATGGAGCTGAGCGGAATCGAACCGCTGTCCGAAACACTGGTGTGGACCACCTAGTCCGGCCGAAACCGGACTCCCGCATTGTGACAGCAGAGGATGGCCCCACGCCGCCTGGTCCAAGTGGGCATCCCCGAACAGTTCCAGGCCGCCCCGGCCCGGGCCGAATCCTTCGCTTGCATTGCCGCCGTGCCCTCGGGCCTGGAGGAGAGCGCCGCCGCTGAACTGGCGGCCCTGGGCGCCCAGGCCGTGCGGCCCCTGCGCCGGGCCGTGGCCCTTGAGGCCGATCTGGCCTGCTTCTACCGGCTGCACCTTTGCGCCCGCCTGCCGTTTCGGATCCTGCGCCAGCTGGCCCGCTTCCCCTGTCGCTCGCGCCAGGACCTCTACGCCGGTGTGCAGCAGGCGGCTGACTGGCAGCGCTGGCTGCCGCCCGAAACCCGCTTCCGCGTCGACAGCACCGGCACCGCCCCGGGGCTGAGCCACAGCCACTACAGCGCCCTGGAGGTGAAAAATGCCCTGGTGGATTGGCAGCGCCAGCACTGGGGCGAACGCTCCTCGGTGGATCTGGAGGATCCCGATCTCGCCCTCCATCTCCACCTCGGCGGCGAGGGGGCCGTGCTCAGCCTCGATGGCAGCGGCGGCAGCCTGCATCGGCGCGGCTACCGGGCCGCCATGGGCCTGGCCCCCCTCAAGGAAAACCTGGCCGCCGGGCTCGTGGCCCTCACCGGCTGGGACGGGTCGGTACCCCTGGCCGATCCCCTCTGCGGCTCCGGCACCCTGCTAATCGAGGCCGCCTGCTGGGCCCTGGGCCGGGCCCCGGGGGTAGGGCGTTCCTTTGGCTTTGAGCGCTGGCCCGATTTCGATCCCCTGCTCTGGCAGCAGGAACGCCAGGCCGCCTTGGCCCTCGATCGCTGCGGCCAGGAGCAAGCCGCCTGGGAAGGGCGCTCCCTGGCCGATGGCCGGCCCCTGGCGCCGATCGTGGGGCTGGAGCAGGAACCGGCCGTGCTGGAGCAGGCCAAAAGCAACTGCCAGGCCGCCGGAGTCGCCGGGGCGATCGAACTGCAGCTGGGCGACTGCCGCGACTTTCAACCGCCGCCGGGCCCGGGGATCCTGGTCTGCAACCCGCCCTACGGCGAGCGGCTGGGCCAAAAGGACGAGCTTGAAGCCCTCTATGCCGACCTGGGCGCCATGGTCAAGCAGCGCTGCAGCGGCTGGACCCTCTGGCTCTTGAGTGGCAACCCGGAACTCACCGGCGCCCTGCGCATGAAAGCCAGCCGCCGGGTACCGATCAACAACGGCGGCATCGACTGCCGCTGGCTCAAATACGAACTGCGCTGAAGCTCACCCCTGATCTCGCCTAACGCCCCAACAGGGCCCGGGTGGTTTTGGTGATGCCGGCCGTGGTCTGGGGCAGGTAGGGGCCCTTGGTGAGCTGGCCGCCGATGCGCAAAAACAGGCCCGCAAACACCAGATCAATGGCGCCCACCGCCAGGGACGCCTGGATCCAGCCCAAGCCCCAGGAGCTCTGGATCCAAAGCAGCAGGGCCCCTTCAGCGGCGATCAGGGCCAGGGTCACCAAGCCCAGCCCAGCCGCCAGTAGCAGCAGACCACTAATCAGGCGCCGCTTTTCCCGGTCGGCCTCCTGCAGGGCGATGCGCACATGCAGATCCATCACCGAGCCCACCAAGGCCGCCACCCGGCCGGCGGCCTGGCGGGGCAAGCCGGCACCGGCCGCGCTCCGCTGGTTGGCCGCCTCGGCGCTGGCCGGGTCCCTGGCGGTGTCCTTGGTGGAGCTCATGCGGAACGGCGGCCCGAGGCCAGCAACAATCCGGCGAGTAGGCCCACACCGGCGGCGATGCCCAGGGCCAGCAGGGGCTGCTCCCGCACCGGTTTTTCGATCTTGGGACGCAGGTTGCTGTTGAGCTCATCGAGCAGGCCTTCAAGCTGCTCCTCCAGGGGCCGCAAAGAATCGGCTAGCCGGCTGGCCTGGTCGCCCGTCACCGCCACCAACTCGAGCAGTTGGGCCTGCACTCCGCTGCTGGTGCGGCCGGTCTGCTCGGCAATCACCTCCACCACATGCTCAAAGCTGCCTCTGGTGGCCTCCAGGGCGGAGCGGGCCACGCCGGGCCATTCCTTCTGGATAAGGGGGAGCAAGCTCTCGAAGCGCTCGCGGAATTGGGCCCCAGACGTCGCCGCGGGATCGTGCTCGGACTCCAGTTCCATCGGGCGGCTCTCAGGCAGGGGATTGGGCCCAACTTAGGGAGCCCCCTTGCCCCTGTCACTGCTTCGGCTAGATTGGAATTGCTCGGCGCACGGGCCTGTTGGTTCACATCAATCAGGTCGAGCTCACCCATTTCAAATCCTTCGGCGGTTCGATCACCATCCCGCTGGAGGAAGGTTTCACTGTCGTAACCGGCCCCAACGGTTCGGGCAAAAGCAACATCCTCGATGGGGTGCTTTTTTGTCTGGGCCTGGCCAACAGTCGTGGCATGCGGGCCGACCGGCTGCCAGACCTGGTCAACAGCGCCATGCTCAAGGAGGGGCGCGCCGCCGAGACGGTCGTCACCGTGCGTTTCGACCTCAGCGATTGGCAGCCCGACGAGGCCGAGGCGGGGCTGGAGCCCCCCCAGGAGGGCCCCTGGATCCGCCAGGGCCAGAGCCACTGGAGCGTGACCCGGCGGCTGCGGGTGGCCCCGGGCGGCACCTACAGCAGCACCTACAGCGCCGATGGTGTGACCTGCAACCTGCAGCAGCTGCAAACCCAGTTGCGGCGCCTGCGGGTCGATCCCGAGGGCAGCAACGTGGTGATGCAGGGGGATGTCACCCGCATCGTGTCGATGGGGGCCAAGGATCGCCGCGGCCTGATCGATGAGCTGGCCGGGGTTGCCCTGTTCGACAGCCGCATCGACCAGGCCCGCTCCAAGCTCGAGGACGTGCAGGAGCGCGAGGAACGCTGCCGCATCGTTGAGCAGGAGTTGCTGGTAGGGCGCCAAAAACTCGAGCGCGACTGCACCAAGGCCCGCACCTACCAGCAGCTGCGCGACCGGCTGCACCTTGGCCGCCTGCAGGAACAGGTGCTCGGCTTTGAGGTCGCCCAGGAGCAGCTGGTTAGCCTGCGCCGCCGCCAGGGGAGCCTCAGCCAGAAGGAAAGCGAAGACCGCAGCGCCGTCGCCGCCGCCCAGACGGCCCTAGTCGTGGGGCAACAGGAGCTGGACTCCCTGCAGGCGGAGGTCAAGGCCCTGGGCGAAGACAGCCTGCTGGCGGTCCAGGCCGAACTGGCTGGGCTGGAGGCCAGTGACCGCGAACTGGCCCGCCAGGCCGAACGGCACCAGAGCCGGGCCGAGGAGTTGCAACGCCAGCGCCACGCGCTAGCCCACCAGCAAGGGGAGCTGCGCACCCAACAACAGGCCCTCGGCGGAGCGGACGACGGCACCGCCGCCCTGGCCCAGGCCGAAGCCGATTGCCGGGCCGCCGAAGCGGCGGTGGAGCTCTCGCGGCGGCGCCTCGGCGAGGTGGCCGGCCGTTCCGGCAGCTGGCTGGAGGAGCAGAAGCAACGCAGCCGCCTGCGCCAGGAGCTCCAGGCCCAGCTGGCCCCCCTGGTGGCCGAAGAGCAACAACTCAGCGAGCGCTTGCGTCAGGACCAGGAACGGTTGCGGGAACTGGGCGAGCAGCTGCAGCAGGAGACCGGCCAGAGCCAGGGGGTGCAGGCCGCCCTGGTGACCCTGGAAGGGGAATGGCAGCAGCTGCTCACCAGCCTGGAGCGTCAAAAAAAGCGCTTTAGCGAGCTAGTGGAGGCCCTGGCCCTGCAGCAACGCACCCGCAGCCGCCTGGAGCAGGAACAGGCCCAGCTGGAACGGGAGATCGCCCGGCTGGAATCCCGGCGCGAAGCCCTGCAGGAAAGCCGCGGCACCGGCGCCCTGCGCCTGCTGCTGGAAGCGGGCCTCGAGGGCATCCATGGGCCGGTCGCCCAGCTCGGCGAGGTCGGCGAGCCCCACCGCCTGGCCCTGGAGGTGGCCGCCGGCGCCCGGCTTGGCCAGGTGGTGGTCGATGACGACCGCATCGCCGCCCGGGCGATCGAATTGCTCAAGAGCCGCCGGGCCGGCCGTCTCACCTTCCTGCCCCTGAACAAGATTCGCGGCGGCGGTGGGGGCAGCTCCAGCGCCAGCGCCGCCTTCGAACGGGGCGCGGGCGCCGGGCGCCCGGCCGGCGGCGAAGGCCTGATCGGCCGGGCCGTGGAGCTGGTGCGCCATGAGGCCGTCTACGGGGAAGTGTTCCGCTACGTCTTTGGCGACACCCTGGTGTTTCGGGATCTGGCCAGCGCCCGCCGCGAACTGGGGCGCTCCCGGGCCGTGACCCTCGATGGCGAACTGCTGGAGAAAAGCGGCGCCATGACCGGCGGCAGCATCCAGCAACGCAGCAACCAGCTGAGCTTTGGCGTCAGCCGCGACGACGACGAGGCCGAACCCCTGCGCCGGCGCCTGCTGGAGCTGGGCGACACCCTGGTGGCCAGCCGCCGCCAGGAGGCCGCCCTAGCCAAAGAGCTGGAGGAGCTGCGGCCCCAACTGGGCCAGCTCGAGCAGCGCCGCGCCGCCCTGGAGGCCGAACGGGCCGCCGCCCAGCGCTCCCATGCCCCCCTGCTGGAGCGCCACCAGCAGATCGCCGCCCGCCTCACCAGCCTCCAGGCCAGCCTGGCCGGCGATGGCGAACGCCAGGCCACGATCGCCGGCCTGCTCAAGCCCCTGCGCACCGATGTGGAGGCCCTGGAAAAAGCGGAAGCCGAGGCCCGCTCCTCCGGCGACACAGGCCGCTGGCAGGGCCTACAGCAGGACCTGGAAGCCGCCGACCGGGGCCTGAGCGAGGCGCGCCTGCGCAACGATGGCCTGCTCAACGCCCAGCGGGAACGCAGCCTCAGCGCCGAGCGGCTCCAGAGCCAACTTGATGCGCTGGCCAGCGACGAACAGCGGCTGGTGGTGGCGGTGCAGGCCCTGGTGGCTGAACGCAACCAGTGGAAACAACAGCAGCAGGCTGACCAGGAGAAGCGCAGCCAGCTGGAAGCACGCCAAAAGGACCTACAGGAGCGTTTCGGCGCCCGCCGCCGGGCCAGGGATGGGGCCGAAGGCCGGCTCTCTCTGCAGCGCCAGGCCCTGCAACAACAGCAATGGGAACTGGAGCGCCTGGGTGAAGAGCGCCTGGCCCTAGCCGAGCAGGAACGCAGCTCGGCCCTAAGGCTGGAGCAACTGGCCCGCGAGCTGCCCGAGCCCCGTCCCGAGATTCCGGAGGAGCTGCGGCTGGCGGGGCTGGAGACCCTGCAACAGGAGCTGCGCAGCCTGCAGCAGCGCATGGAAGCGCTTGAGCCGGTGAACATGCTCGCCCTGGAGGAACTGGAGCAGCTGGAGGTGCGTCTGGCCGACCTGGAGGAACGGCTCGATGTGCTGTGCAAGGAACGCGAGGAGCTGCTCTTGCGGATCGAAACCGTGGCCACCCTGCGCCAGGAGGCCTTTCTGGAGGCCTACCAGGCGGTGGATGGCCACTTCCGCCAGATCTTCGCTGGCCTCTCCGAGGGTGAGGGCCACCTCCAACTCGAAAACCCCGAGCAGCCCCTAGAAGGCGGCCTCACCCTGGTGGCCCATCCCAAGGGCAAGGCCGTGCGGCGCCTGGCCTCGATGTCGGGGGGCGAAAAATCCCTAACGGCCCTGAGCTTCCTGTTTGCCCTGCAACGCTTCCGCCCCTCGCCCTTCTATGCCCTCGATGAGGTGGACAGCTTCCTCGATGGCGTCAACGTGGAACGGTTGGCGGCCCTGATCGCCAGCCAGGCCGAGGCCGCCCAGTTCATGGTGGTCAGCCACCGCCGGCCGATGATTTCTGCCGCTACCCGCACGATTGGGGTGACCCAGGCCCGCGGCGCCCACACCCAGGTGGTGGGCCTGCCCCCGGCCGCCTAGGGGGGCTCGCCAGCAGACGCCTGGCCAGGGGCCGCCAGGGCAGCAGGCCAAGAGCTTTGCGCCACAATGGCCTGATGACAACAACGCCCCCTGGCACGCCCGCCGGCACCCCACCCCCCAGCGACCGGCTCTGGCTGCGGTCGGAACTGATGGGGACCCAGGTGATCACCCGCGACACCGGCCGGCGCCTCGGCGTCGTCGGCGAAGTGGTGGTGGATATTGACCGGCGCGAGGTGGTGGCCCTGGGCCTGCGCGATAACCCCCTGACCCGCTTCCTGCCGGGGCTGCCCCGCTGGATGCCCTTGGAGAGCATCCGCCAGGTGGGCGATGTGATTTTGGTGGATTCGGCCGATTCCCTCTCCGAAGGTTTCAATCCGGAGCGCTACAGCAAGGTGATCAATTGCCAGGTGATCACCGAATCGGGCGAAGTGCTGGGCCGGGTCTTGGGCTTCAGCTTTGACATCGAAACCGGCGATCTCACCACCTTGGTGCTCGGCGCCTTGGGCGTGCCCCTGCTCGGCGAAGGGGTGCTCAGCACCTGGGAACTGGCTGTGGAGGAGGTGGTGAGCAGTGGCCCCGATCGAATCATTGTGTACGAAGGTGCCGAGGAGAAGCTCAAGCAACTGGGCACGGGCCTGCTGGAAAAATTGGGCATCGGTGGGCCCAGCTGGGAGCAGGAGGAACGGGAGCGCTATCGCCTCAACATGGTTCCAGTGGAAAACCAGCTCGCCGCCGGCTTGCCCGCCGCCAGAGAACAGCGCCTCATCCAGCCGACCACCAGCCGGGTGGTGGAGCCCGAGGCCGAACTCGATTACATCGAAGTGGACCGCCGCTCCCAGGAACCCCTGCGCCAACGCCGCTACCTCGATGAGGAGGACGAGCGCTACGACCGGGAGGGCTACGGGGGCGAACGGGGTGGTTCTGGGCGCTTTGGCTCCGATGGACCTAGCCCCGATCGACCTAGCTCCGATCGACCTAGCCCCGATCGTTTTGGGCTGGAACGTCCTGACCAGGAACGATTTGAGCGCGAACGCGTTAGCGCAGAACGGCTCGAATCTGAGCGATTTGACGCCAAACCCCGGCCAGGAGATCGGGGCGGACGGGATCCCTATCCAGCCGAGCAACCAGATCCCCGGCAGCGCTTCGAGCCCCAGGCCTTTGACCAGACCCCGATTGGCCGCGAGCCGGTTGGGCAAGAGCCTTCCTATCGGGCTGCGTCTCCCTTGTCCGAGCGCCGCTATCGGCGCTCCCAGGAACCCCTCGACGTCGAACCCCTCGACGATGGCGAGCCCTTACCCAGGAGTCGCAGGGACTTCAACGATCCTTGGTGAAGCCCAAGGCCCTTGGTGCTCCCTAAAGGCGCACGCCTCCGAAGCCTCCTCAACCCTCGGGATCAAACGCCAGGGAAGCCGAATTCACGCAGTAACGCAGACCTGTCGGCTGGGGACCGTCGGTGAACACATGGCCCAGGTGGGCGTCGCAGGTGGCGCACTTGATCTCGGTGCGCACCATGCCGTGGCTGCGGTCGCTGATTGTGGAGATCGCGCCTGGGTTAGCCCCTTCCCAGAAGCTGGGCCAACCAGAACCCGATTCAAATTTCGTGGCTGAGCTGAACAGCTCGGTGCCGCAACAAACGCAGTTGTAGGCGCCCTTGGCCTTGTTGTTCCAGTAGATGCCGCTGAAGGCCCGCTCGGTGCCGCCCTGGCGGGCCACCTGGAATTGCTCGGGGGAGAGGCGCTCCCGCCAGTCCTGCTCCGTGAGGGGCTGCTCCAGGCCGTTAGCGGGGCTCTGGCTGGTGGAATCGCTCATCGGTACCGCTGCAATCGGTTGCGTGACCGCAGGCTAATCAGCCTGGTGGGGAGCTGGAGCGGCCGCCAGGGCGCTAGCCCTGGGCCCAGGGCTAGGGGACAGCAGCAGCTGGCGCACTAGGGCCGCCAGGGCCGCTACGGCCCCTGGCTGGCCCCGCAGGCTGCGTAGGTCTTCGCGCATTCCCTCCAGCCGCTGGGGCTGGTCAAGCCAGTCGGCCGCCTCCTGGGCAATCGCCACCGGGGTAAGGCTGCCGACCCGCTCCGGCACCACCATGCGGCCCGCCGAGATGTTGGGCCAGGCCAAAAAGCCGTGGTTGCGCATCCGCCAAGCCGTCAGGGCCGCCCCCAGCAACCAGCGCAGCAAGGGCAGGCGGGCCAGGATGCCGATCCCCCCATCCCAGGCCTGCATCACCTGGAGGTGCTGGGTGGGCACCAGCACGATCATCGGCACCCCCAGGGCCCCCAATTCGGCCGTGTTGGCCCCCACGGTGGTCAAGGCCAGGGCGCACTGGCTCAGGGCCCCATGGGCCGGGTGGGTCTCTAGCAACAGGATCTCGCAGCCGGCAGGGGTCCGCAGGCGCCGACCAGATGGCCCCTCCAACAGTGCGGGTTCACCGCCGGCATAGGCGCCAAAGAGGGGATTGGCGGCACTGGCGTAGGCCAGCAACTCGGCCACCGAGGTGGTGGGAGCCACGGGCAGCAGGAAGCGCGCTTGGGGCCGCAGCCGCGCCAGCCGATCGGCGGTCTCCAGCAAAAAAGGCATGCCCACCTGCAGCTTGGCCTGCTTCGAACCGGGCATCAGGGCCACCCATTCGCCCGCCGGCAGGGGCGTTTCCTGGCGGGCCGATTCGGAGAGGTCCGCCATCAGGTCGCCCACCACCGTGGCCCGGTCGCGCCAGCGCCTGGGCAGGGCCCCTAGGGCCGTGGGTCCCATCGCCGCAATCGCATCGTTCCAGCGGGGCCAGCGGGCCACCCACTCGGCGTAGGTGAGATGGCGGTAGCCCAGGCGAGCCGAAAGCAACACGGTCCAGAACTGGTCGCCGCCGAGGAACACCACCACGCCTTGGCGCGGCCAGGCGCCATAGCGCCGCGGCCAGAGCAAGAGCCGCCAGAAGGAGCGGGCCGGCAGGATCCGGTTGAACAGGCCCATGCCAGCGGCCACCTGGTGTTCGCGACCGGTGGCATTGGGGCAGGGCACCAAAACCAAGTCGAGGGCCAGCTCGGCGCTTGGGGCCAGGGGCCTCAAGGCGAGCTCACGATGCAAGCGCAGGGCCAGGGGCCGCACCCAGGTGCTTAGCTCCCCGGGGCCATTACAAACAAGGACCACCGCGCCTGAGGCGCTCAAAACATCGTCTGAACCAGGGCCTTGAACCGGGACTGACTGGCTCAAACCTGGTTTAGGAAAAGAATGCGGATGGCGAGACTTGAACTCGCAAGACCGAAGTCACACGCCCCTCAAACGTGCGTGTCTACCAATTCCACCACATCCGCGTGGCTGGATCAGGGCTTATGCCCCGCCAGCCAGCAATATACCCATCGACCTCCCCAGGCCCAAGGCGGGGGGCCCGGTGAGCACTGATACAGTCCGCAGCGGCCTGAGTCGCCGGATTGCGCCGGATTGCCACGGAATGTCCATCGGCAAGCTGCTGATCGCCAACCGGGGCGAAATCGCCCTGCGCATCCTGCGCACCTGCCGCGAGCTGGGGATTCCCACCGTGGCCGTTTACAGCACGGTGGATCGCAACGCCCTGCACGTGCAACTGGCCGATGAGGCCGTCTGCGTGGGCGAAGCCCCCAGTAGCAAGAGCTATCTCAATATCCCCAACATCATTGCCGCCGCCACCTCCCGCGGCGCCGATGCGATCCACCCGGGCTACGGCTTCCTGGCCGAAAACGACCGTTTCGCTGAGATTTGCGCCGCCCACGGCATCACCTTTGTGGGCCCTTCGCCTGAGGCGATCAGGGCCATGGGCGATAAGTCAACGGCCAAGGCCACGATGCAGCGGGTCGGGGTCCCCACCATTCCCGGCAGCGAGGGCCTGCTCGAAAACCCTGCCGAAGCCGCCGCCCTGGCCGAGACCATGGGCTATCCGGTGATGATCAAGGCCACCGCCGGCGGCGGCGGCCGGGGCATGCGCCTGGTGCCCTCCCGCGACCAGCTCGACAACCTATTTAGGGCTGCCCAGGGCGAGGCCGAGGCGGCCTTTGGCAACCCAGGGCTGTACATGGAGAAATTCATCGACCGGCCGCGCCACGTCGAGGTGCAGGTGCTGGCCGATCGCCACGGCAATGTGGTGCACCTGGGCGAACGGGACTGCTCAATCCAGCGCCGTCACCAGAAGCTGCTCGAGGAAGCCCCTAGCGTCGCCATCGACCCCGAAGTGCGCCGCCGCATGGGCGAGGCCGCCATCGCTGCAGCCCGCACGATCAACTACGAGGGCGCGGGCACGGTTGAGTTTCTGGTCGATCGAAGCGGCAGCTTCTATTTCATGGAGATGAACACCCGCATCCAGGTCGAGCACCCGGTCACCGAGATGGTGACTGGTATCGACCTGATCGCAGAGCAGCTCCGCATTGCGGGCGGCGAGCCAATCAGCGTCAGCCAGGACCAGATCAAGCTCTGCGGCCACGCCATTGAGGTGCGCATCAACGCCGAAGATCCCCGCCAGAACTTCCGGCCGGCCCCCGGCAAGATCACCGGCTGGCTGCCCCCGGGGGGGCCCGGCGTGCGCTTCGACAGCCATGTGTACACCGGCTACGAGATTCCGCCCTTCTACGACTCCCTGATTGGCAAGTTGATTGTGTGGGGGGTGGATCGGGACCACGCCCTAAGGCGCCTGCGCCGGGCCCTATCGGAATGTGCCGTGACTGGCATTCCCACCACAATCGAATTCCACCTGGCCCTGCTCGATCGGCCCGAATTTCAGCGGGGCGATGTGCACACCAAATTTGTGGAAGAGGAGATGCTGCACCAGATCGGCGGCGGCCCCAAGTAAGGGCACCAGCAAGGAGTTGAGTTGTCTGTGAGGAGCTGGGAAGGCCCCGGGAAGTCCCCCGTTGCCTAGGGGGCCAGAAGCCCCTTAGCCGGCGGCCGCGACCAGCCCCTGGGCCCGCAGGGCGATCAGGCTGAGCAGGCCCTGCTGGCCGACCAGCAGTTCGCGCAGCAGGCTGATCAGGCCCACCCAGATCACCGGGGTGACATCAACCCCCCCTATCGGCTGGATCAGGCGGCGGCTAACGGCCAACAGCGGCTCGGTGGGGATCGCCACCAACCGCATCACCCCCTTGCCCAAATCCACCTGGGGATACCAGGTGAGCACGATGCGAAACAGAAACAGCAGGGTCCAGAGGGCAAGAGCCAGGCCCAGCAGCAGGTTAAGACCGGGCAACAGGCTGGCGATGGCGACCCCCGCACCCCCCGGCAGAGGCAAGTCAGCCAGGGGCAGTTCAGCCAGGGGACCCAGCAAGGGGGCAAGCAATGGCACCGGGATCCCCGTCACAAAGCTCTAAGCAGCAGGGCTTCGATCGTAGGGATTCACCATCACTGCCTAGGATCCCAGCCGGATCCCCCGGTGCCATGACCCCATCCCTTGCGAACTTCCTGAGCAGCCTCGCCTACGGAGCCGTGATCGTGGTTGTGCCCATCACGATCGCCCTGGTCCTGATCAGCCAGAACGACCGGCTCGACCGTCGCCTCTGATCGGCAGGCGGTGCTGGCCAACGGCTGCCCCTTGGCACCGTCCTAGACTGGCTCAAACTGTTGACCCCGGTTCATGGCCTTTGCGCCCTGATCTGGGGCCTTGTCATTCAGCGTTGCGACTGAGGGGTCGAAGCCGTGGTTAATGCCAGTCTCAATTGGGCCAGCATCGTCGGCATCGTGCTGGCGGTTGGGGGAGCTCTGCTCTATTTCATGAGGAGCTTCAAGCCCGCCTTGGCCCGGGATTACGACGTGTTTTTTGCGGCGGTGGGCCTGCTCTGCGGCGGGATCCTCTTTTTCCAAGGCTGGCGGCTCGATCCGATCCTGCAGTTCGGCCAGTTTCTGCTTGCTGGCACCACCGTTTTCTTTGCCTACGAAAGCGTGCGCCTGCGGGGGATCACCACCGAGCAGGCTCGCCGCTCCTCCTTTATTGATGACGAAGACGGGGTTCCGGTCGGACCGCGCATCGGCGGCCGCGATGCCTGGGGCAACGACCTCGACCGCCTAGACGAACCGGAACCATTGCGGCGCCGGATTCGCTCCCGCCAGGGCATGGATGATCGCACCGATGAGGAGGACTTCTACCGGCCCCGCACCACCCCAAGGACCGCCATTCCCGAACGGGCGGTCTCCCGCAGTGGCCGCGGAGCGGCTCCAGATGACTGGAACCCGGGCCCGTCGCCGGCCGGCCCTAGGGACCTGCCGGCCCGCACCAGTCGCTATGGCCCGGAAGGGGCTGGTAGCGATAGTTTCGGCAATGGCCCCGCTCCAAGGGCGGCCTATGGCCGCAGCGGCCCTGGCGCATCGGCCGACGCCGCCCCTGGCTTCGGTGCCCGGCGCCGCGATAGAGATGAGGGCCGACGCGGCACCCGGCCCAGTGCCATCAGCAGCGCCGACGACATGCCCCGCTCGGGACGCCGGCCTGAGGCCAGCCCAAGCGGGACCCCTGGCGGTGCTCCGCTCGGCAGCCGCGGCGCAGCGCCCCAGGGATCTCCGATAGGCGGCGCCAGCGCCTACGGCTTCCGCCCTGGAGCAGGCCCGGAGCCTGGCCTGGGCAACGGTTCTGGCCCCCTAGGTGCCGCCCCCCGATCGAATCAGCCTCCCCTCGGTCGCAGTGGCATTGATAGTGACCGTGGCCGTGACAGTGGCAGTGGCCGTTCGTCCGTTACGGCAATGAGCGATGCCGAGTTCCGGCCCCTACGCCAGGTCGAAGGCCCGGCAAACCCTTCCGCCGACGGCCCTGGCGCTCGCGGCGATGGCCGCCCGCCAGCCCCTGGTTTCGATTCCCCGCCTGGACGCAGCGGCACCTCCGCAGCTTCAACCAGCCTGGGGAGGGATAACAGTTCCCGGTTTGACGACTGAGTGCCCACCAGAGCGGGCCGATTCCATGCGGGCAGCCTCTGGCTGGGCCCGTTGCTCCTGGGACCCTCGCTCCTAAGCCTGCTGCTCCTAGTGCAGGCCTGCTCCCTGCCCTGGGGAATTCGGCGCCAACCCAGCCCTAGGGGTGTCCTTGGCCTGGGGGCTGAAAGCCGCCAAGATCCCGCCCTCAGCGGTGATGGCCGCCTCCTAGCCAGCCTGGTGTTGCGCTCGGGCCGCAGCACGGTGCTGCTCCAGGACCGCCGCTCCGGCCAGACCATGCCCCTGCCCCTGTTGCGGGGCCAGCAACCGCACAGCTCCCCCTCCCTGAGCTGGAATGGCCGTTACCTGGCCCTGCTGGTCTGGCGGGGCGGCAGGCGCCAGGTGGTGATCAATGACCGGGCCACCAACCGGCTGCTGCCCCTGCCCCTGCGGGGCGACCAGGAGGCCCAGCGGCTCAGCCTCGCCCCCGATGGCCGCCATCTCGCCGTGGAGCTCGTGGAAGACGGCCAAAGCCGGGTGGAGGTCTTCAACTTGGGGGAGTGGCTAGAACCCGATCCGGTTCCAGGATCCCTACTAGGGCAGGCGCCTGGCTCGGGGTCCCGTCCATGAGCGCCGTTGGCCTACGGAGCAAGGGGGTCTTCGCCGTAGCGCCCGGGTTTGCGCTGGCCCTGGGCCTGTTGCTGGGGGGCTGCCTGGACAACGGCGCCCGCCCCCTGATGGGCCTGAACCAGCAATTGGCCCATACCGCCGTGAACCGCGACCCAGCCCTGGGCAGTGACTGGCTGGCCGTAATCGGAGGCCGGGAAGGCCGCGAGCAAGTGCGGCTCGTGCGCCTCAGCCAGGGGGCGCCGGTACCCCTGCCGGGGCTAAACCGGCCCGATGCCCGGCCCGTGAGCGTGGCAGTGGACCAATGGGGCGAACGGCTGGCCCTGATTCGGGAACTGGAAGGCCGCCGCGAGCTGGTGCTCTACCGCCGTTCCCTACAAAGCCTGCAACTGATCCCGATCGAACCGGCGGGGGTGCCCCATCGCCTGGCCTTGAGTGCCGATGGCCGGGTCTTGGCTGTGGAGGTGGGCCGGGGCGGCCTTAGCCAGGTGGACTTGCTCGAGTTGCCCTGAGCGGTGCCGACCCAGGCAAGCCAGCCAGCGCCCTGCCTATCCGTGAGCTCAGGGCACCAGCCCGGCCCAATGCAGAAACGTCTCGCTGCTGAGGGCCTCAATCACCAGGATGGCCGTGAAACCCACCATGGCAAAGCGACCATTGATGCGCTCGGCGTAGCCACTCCAGCCGAAGCTGGGCACATCGAGGGTGGTGGCGCTGGTGGCCGGCGGTTCGGGCTTAGCCGAGGCTGGCTTAGCCCCCTCTTCCTGGGAACTCTCGTCTTGGGGACTCACTGGCTGGGGCACTTCTGGGTGGATGGCATCAGAATTGGGGCTTGCCATAGCTCTTAGGCTCCGCTGTTGAAGTCATAGCTGGCGACCGGAATCAACGTCCAGCCCCCCTGGCCATCGAGTGCCAGCACCGTGTCGTGGAAGTCGCGCAGGGTCGGACGGTGGCCAACGCTGACGAAGGCCATCTCCCGCTGGGTCAACAAGTTGTAGAGATGTTTTTCGGTGATCACATCGAGGGCGCTGGTGGCTTCATCGAGCACCACAAATCGTGGCGAATTCAGCAGCAGGCGTGCAAAGGCCAGGCGTTGCTGTTCACCCAGGGAAAGCAGCCGAGGCCAATCCTGCTTGATGTCGAGGTCGGGATAGCGGTGCACCAACTCGGGCAGACGCACCTCCTCGAGCACATGGCGCAGCTGGTCATCACTGAAGAGTTCGGTGCTCTGGGGATAACAAAGTTGCTCCCGCAGGCTGCCCAAAAGCATGTAGGGCTTCTGGGGAATGAACATCAGCTCGCCCACGGGGGGCCGGTGCACGCGGCCGGCGCCAGCGGGCCAGAGGCCACTGACCAGGCGCAGAAAGGAGGTCTTGCCACAGCCGGAGGGGCCCACCACCAGCAAGCGCTGGCTGGGGGCCACCTCCAAGCTGAGGTCATGGATCAGCCGGCGGCTGCTGCGCGGCGGAATCAGATCTACATGGCTGACCAGGATCGAATCGGGTGATTCATCCCCCAAGGCCGATTCCGCGCCCAAGGGGGGCTGGACCTGCTCAGCGATCGACTGGGCCAGGATCTCACCGCTGATCGCCTCCACCTTGCCCTGGAAGCCCTCCAAACGGCTAATCGAAGCGGAGAAGGCCGCCAAGCGATCAATGTTATTAACGATATAACTTACGGAGAACAAGACCTGGGAGAAGGCAATGCTGGCCTGGCCAAACACACCAAAATCGACTTCCTTAGCAAAGTAAATCGGCGCAATTACCAACCAGGGCAGGAAGCGGGAGAAATAATCGTAGGAGCGCTGGATGACTTGAATCAAGGCCTCCCACACAATCAACTTATTACAGTTCTGAATGACACCGCTTAGCCGCCTGGTGCCTTCTTTCTGCTCCTGTTGCTCGCCGCGATAGAAAGCGATTGACTCGGCATTGTCTCGAATGTGCACCAGGCCGTAGCGAAAATCAGCCTCAAGTTTCAGCTGCTGGTAATTGAGGTTCACCAACTTTCGGCTGGCAAAAATGATCAGGCTAGTACCCCCAACCGAGTAGGCCAAAAGCCAGAGCGCCAGGGTACCATTGATACTCCAAAGCACAATAATGAAGCTAAAAAAGGTAAGCAGCGCCGAAATTATTTCAACAGTAATACTAAGACTGGTGGTCGTGAAGCTTGCTGCATCTTGGGAAATTCGCTGGTCGGGATTATCGATTTCCTCAACGCTTTCATCATTGGGATTGAGAACATAATAGGCGCGATTCGTCATGTATCGGCCCAACATTCTTTCGCTCAACCATTCGCGCCACATCAAGCCAAGCTTGGGGATCAGGTAACTCTGCAGGGCCCGAATTGGCAAGGCCAGAACCAGGCAAAAGGCGTAGACCGCCACAATCTTCCAGAAGTCTTCAGCCTTATAGCCGACCAAGGCATTCTCGATGTTGCGGGCAACAAAACTGATGCCCACATTGATGCCGTTGATCACCAGGATCAGCAGGGTAATCACCCCCAGAAGCAGCCAGGGCAACCAGCGCCCCTGGCGCAACTTGGCGCGCAAGGCCCAGAAACTGGCCAGGCCGGCACCAAATAGCACCATCACCACCTTGCCCCCGGGCCCGGCCCAGATCGACGCCACCTGATCCGCCACCCCTGGCACGAACCGGAGCTGCAACGCGGGGATCCAGGCGCTGCTGGCTGCGATTGCAGCCGTTAGCAGCAGCAGGGTGAAGCCCACCACCACGGCAATTAGGGCCACCACCAGCACCAGGAACTGGCCGGAGCTGGCGCCGTTATCCAACGGCAGGAAGTAGGGCTGGGCCAGGCGCTGCAGCTTGCCGAGCTGGCTGCGGAGGGCCTTCAAGGGACTCATGATGACGCTCAAGTCGACCTATTCTGGCCACCTGAGCGCCCGCAGCGCAGGCTGGCCCAGGGATTGCTCACCCTGGCGGCCATTGCAGGGGCCGGCCACCGATGACATGCACATGCAGATGGAAGACCGTCTGTCCCGCATCGGCGCCGCTATTGATCACCGTGCGCCAGGCCGTGAGTCCCTCCTGGCGGGCCACTTGGGCGGCCACCAGCAACAGGTGGCCGAGCAGGGGCCCATCGGCGGCGCTGGCGTCGGCCAGGTTCACCAGGGGCTGGCGCGGGATCACCAACAGGTGCACCGGCGCCTGGGGCTGGACATCGCGGAAGGCGATGCAGAGGTCATCGCTGTGGACCTGGTCCGAGGGGATCTCGCCCCGCAGGATGCGGCCAAAAATCGTGTCGGCGGACTGGTCCATGGCGGCGGGGAAGCAATTGGCGAGAGCGGGTCGGCCTTGAGATAAGCAGGCCCGGAACAGCGGTGGCACTGGTCAGTGAAACCCTGCCCTGGCTTGATGTTGGCACGTTGCAGCGGTGCGGCCCTGGTGGGTCTCGATGCGGTGGAAGTGGCCGTGGAGGTGGACATCACCCCGGGATTGCCGGGCGTGCTGATGGTGGGCCTGGCGGATGCGGCGGTGCAGGAATCGCGGGAGCGGGTGCGCTCGGCGCTACGCAACAGCGGCCTGCGCATGCCCCTCACCCGGGTGGTGGTGAACCTGGCACCGGCGGATGTGCGCAAGGAGGGTCCGGCCTTTGATCTGCCGATCGCCCTGGCCCTGCTGCTGGCCAGTGGCCAGCTCGATCCCAGCCGGCTGGCGGGGGTCTGGGCGGCGGGCGAGCTGGGCCTTGACGGCCGGCTGCGGCCCGTGCGCGGTGCCCTCGCCATCGCCCTGGCTGCCCAGCAGGCGGGGGCTCGGGCCCTGGTCGTGCCCCAAGCCAACGGAGCCGAGGCCGCCTTGGTGGAGGGGCTGACCGTCTGGCCGGCAGCCAGCCTCATCCAGGTGCTGGAGCTCCTGGCCGATCCGGCCCGGGCCAGCCTCCCTAGCCCTGCAGCCCCCGCGCCACCCGCCCAGGACCTGGACCTCGCCGATGTGCGGGGCCAGCCCCATGGCCGCCGTGCCCTGGAGATCGCCGCAGCTGGAGGCCACCACCTGCTGCTGGTGGGCCCCCCGGGCAGCGGCAAGACGATGCTGGCCAGGCGCCTGAGCGGCCTGCTGCCGCCCTTGCAACGGCAGGAAGCCCTGGAACTGGGCCAGCTCTATTCGGTGGCCGGCCTGCTCGGCAGCCAGGGACAGCTCCCCAGGCAGCGGCCCTTCCGGGCACCCCACCACGGTTGCTCGGGTCCGGCCCTGATCGGCGGCGGCCCAATCCCTCGGCCGGGCGAACTGGCCCTGGCCCACCACGGCGTGCTGTTCCTCGATGAACTGGCCGAATTTCGCCGCGATGTGCTCAACCAGCTGCGCCAGCCCCTCGAAGAGGGCGAGGTGTGGATCAGCCGCACCCGGGCGCGGCTGCGTTTTCCCTGCGCCGTCACCCTGGTGGCCGCCACCAACCCCTGCCCCTGCGGCTGGTATGGCGACCCGGAGCGGGCCTGCGTCTGCGGCGAGGCCCAGCGCCAGCGCTACTGGGGCAAGCTCAGCGGCCCCCTGCTCGATCGCCTCGACCTGCAGGTGATCCTGCGCCGGCCCGACGTCGAGGAGCTCGGTCCCGATCGCCAAACCGGCAGCCTGCCCCGATCGCCTGGATCTGGGGAATCCAGCAGATCCTCTGGATTGGTTGGCACCCCTGGATCAACGGTCCAGGTGGCCGAAAGGGTCTGCCAGGCCCGCCAACGCATGGCCGAACGAAACCCCCGCGGCAGCGCCAACAGCCGCCTCAGTGCCAGGGACCTGGCGGAATGCGGCCACTTCGAAGCCGAAGCCCTGCAGCTCTGGCGCTCTGCCCTACAGCACCGGGCCCTGAGTGCCCGGGCCGGCGAACGGGTGCTGCGCATCGCCCGCACAATTGCCGACCTAGCCGGGGACAGCAAAGTGGACGGCCAAGCCATCGCCGAGGCCCTCACCTACCGCAGTTTTGATCGCGACCAGCAAGCCTCCCCCAAGGGGGGCCCTTAGCGGCAGCCCCTATCGGCCACGGCGTGACCTCTCCCCCATGTAGGGCTGGACGCCAATCGGCGGCGGTAGGTGCTGCTGCTCTTCCCTGGGATTACCGAAGGCATGGGCCAGGGAGCCACCAAACCAATGCCCAAACTGGGCTAACAGGCGAATCATGGATCCAGCTCCGCAAAGAACTAGTCCCAGTCTTGAGAGACCTGGGCGACTTGCCAACAGGTAGAAGCACGGATCCAACAAAAAACCGGTAGCCCCTTCAATGAGCGACCGGATTCATTGACAACCCATAACTAGGCAAGGGAAAACAGGCGTCATCAATAGCAAAACCATCCACGGCCCCGGCTGTCTGCGGAGGGCTGGGTGTCCGCTATCAACGGCGGCGGCGGCGCTGTTGGGCTTTGCGCTTGTACTTCTCAACGGGCGTTTCGTGGTGACGTAGGCGCTTGAGGTCAGCGAAAATGCCTGCCTTAGAGACCTGGCGCTTGAAACGGCGCAGGGCCGATTCAATGCCTTCGTTTTCGCCGACGGTGACCTGGGTCATGAAGCGCTTTGGTGCTCAGCAGTGGATAGATCGTAGCAAGTGCCCCTGCCGGTTTCCGTGGGCCAACCGGACCCAAAGCAAGCCTCCCCTAGCGCTGGCTCAGCGCTAGGGCGCTGCGGGAACAGGGGCTGCGGCCGGCAGGGCAGGCAGGTTGGGAGCTCCTGCAAGGGGC
>JAEMQZ010000001.1:14322-47559 GCA_016463595.1 Synechococcales cyanobacterium SupBloom_Metag_052 | reverse complement strand
GCGACAGCAACCGGCTTGGGGTTCACGGAATGGGGGACCGGAGCGGAGGCCCCCAGGCCTGGTTTTTGCGCTGCTCCCTGGCCTGGGGCCTGGGGTGGGCTGCCTGCCTTCTGCTCCGCTGGGGCCTTGGGGTCCAAGGGAAGCTTGGCGGCCGGCGCCGCGGGCTCGGGCGAGGGGCGGCTGGCGGTGCCCCCCTCTGGCCAGCTGTCGCGATACACGTAGACATGGCCGAGGGCCCGGCTGCCGAAGCTGCGGCGCATCACCCGCCAGCCGGGCTCGGCCACAAGTAAAAGAAAGCCATTGCCCTGGCCGCCCGTGCGCGCCACCACCATCTCGGGGCCAGCGTCGGGCCGGGTGGGTTGGGCCATCAGCAGGGTTTCCGCCGAGTCCTTCACAACGCTGAGGCGATAGACCGTGCCCAGATCAGCCGTGCCGATCCTCAGCGAATAGCCATTGCCATCGATGAAGCGGTTGCAGATGCCGGTGAAATCGAAGGTAGCCAGCAGGGGATCCACCACCGCCGGCCGGCTGCCGGACACCGCATAGCAGGGGCGCTGGGCGCTGCGCTGCTCATAGATGTTGAGCTGGCCGCGGCTGCCATCGCCAATCGGTGCCGCCACGATGATGAATTTGCCCTGGTCCACCTCCTGGGTGCTGAACATCGAGGCCTGGGCGCGGGCTGGGGGCGCTGCGGCCCAGGCGGCCGCCGTAAGGCCCACCAGCGATAGCAAAACAGCCAGGGGACGGACCAGGCGCGTCATGGTCAGGGTTCGGGCTAAGGGGAAATCGTAGAAGTGGCCCACCCGCAAACCAGCCCGATCAGGCCGGTTGGTTGAGGCGGATCGCCACCACCAAGGCCACCAGGGTGCCGGGGATCGAAGCGCCCAGGATCCAGCGGGTGGCGGTGACACCCAGGTCGGGGTCTCCGTAGGCGAGTTCAAAGACGCAGCCTGTGGCGGCAATGCCCAGCAGGCAAGCCAGGGCTAAAAACAGGCCAGCTAGGGGGTTCATCTGCTTGGGAATTCAGGTGATCAGAGCAGGGAGCGGACATGGGCCCGATCAAAGCCCTTTTCTTTGAGGCCTTCCTCCAGGCTCGCCCCATCGCTAACCCGATCGACAAACAGCACGCCGTTGAGATGGTCCATTTCATGCAGGATGCAACGGGCCAATAGCCCATCGGCCTTGAGCCGGCGGCTGCGGCCCATCTCGCAGCGGTAGCTCACCTCCACCACGCTCGGTCGCACCACATCGAGGTACACCCCCGGAATGCTGAGGCAACCCTCTTCGTAGGTGCAGATCGAGCCCCCTTCGGCGGTGATTTCGGGGTTGATCAACACCATGGGAGGGGTGGCTGGATTCTCAAGATCGAGGTCGATCACTAGCAGTTGCTGGTGAACACCCACCTGGGGAGCCGCCAAGCCGATGCCCTTGGCCGCATACATGCTCAGCAACATCTGGCGGGCCAGCTCCCGCACCGATTCATCCACCTTGCCGATGCGCTTGGCCGGCGTGCGCAGCACCTCATCGCCCAGGGTGTGGATCGCCATGGGCGGCGTGTCCAGGGGCTCCTTGGAGACATGCACCCCCTTACTCGACTGCTCCGCAGAACGCGCCATCCTGGCGAAGCTGCTGGCCAAAGGACAATCCCGTTCCGACTGGGGGCGATTCTAGGAGCCGCGGCAAACAACCACCGGTGACGCCAACCCCTGCAGGCCTGCCTGCGACCACCGTGGAGGGACGCATTCCCAGCCTGCTGGAGCCAAAACTCCTGGCCGGCCAGCTGTACTGGCTAGAGCAACGGCCGGATCAACAGGGACGCACCACGCTGATGGGGCGCCCCTTTGGCGCGGAAACCGCAGGAACGGCCGCGCACCTCCCGGCCGAGGAGCTCACTCCAGGCGACTGGAACCTGCGCAGCCGCATCCATGGCTATGGGGGCGGAGCCTGCGCCCTGGGGCAGGTCGCAGGACAGGCCATCGCCGTCTTTGTCGATGACCGGGACCGCTGCCTCTGGCGCCTGGACCTGGGCCCTGCTGGGGCCGCCCTAAACGAGCCGATCCAGCTCACCCGGCCCGCCGCCCGGGCCTTTGGCGGCGGCCTGATCGATCCATGGCGCCAACGCTGGATCGGCGTGGTGGAGGTGGACGGCCGCGACCAGCTGGTGGCGGTGTCCCTTTTGGGGGGCGAACCGGTGACCCTGCACCAGGCCGCCGATTTCTGCGGCTATCCAACCTTGAGCCCCAGGGGCAGCCACCTGGCCTGGGTGGAATGGCAGCAGCCCCACCTGCCCTGGGAGCGCAGCCAGCTCTGGCTGGGCTGCTTCGCGGCGGCCGGGGCCGATGGCACTGGCGAGGGTTTAGGCGAAGGGCTGACGGCCTGCCGCCCCGTGGCGGGCTCAGACAACACCAGCCGCCAGGCAATCTCCGTATTCCAACCGCTTTGGACCGGCGCCCCTGGGGCCCTTGCAGCCGATCTGCTCGTGGCCTGTGATCGCAACGGCTGGTGGAACCTGGAGCGGCTCGTGGCGGCGGAGGCGCTCCAGATGGCCGACCTGGTGCAGCCCCTTGGGGAGGTCTTCGCGCCGCCCCCGGCCTGGCAGCCGCTCCTACCGATGGAGGCGGAATTTGCCACACCCCAGTGGGTCTTGGGCCTCTCCACCACCGCCTGGGATGGCAGCCAGCTCCTGGCCGCAGCCTGCTTTGAGGGGAGCTGGCAGCTGGGTCGGATCAGCTGGCCGAGCGCCCCAGCCCTAGCCCCCAGCCCCCAACCAGCCAGCTGGATTCCCTTCGATCTGCCCTTCAATGATTTCAGCGGACTCTGCGCCGAGAACGGCGTCCTGGCCTGCCTGGCCAGCGCCGCCACCAGTCCCGCCGGACTGCTGGAACTGGAGCTCGCCGGCGGCCAATGGCGCCACAGCCCCGCCGCCGCCAGTCCCCTGGCGGCCGAGGCGATCAGCCGGCCGGAACCCCTTTGGTTTGCCGGCTACGGCGGCGCCCCCACCCACGCCTGGTACTACCCCCCAGCCGGGGGCGCCACGCCGGCCAGTCCCCTGCTGGTGAAGGGCCATAGCGGCCCCACGGCCATGGCCCGCTGCGGCCTCAACCTGGCGATCCAGTTCTGGACCAGCCGCGGCTGGGGGGTGCTCGATGTCAACTACGGCGGCTCTACGGGCTTTGGCCGCGCCTACCGGCAACGGCTCGATCGCCGTTGGGGCCTGGTCGACAGCGCCGATTGCGCCGCGGCGGCCCAGGCGGTGGTGGCCTCTGGCCAGGCTTCGGCCCAGCGGCTTGCGATCGAAGGGGGCAGCGCCGGCGGCTTCACCGTGCTTTCAGCCCTCTGTTTCAGCGATGTGTTCCGGGCGGGGGCCTGCCGCTACGCCGTCAGCGACCTGGAGGGCCTGGTGGCCGATGGCCACCGCTTTGAGGCCCACTACCTCGACAGCCTGGTGGGCCCCTGGCCCGAGCAGCGGGCCACGTACCAAGAACGCTCCCCCCTGCACCACGCCGGCCGCATCACCGCACCGGTGATCTTTTTCCAGGGCCTCGATGACCAGGTGGTGCCCCCCGCCCAGACCGATTCGATGGCCGAGGCCCTGGGCAGCCGGGGTGTGCCAGTGGAGGTGCATCGCTATGAAGGCGAGGGTCATGGCTTCCGCAGTGGCGCCGTACGGGTGGCCGTCTTGGAGGCCACTGAAGCCTTTTTCCGCCACCACTTCGCCCTGGGGTGTCCCTGATGGGGATCCCAATGGCGACTGCATGGCTGCAAGAACCGGCCCGGGCCCTGGCCTGGCTGCTGCTGGCGATGGCCGCTCTGGCGGTGTTGCTGGGGCTGGGGCGGGCGATCGGCCAGCGGCTCCAGCTCAAGTTGGTCGGCATCCCCGAGGCCCTGGTGGCCGGCCTGATCGGCCTGGCCCTGGCCCCCTCCGGGCCCCTGCCCCTGCTGCCGGAACCCGTGATGCAGCTCTGGGCCGACCTGCCCCTGGCGCTCTTGACCCTGGTGTTCGCCACCCTGCTGCTGGCCAAGCCACTGCCGAAGCTGGCGGGGCTTTGGCAACCGGTCTCGGCCCAAGTGCTGCTCTCGCTGACCCTGGCCTTTGGCCAGTTTCTGGTGGCGGGCCTGGCGGTGTTGTTTCTGCTGCAACCCTGGCTCGGGGTAAGCCCGCTGATGGCCTGCCTGATCGAGGTTGCCTTCGAGGGCGGCCATGGCTCCGCCGCTGCCATGGGGCCCAGCTACGCCAGCCTGGGCTTTCCCACCGGCGCAGCCCTGGGCCTAGCCCTCTCAACGGTGGGGCTGTTGACCTCCACCCTGGTGGGTGGCGTACTGGTGGTGGTGGGCCGCAGCCGGGGCTGGACCAGTTCCTGGCCGGCCCCAGCCCCCCAGGGGGCCCCAGACGCCGCCGGCCCAGGGCCCAGCGACCAGGCCAGGTCGCCGCAGCATCCGGTCCCACCCCAGGGGCCCCTGCAACAGCTGGCCGCCTGGGCCGTGAATCTGGCCCTTGCCGGGGTGGCGGTGCTGGTGGGTGTTGGCCTGCTGGCCCTGCTCCGCGGCCTGGCCGAGCGCACCGGCGGCGGCTTCGCCCTGGTGATCGATGCCCTGCCCGTGTTTCCCCTGGCCCTGGTGGGCTCGATCCTGGTGCGACTGGTACTGGAACGCCTGCACCTAGACGGCTGGGTGTCGGCGCCGATCCAGGGCCAAACCGGCACCCTTTCGGCCGACCTGCTGATCACGGCGGCCACGGCGGGTCTGGACCTGGCCCTGCTGCGCCAGGACTGGCTGCCCCTGTCGGTGCTCTCCCTGGCCGGACTGCTCTGGAACCTGGCGGTGATTTTGCTGCTGGCGCCTCGGATCCTGCCCAAGGACTGGTTTGAGCGGGCCGTGATCGAATTCGGCCAGGCCACGGGCGTGGCGGCTAGTGGCCTGCTGCTGCTGCGCATGGCCGATCCGGACGACCGCAGCGAAGCGCTTCAGGCCTTTTCGATCAAACAGCTGCTGCTCCAGCCCCTGCTTGCCGGCGGGGTGATCACGGTGGTCGCTCCCCTGGCGATCAGCGGCTGGGGCCTACCCGCCTGGACCGCCCTGTGTTTTGGCCTGGTGGTGGTCTGGGCCAGCCTGGGGCTGGTATTAGCCAGCCGGCGGGCCTAGGCGCCGGGGCAGCGAACCGGATGCAGGCCGCCAATGCGGCGCTTAGCGCACCATCGCCGCCACGTTCCCCCCATCCACGGTGAGCACCACGCCGGTGCTGCGCTCCAGCAGGGCCAGGGAAACAAAGCCCTCGGCCACATCACTGGCGCGCACCTCCCGGGAGAGCAGGTTGCCGGCCATGTAGTCGGCCTCGCTCAGGCCCCGGGCGGCGGAGCGGCTGCGGATCATGGCGTCATCGAGCAGGCCGGAGCGGATGCGATCGGCATTGATCGCATTGGAGCGGATCCCTTCCGGGCCGCCTTCGAGGGCGTACTGGCGCATCAGGGCCAGCAGGGCCGCCTTGGCAATGCCGTAGGCGCCGAAGTTGGGGCCCGGATTCAGGGCCTGCTTGCTGACGTTGAACAGCAGCTGCCCCCCCAGCACCGGCCGGCTGGCGGCCTGGTCGGCATCGCCCGAATCCTGGGCCCGAAACACGGCCATGGCCGCCTGGGCCACGGCCTGATGGGCAAACAAATTGAGCTCGAAACTGGCGCGCAGGTCGGCATCCGGCAGGCTGGCCATGGCGCCGCTCCAGGCGGCCCCGGCATTGCTCACCACGAGATCGAGGCCGCCGAAGCGGGCCACCACCTGGTCCATGGCCTCCCGCAGGGCCTTTGGATCGGTGAGGTCGCAGGCCAGGGCCAAGGCCTGGCGGCCGCAGGCTTTGGCCGTGGCCGCAGCGGCGGCGCCATCGCGGTCGAGGAGCGCCAATTCAGCCCCTTGTTTGGCAAAGGCAAGGGCCGTGGCTGCGCCGATGCCGCCGCCGGCACCGGTCACGACCACCACTTGGCGGGCCAGGGGCTTCTCGCTGCCCTTGCCGAGCTTGGCCTGCTCCAGGCTCCAATACTCCATCGCAAAGGTATCGGCCTCATCCACTGGCTCAAAGCGGCCCACGGCTTCCGCCGCCAGCAGGGTGCGGGCCCAGGCCAGGCCGAGGTCGGCCACCACCGAAGCCTCCGCCGCGCTCTTGCCAATGCCCACCAGACCCAGGCCCGGGATCGCCACCAGCCGCGGCAGCGGATCGAGGGGGGTTTTGGTCCCACCGGCCCGGGCATTCTGGCGCTGGACATAGGCCTGGTACGCGGCAATGTAGGTGCCGAGGGCCTGGTCGATCTGGACGGCCGTGGGCTGGGCTGGCAACACCAACGGACTGGCCTTGGTGCGGATCACATGGTCGGGGGTGGCAACGCCGCGGCGGGCCCAATCGGCCAGGCGGGGATCGTTGACCAGCTCCAGGACCTGGGGCGTGGCGCGCAGGTCGAGCAGCCAGCGCAGCGGCGCCCCTTGCGCCTCGGCGGCCCGGCCCAGGGCCCCCCGCAGCACCGGCAGCACCGCCGCCGCAGAACTCTTGGGCGCCGGCCCGGGGGTTGGCTGGCGGGAAACCTGGGCGCCCTGCGCCAACCCAATGCGCTCCTCGGCTTGGCGCACCAGCGCAATCATCCGTTCGTAGCTCTGCTGGGCGGTGGCTCCAAAGGAGAAAAGGCCGTGCTTGAGCAGCACCATGCCCTCGAGCTCGATGCCCAAGGCAGCGGCGCGGGCAGCCGCCTGCTCGTAGGCGGCCGCGGCGGCCAGGGCCAGGTCAAAGCCGGGCATCACATAGGGCACCAGGGCAACCCGTTCGCCATAAACCTGGCGGCAGATCGCTTCGGCATCGGGCTGGTCGGCCAGGGCCAGCAGGGCGATCGAATGGGTGTGGTCGACGTAGGTGTGGGGCAGAAAGGCATGCAGCAGGGCCTCCACCGACGGGTTAGGAGCGGCCGGATCGATCAGGTTCTGGCGCTGGGCCGCCACCATTGCTTCATCGCTAAGGCGCTCCAGGGCCCGCAGGGCCTGCAGGGGCTCCAGGCGCACGGCTGGATGGCCGGGGGGCTCGATCGTGGCCAGGTCCCAGCCAGAGCCCTTCACACACAGCACCGGGATCGTTTCACCCAACAACCCCGTGATCGTGGTTTTAACCGAGGTGTTGCCGCCGCCATGGAGCACCAGGTCTGGATCGGCCCCGAGCAGGCGGGCCGAATAGGTCCGCAGCGCCAGGGCTTCTGGGACCCCTTGGGCCCCATAGGCAGCCACGGCCTCAGCGGCGGCAGCGTCCGACCAGCGGTTGAGCACGGGCATGGGCGAGGGCTGGCGGCGCAGCCGGGAGGCTAGGTGGCAAGGGGGCTATCGCCTAGCCAACGGCCCAAACCGCTGTTACGAAGCCGATCTTTTCCAGGCCCAACCTCTCCGTCAGTTGCCAGGAAAACAACGATCCTGTCCATCGGCCAAGGCTGGGCGACGGCGTTCAGATGCACAAGAACAGACAAAACCTAGTCAGGCCTACCCGTAACCAGCACCGGAGAAAGCCAGCGAATCCATGGTGCTGGCAATCGAGCGCATCACCACATGGACGCAAATTAATCAGAAAACAAGTTACAAATTTATTATTATTTGGAATTCAAAATCTGATCCATTAAATTACCCCTAATTCTTCAGCCCAACTTTATCAGCCTAAAATTTAGACATGGCCGTAATCTTTTCAATTTTTTCAACCTCGAGCCCCGACAATTCATCGAGGCCGAGAAGTTTATCCTTCACCAAGCTCGCAAATACAAACAAGATGCCATCAAGACGAAAATCGAAATGGCCCTCGATCGAATGGCGCTGGATGCTGAGAAAGTCGTGGAGCTGCCAGAGATCCTCTGCGCCCTGAAGGGCCCCGACCCGCTCGCGCAGGGATTCGGTCAACTGGGCAATGGCGCGGCCGTAGGCCAAATCAAAGGCCTGCTTGGCGATGGCCTGCTCCTGATCTGTCCAGCCCGCCAAATCCGTTTCCATCGTCATAAATCAAGTTGGTAGGGACGCTATCGCACTGTCCTTGCTGCCGCGAGTGACAGGGGCCAAGCGGCAGCCCGATAGATCGGACCGTCGCTGGGCAGGCAAGGCAAACCAGGGCAAACCTGGCGATTGATGGTGTTCGCGGTGGTACCCGAAGTGATAGCAGGCAATCAACGATAACCAGACTGGCAGATCAAGGCTATGGGCCTGGTGGCCAGGCGCCCAGGCCTGCCCGGCCCCGCGGTGAGGTAGGTAGGTGCCAAAGGCAAACAACTGCAGCGAACTGAGGATCAGGGGCAGGATGCAAACGAGCCCCACAGCCAATGCAGGGTTAGCTGTGTGGGGCCAGGCGAACAGCAGACACATCGCCCAGGTTGTTAAAAGGGATGCCATCTGGCCTACCCCCAAATAGCCCGCCATGAAACGGCCGTACCACGCCAAGGGCCCAGCCCCAGCCAGGACATCAGGATCTTGGTGACTGCCCGGGTCTAGGTGGTGCTGGCGATGATTGAGCAGGCAGTGCTGGTAAGGCAGGCAGGCATAAAGGGCCAAAGCGAGTTGGCCCAAGCGTTGATTGGCACCAGAGTGCAAGGGCAGCAGTACGCCGTGCATGGCGTCGTGGCCAATAATGAACAGTCCCGTTTGCAGAAATGTTCTTAGCCCAATCGCCAGGACCACTAGGGAGAGGGATTGGCTAGCCAGATCCACGCTCAACAAGGCAAGCAGGGAAAACAACCACGCCGCCGTGATAGCTGTAGCTAGGGCAAGCCCCATGCCGGCCTGGCTCAACGGCCGAGCTTCAGCAATTCTGCCGGAGAGGCCAACAGGTCAATCGCCACAAAGTAGATCTTGCCTTCAGGATTGAGCAGGAAGCGCCAGGCCACATTCATGCCTACACCAGCTCCGAACCAGGGGGTTTGAACCTTGCCGGTGACCTTGATCTGGTTGAAATTGCCTTCAGCCGGCTCTGAATATCCCCGCTCGGGCAGCAACTTCAGATTTTGGCAATCTTCACGGAAGAAGCGCAAAATGGCATCCGTGCCCACAATCGGCTTCTGGAACGGAGCCTGCAGGGCGCCATCGGGCAAGAAGAGCTCGATCAAGCTATCGAAATCGTTGGCATTAAGCCGATCCATATAGGCATTGACCGTGGGATTGATCACGCCCTCAATAAACACCTTTTTGCGCAAGTCCTCAGGGGTGGGTGCCGCCACTGGCTCCATCACCCGTTGGCCTTCTCCCTTGGCGGGATCGAAGCCCATGTCCACCACAAAGTTGCGCAGCAAGGTGATCTGCTGACCCTGCTCAACGCCCTTGACTGAACCCAACACTGCCGAGGCGTTGGCCGAGAGTTGATAGCCCTCAGGAATGGGGGCCACGAGGCCAACTGCCATCCATTCGCCCAGCTGATACCAGAAGCCCAACTTGATATTCACCGACCAGTTGGCGTAGCTGCGGCCAATGGGAGTGTCGGAGCGGTTGGCCAGATCACACATCACCTGACTTTGTTCAGCAAAGCCCATGGCCTTGATCTGGTTCATCACGGGTTCGGCGAACTGCATCCGGGCCGCGCCCGGGGCCGCCACCGTGATCGTGGAGCCCATCTCCAGATAGGCATACCAAATCAGGGCCAGCTGATCTTCAGCGTTGAGCAGGCGGAAACGGGCTGTGACCGCTGGAACAACGTCTGCTGAAAGGGTGTCCGGAAAAATCTGGGTGGCCTTATCAAGCGTGAACATTGGCAGCCGCTCCAAGTGTTAAGTAGGTTAAAGAACTCTAGCACGAACCCCCTAAGACCTGTAGGCCCGGGTGTTTTACCTCTTTCCCCCGGTTGCCTCAACGGGGCTCAGACTCGATCCTCCCCCCTAGGGAACAGCTCCTGAACCCAGGGTGGGGCCGCGGGGTCTTTGCGGGGTTTACCCGATGGGTCACCTGACTTTACGGCGGTCTAGCCGAAACCAGTTAGCTGCGCTGCATTGCTGGCTGGATTGGTGCCGCCCATGCAGCCAAGCAAGCCCGCTCAGCCCACCCCATAGAGCTGCTTGAGGCCCTCTTCACTGGCACTCACCACCCCCCGTTCCGTGATCAGGGCCGTCACCAGGCGGGCCGGGGTGACATCAAAGGCGGGGTTGAAGCCCTGGCTGCCCGTGGGCGTTAACTGCACCTGGGTGAGAGCCCCTGACCTGGCATCGCCCCTGGGGCTGTCCCCCCGGGCGGCGCCATCGGCGGGGCTCACCAGGCCCTGGATATGGGTGACTTCCCGCTCCGAGCGGGCCTCGATCGGGATCTCCGCCACCCCATCGGAGATGGACCAATCAATCGTTGAAGCCGGCAAGGCCACATAAAAGGGCACGCCGTTGTCATGGGCGGCGAGGGCCTTGAGATAGGTGCCAATTTTGTTGCACACATCGCCGCTGCGGGTGGTGCGATCGGTGCCGACGATCACCGCATCGACCTGGCCGTGCTGCATCAGGTGGCCGCCGGCGTTGTCGACGATCACCGTGTGGGGCACGCCCTCGCGGCCCAACTCAAAGGCGGTGAGGCTGGCGCCCTGGTTGCGGGGCCGGGTTTCATCCACCCACACATGCACCGTCATGCCGGCGCGGTGGGCCTTGTAGATCGGCGCCAGGGCCGTACCCCAATCCACCGTGGCCAGCCAGCCGGCGTTGCAATGGGTGAGCACGTTGAAAGGCTCGTTCTGGCGGTGAGCCGGGCGGCGGGCCGCCAGCTCCTGGAACAAACGCAAGCCGTGGTCGCCGATGGCTTCGCACATCAGCACGTCCTCCTCGGCGATGGCGCCTGCTTCCTGCTGGGCGGCCAGGGCGCGCTCCGCCGGCGCCAGCGGCAGCACCCGGTCCCGCACCCGTTCCAGGGCCCATTGCAGATTCACGGCCGTGGGCCGGGTGGCCAGCAGCTGGCTGAAGGCCGCCGCCAGGGAGCCATCGCTGGGATCGGCCTGCAGGGCCAGCATCAGGCCGTAGGCACCGGTGACCCCAATCAGGGGCGCGCCGCGCACCACCATCGTGGCAATCGCCTCGGCCGCCTGGTCCAGGCTGGTGAGCGAGCGGGTGATGAAGGTATGGGGCAGCTGGGTCTGGTCGATCACAGCGAGCGAACGGCCCCCGGCTTCGAGCCAAATGGTGCGCCAGGCCTTGCCGTCGATGTTCATGGGGTGCGGGGCTCCGCCCTAGATCATCCCCTGTCGATCCGGCGATAGCCGAACCAATCGGGCACCTGGGGCTGGCTCAGTCCTTCGGGATGGGGTTCGAGCTGCACATACCAACGCTCGCCGCCCAACAACTCCAACTGCTCAATAGCCAAGCAGTCGTCCACTGATGCCAGGTCATCCTTGTGCTGCTCCCGCGCCCCCACCAACCATTGGCGCTTAGCGGCTGCCTTAGCGGCCTGGGCTGAGCGGGCCACCACCAGGCCGAAGTGGTGCAGCTCGGCGAGCACATCGGGGCGGTAGGCGCCCAGGTTCACAAACCAGAGCCGCTCGGGCCGGGGCCCTGGCGGTTCGGGCCTCAAGGTCACGGCGTAGCCATCGATCGCCCGCACCACCATGGTGCTGTCCAGATGCAAACCCTCACGCCTGCCAAACCACTGCCGCCGGAGCACCGGGATCGTGTCATCGAGGCTGAGTCCGGCGACAAAACGCACGTCGTGCAGCTCGATATGGCAGCCGGCCATGCGTCCGCCGAGCACCACCAGGAACAGCTGGGGAGCGGTCCGGCCCTGAGCCGCTCGCCATACTGAATCACCTTGCCCCACCAGCATGGCCAGCCTGGGTTTTGCCAATGGCGACAGCATGCCATCCCTGGGACTTGGCACCTGGAAGGCGGCCGGCGGCGAGGTGGCTGGCGCCGTAACGGCGGCACTGGAGCTGGGCTACCGCCACTTTGATTGCGCCTCGATCTATGGCAATGAGGCCGAGATCGGCGAGAGCTTGAAGCAGGCCTTCGCCGCTGGAGGGCTCCAGCGCGACCAGCTCTGGATCACCTCCAAACTCTGGAACGACTGCCACGCCCCCGAAGACGTGCGCCCCGCCCTGGAACGCACCCTGGCGGACCTGGGCCTGGCCACCCTCGACCTCTACCTGATCCACTGGCCCGTGGCCCATCGCCATGGCGTGATGATGCCCCAGCAGGCCTCCGACCAGCTCAGCCTGGAGCAGCGGCCGATCGCCGCCACCTGGCGCGCGATGGAGGCCCTGGTGCGGGCCGGTCTGGTGCGCCACATCGGCGTCTCCAACTTCAGCCAGGCCAAGCTGGCCACCCTGCTGGCGGGGGCCGAGCTGGCGCCCGAGGTGAACCAGGTGGAACGCCATCCTTACCTGCAGCAACCGGAGTTGCTGGCCTTCTGCCAGGCCAACGCCATCCAGCTCACCGCCTATGCGCCCCTGGGCTCGCCGCCGGCCGGCGCAAGCTCGCCCCTGCTGGGCGATCCAGTGATCAGCGCGATCGCGGTGGCCCATGGCTCCAGTGCGGCCCAGGTGCTGCTGGCCTGGGGAATCGCCTGCGGCACGGCGGTGATTCCCAAATCCGTCCATCCCCAGCGCCTGGCCGCCAACCTGGCGGCGGCCCAGCTGTCCTTAAGCGCCACTGAACTGGCCGAGATCACCGCCCTCGATCGGGGCGAACGCTTCATCGGCGGCGGCTTCTGGGACCTGCCAGGCGGCACCTACAACCTGGCCAACCTCTGGGATGAACCGATCGGCGCAGCCTGAACCGGGCCCGGAACGAGATTGGCGGATCGGCGGCGGTCTGGGTGTAGCGGTGGAGCTGCGCTGGGGATGGCGCCGCTCAGCTGTGCTCACGCAAGAAGGCAATCGCGCCGATTAATTCTTCGGCGAAGCGATCGATCTCCTCGAGGGTGGTGGTGAAGCTAAGGCTGGCCCGAGCCGAGGCGGCCAGGCCGTAGTGGCGGTGCAGGGGCTGGGTGCAGTGGTGGCCGCTGCGGATGCAGATGCCGGCGCAATCGAGCAATTCGGCCAGATCATTGGCGTGCAGGCCGGCCACGCTGAAGGCGGCCAGGGCACCGCGGTCGGGCTGCTGCTGGGGGGTGGGACCAAGAATCCGCAGCCCCTCAATCGCCTCAAGCCGGGCGAATAGGTGGGCCGTGAGCTGCTGCTCCCAGGCGTGGACGCGTTCTAGACCCAGGCTATTGAGATAGTCCAGGGCCGCCCCCATGCCAATCGCCTCGCCGATGGCGGGGGTGCCTGCCTCAAATTTGTGGGGCAAGCCCGCCCAGGTGCTGCTCCCTAGGAACACGTCCTGGATCATCTCGCCGCCACCCAAGAAGGGGGGCATGGCCTCCAGCAGGGATTCCCGCGCCCAAAGAAAGCCCATGCCCGTGGGTCCACAGAGCTTGTGGGAGGAGCCCACCAGGAAATCGGCGCCGAGCTGGCCCACATCCACGGGCAGGTGGGCCAGGCTCTGGCAGGCATCCACCAGCAGCAGGGCGCCGGCGGCGTGGGCCAGGGTTGCGATCTCGGCGATCGGGTTGAGGCAGCCCAGGGTGTTGCTCACCTGCACCAGGCTTACAAGGCGGGTGCGCTCGTTGAGCTGGGCCTGGAAGTCACCCAGGTCCAGTTCACCGCTCTCGGTGAGACCGACATGGCGCAGGACGCAGCCCGTGCGGGCCGCCAGGAGCTGCCAGGGCACCAGGTTGCTGTGGTGCTCCATGACGCTAAGCAGCACCTCATCGCCGGCTTTGAGGTTGGCGTCCCCCCAGCTGCGGGCCACCAGGTTGATCGCTTCACTGGCATTGCGGGTGAAGACAATCTCGTGGGGCGAAGCGGCCCCAACAAACGCCGCCGTTTTGGCCCGGGCTCCTTCAAAACCCTCGGTGGCCCGGGCGCTGAGCTGGTGGGCGCCCCGGTGCACGTTGGCATTGTCGTGGTCGTAGTAGTGCTGCAGGGTCGCCAGAACCTGGCGGGGCTTCTGGCTGGTAGCGGCGTGGTCGAGGTAGATCAGGGGCTGGCCCGAGCAGGCCGTCTGGGCTAGCAACGGGAAATCGGGCCGGGTTAGGTCGGCCAGGCTGGGCCCAGCCCCGGGGATGGAGCCAACCTGGTTACCGGCGTTAGTCGGGACGTTGCTCAAAAGATTGGCTCTCGAACCCATCAGCCTCCCTCGCCCTCCAAGTCTTCACGCCCCGATTCAACTGCGGTGGCTGGCCCACCATCCGACCCACGGGCGGCGAGCAGAGATTCAAACGGGCACCAGCGCCGGGCCGTTGCCGGCAGCTCGCGCAACACCTCCTCGCAGAAGGCCCGCTTGAGCAGGGCTGAAGCCTGGTCCGCGGCGATGCCGCGACTCTGCAGATAAAACAATTCATCCAGCTGCAGGCAGCTCACGGTTGCCCCATGGGCGCAGCGCACGTCATCGGCCACGATCTCCAGCTCAGGCTTGGTGTCGATCCGGGCCCGATCCGAGAGCAACAAGCTGCGGCTGAGCTGGGCCGCATTGGTGCGTTGGGCGGCCCGGGGCACCCGCACGGCGCCATTGAACACGCTGCGGCCCCGGCCATCGGCCACGGCCTTATGGAGCTGGTCGAGCTGGCCTTCGGGCCCGCCAAAGGCCATGTGGCTATGGGTGTCGGCAATCTGGTCGCCTGCCACCACCTGTAAGCCGCGCAGGGTGGTGGTGGCGCTGCCATCGACTTGAACAATGCGGGGCTCCAGCCGGGAGACGCCCCAGCCGGCACTTACCGCCACCAGGCTGACGTGACTTTCGGGCTCCTGCTCTAGGGCCAGATGGGCTAGCAAGGCCGCGTCCGGCTGGCCCAGGGCCACCAGAGCGTGTTCAAGCCTGGCACCGCGGCCTAGGTGGGCCTCCAACACCAGGCTGGTGAGCCCCGCTCCGCTGGCCGTGAGCCGCTGGCAGAGCTGCAATTGGGCCTTTTCTTCCAGAATCAAAAGCACCCGCAGGGGCCGCAGCTCCGCGGCTGCATCACTAACCAGCTCCAGGCTCACCTGGCTGCGACTGGCGATGCGTAGGGCCAGCAATTGGGAGGCACTGGCATGGTTGAGCTCAACCGGCCAGTGCTGCTCGCAGCCGGTCGCTGCCAGGGTGTGGCCCAGGGCCAGCACCAGCTCTGATTCGGAGAGGGGGGACACCCCCGCCGGCAAGACCACCCCAGCAAGGGGATCGCTGCCCCCATCGAGCTTCAGGCGCAGGGTCCCTGGGCCGGATTGGGAGCTGTTTTGCGGGGCGAGCCCATCAGTGGCGGCGCCCCTGGACAGGGCAGCGCTGGGATTGAGGTCAAGGCCGGCCAACAGGGCCAGGTCGGTAAAGCGCCAGGCTTCCTGGCGCCGGGAAGGCCCTTGCAGGGCCGCCAGCGCCTCGCGGCCGCGCCGCTGCACGGCGGCCAAGGGGCCCGAAGGGGCCGGCAACCGGGCCAACAGGTCTGAGGTCCAGCCAGCCAGGCCCTTCGCAGAAACGGTGCTGATCCCCATCAGCCCAGCTCCAGGGCCGCTAATTCCTGGTCCACCCAGTCGTAGCCGCGCTCTTCCAGCTCAAGGGCCAGCTCGCGGCCACCCGTGCGCAGGATCCGGCCAGCGGCCATCACATGGACAAAATCGGGTGTGATCGCCTCCAGCAGCCGCTGGTAATGGGTGATCAACAGGGTGGCGGTATCGGCGGTGGCGAGCTGGCTGACGCCGGCGGCCACGATGCGCAGGGCATCGATATCCAGGCCCGAATCGGTTTCATCGAGGATCGCCACTAGGGGCTCCAGCAGGGCCATCTGCAGAATCTCGTTGCGTTTTTTTTCACCCCCTGAAAAACCCTCATTCACACTGCGATCGAGGAAGGCTGGATCCATCTGCACCACCTTGAGGCGCTCGCGAACTAGGTCCTCAAACGCAAAGGTGTCGAGTTCCTCCTGGCCGAGCTGGACCCGGCGGGCATTGGTGGCCACCCTTAGAAATTCCAGATTGCTTACCCCCGGAATCTCCACGGGATATTGGAACCCGAGGAACACCCCCAACCGGGCCCGTTCTTCGGGCGAGAGCTCCAAAAGGTTCTGGCCCCGGTAGGTCACCGTGCCTGCGGTCACCGTGTAGGCGGGGTGACCCGCTAGCACCTTGGAGAGGGTGCTTTTGCCGCTGCCATTACGGCCCATCACAGCATGGATCTCGCCAGCCCGCAGGGTGAGATCAACTCCCTTGAGTATGGCGTTGTCCTCCACACGGGCATGGAGACCTCTGATCTCAAGCAAAACGTCGGCGTCGGGGCGAATCACGGGCGAGAAAACAAACGAATCAAAAATAGAAACAGTCGCCGCCAGCCTTGGCAGCAAAGAAGGCGGATAGCAGGACTAGCCGACCGACCCTTCCAACTTCAGGGCCAAGAGCTTGTCCGCTTCGGCAGCGAACTCCATCGGCAATTGGTTAAAGACGTCGCGGCAGAAACCACTCACCATCATTGAAACGGCCTCCTCAAAGGCGATGCCCCGGCTCTGCAGATAAAAGAGTTGATCCTCCGACATGCGGCAGGTGCTGGCCTCATGCTCCACCGATGCCAGGGGCTGCTGGGAGCGAATGTAGGGATAGGTGTTGGCGGCGGCCTGGTCACCGATCAACATCGAGTCGCACTGGCTGTAATTGCGGGCTCCCACGGCCTTGGGACCGATCTGAACCAGGCCCCGATAGCTATTGGCAGAATGGCCAGCGCTGATGCCCTTGCTCACGATCGTGGAGCGAGTGCGGGGGCCCACGTGCACCATTTTTGAGCCGGTATCAGCCTGTTGGTAGTTATTGGTGAGGGCCACTGAATAGAACTCGCCGACTGAATCAGCCCCCTGCAGCACACAACTGGGGTATTTCCAGGTGATCGCCGAGCCTGTTTCCACCTGGGTCCAACTGATTTTGCTGCGATCGCCGCGGCAATGGCCCCGCTTAGTTACGAAGTTGTAGATCCCGCCGACACCGTGCTCATCTCCGGCATACCAGTTCTGGACGGTTGAATACTTGATCGAAGCGTCATCGAGGACGACTAACTCAACCACGGCCGCGTGCAGTTGGTTGGTGTCAAACATGGGCGCCGTGCAACCTTCCAAATAACTCACCGAAGCCCCCTCTTCCGCCACGATCAAGGTGCGCTCAAACTGGCCGGTATCACCAGAGTTGATACGGAAATAGGTGGAGAGCTCCATCGGGCATTCAACCCCCTTAGGAATGAACACGAAGGATCCATCACTGAAGACAGCCGAATTAAGGGCTGAATAATAGTTGTCGTTACTGGGAACAACCGTACCCAGATAACGCTCAATCAACTCAGGATGCTCCTTTACGGCCTCACTGATGGAGCAGAAGATCACCCCGTGCTCGGCCAACTTCTCCTTGTAGGTGGTAGCAATCGAAACGCTATCAAATACAGCGTCGACGGCCACATTGGTGAGGCGCTTCTGCTCACTTAAAGGAATACCAAGCTTGTCGAAGGTTTCCAGCAGCTTCGGATCCACCTCATCGAGGCTGGCCTTTTTGTCGCGCTGCTTCGGAGCTGCGTAATAAATAATATTCTGGAAATCGATCGTTGGATAGCCAAGGGCAGCCCAATCGGGCGTTTCCATCTGCAGCCACTGGCGATAGGCCCGCAGCCTAAAATCCAGCAAAAAAGCCGGCTCGTCTTTTTTACTCGAGATTAAGCGAACGACGTCTTCACTGAGGCCCTTGGCGATTTTTTCGGTTTCAATATCAGTTACGAAGCCGTACTTATACGGCTGACTGACGAGATCACCAACGCTGGCTGCCGTGGTCATGGCCTTTTATCCAAGGGAACAATGGGCCTGAATCTCTTCGGCTGAGATGGTTTGTTTATCGCAGCGGAAGGCGTTGTCTTCGGTAAGGAAAAGCATGCAATGGCATTCCTTGCGCTCCCGCATGGGCACACAGGGGCAGTTCCAGAAGGCCTGTTGGACCTCAGCTTGCTTGTCCTCGTAGTGGCGGCAAGGGCAAAGGGCGCCGCCCAGCTCGTCCTTATGGCGGGCTAGCCCTTCCAGCACCACCGCCGTCACGCCGGAATCAATGCAGAAATAGGTGCCGGTGCGCTGGGCGTAGGTCTCGGCAAACTTGCGGATCACCTCGAGGCTGTCACTGGCCTTGGACGCCTCGGCGGAGGTTTTGGTGTCGGACATGGGCGGCAAGTGAACGGCAGAGTGGTGCCAGAACCGGGGCCAGATCAGGCCTTAATGGACCCGAAAGCCAGTTGGCATCAATAACGAAACCAAGGTGTTTCGTTACCGATAACCCTAGGGCACAGAAGCCGGCGCCGGTTGCTGATTGCCAATTCTGCCCCGCGCCAAACCACCCCCATCCTTCCGCCTGCCAAGGGCAGGGCCACCACCACAACCGCAAAACAAACGTGGCAAGGTGGTTGTTCAGGCTGCGGCCATGCCTAGGGCCATGACACTGTCCGGCCAACCCACGCCGCCATCAGCGGCCCAGCAGGGCTCCCGAAGCGGGGGTCCCCCTGAACCAGGGAAGCACCAGTCGGCTGGGACCAGCTCCGTGCCCATGGCTGCTGCGGCAACAGCTGGCTCCGCCAGCGCCCCCACCCGGGAAGCGGTGCTGTCCCTGTTGCTGCGCCAGGGCGAGGCCACGGCCGCCGACCTCGCCGCCCAGTTGGTGGTGTCTGTCCAGGTCATGCGCCGTCACCTGCGCTCCCTTGAAGACGATGGCCTAGTGCTGGCCAGCCCCAGCTCCGAAGGGCCGGGCCGTCCCAGCAATCACTGGGGCCTGACGCGGGAAGGCCGTAGCCGCTTCCCCGATGGCAGCGAACATTTCGCCCTCGGCCTACTGGATTCGCTGGCCGCAAGCCTGCCCGCCCAAATTGTGGCCCAGCTGCTGGGTCAACAGGCAGAAGCCCAAGCAGAGGTTTACCGCCAGAACATTGGCTCCGGCTCCTTAGCCGAACGGATCGAGCGGCTGGTCGACCTACGCCGCCGCGACGGCTACGTGGCTGAAGTTCAGCGGGACAGCGAGGGGCCGGGCTGGGTGATGAGTGAATTCCATTGCTCGGTGATGCGAATCGCCGAGCAATTTCCCCAGGTCTGCGACCAGGAGTTGCAACTGATTCGCCAAACCTTCCCCGACTGCCAGGTGGATCGGGTGCAGTGGCGCCTGGAGGGTGGGCACTCCTGTGGCTTCCGCCTCCAGCTCAATCCGGCCCCTAATTCAGGGCCAGGGTGCTGAGCCCCGAGGAGCTGGCCGAACTGGAAGCCAGCTTGCTGCCGGCCCTGGAGCGTCACCACCTGCGGCTACTGGCCCACAGCCTGCGCAGCCTCCAGGCGGCCGCAGACCGCCGCAACGGCCCCCTGCCGGCCCGGGCCGAGCTGCTGGCCTGGGCCCTGAACCAACCTGAACTGCAGGCCGATAGGGGCTTTTGCCAAGCCTTTCTCGACCAGCTGCAAGGGGCCGGCATCCAGCTAGAGCGCATCGCCCAGGACATAAGCGCCCCCAAGCAAGCCATCAAAGCAACGGAGCCGGACGCCGCTGGCCCCCTGGGTCTGGACCTGGAGGACCTGGTGGCCTGGGCCCAGCGCCAGGCGGACCGCCGCATTGAGAAGATCAAGGCATCTGAGTCGTTCCCTTGAGCAGCCCTGAGCCGGTCTCCAGCAGCCCCTCCCCCATCACCCCCCAGGGGCCAGGCCGCCTGGCCATCAAAGATGCCCTGAGCTTTTTCCAGTTGAGCTGTGGGCGCTGGCGTTCCCAGCGCAGTAGCCACCACCTGCTGCACCGCCGCGCCGAGGCCGGCGGTTCCCTGATCGTGGTGGAGGAGCTCCTGGTGGACGATCCCCGCCTGGCGTCGATTGCCCAGCTGCATGGCCAGGACCCCGCTGGCCTAGCGGGGGGATGCCGGGTGCGCTGGAGCGGCTCCATGGCCTGGGACAAGGCCGGCGAAGACCACCAGGGCGAGAGTGTCTTCGGGCTGATCCCCACCGATGGGCGGGGCCGCTCTGGCCTGCTGCTACGGGACCGGGGCTACGCCGAAACGGCTCCAGTAGCTGGCCACTTCCGCATGGACGACCGGGACGACCTGCTGCTGAGCACCGCCTACGAAACGATGAGCTCCCTTGAACGCTTCTCCTTTGCCGGGCCCAACGTGCGCCTGCGAACCAGCACGGTGGAGGGGCTCTCGAATACGGCCTCGTTCTGCGTGGAAACCCGTTGCGGCGACGGGGATGGGCCGGACCTGACAGCCCTCCCGCCCGCCGCCAGCGCCAACCCCGGGAGCGGCACCAGCCTGTCGCCCCTGGGCTGGTAATAAACGTTACGGACTGTGAGCCCTGGCCCTGCCCAGCCGGCCCTCACCGGGGTGGACTTCTACGATCAGCCGCAACGGATGCTGAAGTTTCGAGTGGCCCTTCCTCTTCTGAAGTACGCGCCCAGCACGCAAAATTCTCGCGTGAAGGCTCTGCGGGTGGGTTCGGATGAGGATCCGAAAGCCGTCTCCATGGACAAGGCCATGGACCGGGAAGACCAAAACTCCGTGATCGAAGCGGCCTACCGGCAGATCTTTTTCTATGCCTTCAAGGTCGATCGGGATCGCAACCTGGAATCCCAGTTGCGCAACGGTCAGATTTCAGTGCGCGATTTCATTCGTTGCCTATGCCTCTCTGACACCTTCAAGCGCAGCTTCTACAACCTCAACAGCAACTATCGGGTGGTCCGCCACCTGGTAGAAAAGTTGCTCGGTCGTCAAGTTTATGGCAAGGCGGAGGAAATCGCCTGGTCTGCGGTAATCATGACCCGGGGGATTCAAGGGGCTATCGATGACATCCTCGACAGCCAGGAGTATCTCGAAAACTTTGGCTACGACACAGTCCCCTACCACCGCAACCGGGTGGTTGGTTCTAGGGATTTGGGTGAAACCCCCTTCAACATCACCACCCCCCGCTACGAGGCCTACTACCGCGGGGTTCTGGGCTTCCCCCAGATCATCTACACCGGCACGGCCCGCAGCCTGCCCGATCGCGCCCGCCAACGCCGCGGCGGCTACCCCGAGGACTACCTCCCCTGGGTTCGCACCCTTCCCGCCAGCCGCAACTCCGGCAACTCCGGTGGCAGTGCCAACATCGACTATCTGGCGAAAGTGCCCTACCGCAGCATCGGTCGCTAAGGCCCTTCGGGCCCACAGGCAGTAGGCCCGGTGCACATTTGCAGCAGGCAAGCGGTGGGACCTCCCGCCGCTTTTTTGCGTCCACCACTGAAAACAGTCCGGGATCGGGGGTCAGTGGATCCTGACGACAACAGGGAAGGGGCGAAGGGATCAGCGCAAAGGCGTGCAGACTGATCCCAAAGGAATTTGGAAGCGACGTGACTCAAGCCCTATCGACGTTGGCCCAAATGACCCTGCGGCAGCTGCGCCAGGTCGCCAGCGATCTGGGCGTGTCCCTCTATAGCCGCAAATCCAAAGAGCAGTTGGTGAACGCCATTAGTACCCGCCAGCCCCTAGCCAGCAGCAACGGTGACGCCGAAACCAGGGCAGATCAGGCCTGGAGAGATCCCAGCCTCAGCAGCCTCGAAGCCGACCTGGCCCCAGCCCTCCGGCCCGAGTCCGACACCCGGGTGGTGTTCCTGCCCCGGGATCCCCAATGGGCCTACGTGTTTTGGGAGATCTCCGATGGCGATCGTCAGCAGGCCCAACAGGCCGGCGCCAGCCAGCTCTGCCTGCGGGTCGCCGATGTGACCGGCCTGAGCGGCGGCGGCAGCCACCCCCACACCCTCCAGGAAGTGACCGTCAATAGCCATGCCACTGAGTGGTATTTGCCGGTGCCCCTGAGTGATCGGGACTACCGGGTTGAACTGGGCTACCGCAAGGGCGCTGGTGGTTGGATCTCCCTGGCCACCTCAGCCGTAGCCCGGGTGCCGGCCCTCCATCCAAGCGAGCAGATCTACGACCAGTTCGTGCCCTTCTCCCTGGACACCACGCCGCTGCAAGCCTTCCAGGCTGCGCAAGGCAACGACAGCAACGACAGCCGTAGCGACAGCCGCAGCGACAACAGCCTGCACGAGCGGCTCTACCAAGCCGCCACCCTGCCTGCCAGCCGCTGGCGCCACCTGGCTCGGGGCTCGGAAGCGTTCCACGAAGATGAACTGGCCGGCTCAGCCGCCCAAGCAGCCGGTGGCCAATCCTCTGGGGTTGGGGTCTGGGCCAGCGGCCGCAACGAATCTGGCGCCGGGGCGATGACCTCCCGCCAACGGGCCTTCTGGCTGGTAGCCGATGCCGAACTGATCGTCTACGGCGCCACCGACCCTTCAGCCCGCCTGAGCATCGGCGATGAGGAAGTGCCCCTCTCCAGCGATGGCACCTTCCGGGTTCAGGTGCCCTTCCGGGACGGCCAGCAGATCTATCCAATAAAGGCGGTAGCCGCCGATGGCGACCAGAAGCGCAACATCACCCTGGAATTTGAACGGCGCACCCCGGAAGACAACACCAACACGGCAAGCCAAGCCGTAGCGGAATGGTTCTGATCCGATGACCTCACCGATCCCCACCACCATTCTCAAGCCGATCGTGGCCCTCACCCCGATGGTTGGGGCCGTGGTGCTGCCCCTGTTGGTGCCGATCCTGATGGTGCGTGTCAGCATTGGCGCCGGGGTCGCGGCAGCCGTTGTCGTCAGCAGCATCTGGTTCATATTGATGCTGCGCACCTCGGAAATGCCGCACCACGGCTAAGGCTTCCAGACGTCATCGCTCAGCCGACCAGCGGGCCCCTCACCAGCCCATCCGCACCAGCTCTGACGACTGGGTCCTGAAGTCCTAGAAACGCAGCAAAGCGCCGTTCAAACCGGGAACCCTCGCTGCAGTAAGCACTTGCGAGGCGATGGTTGAGCTGCCGCATCTAAGCGCCGCCTGGCTCCAGCAACCGATAGGGACGCAAGGCGTTTGCGGGGTGCCAAGCCAAGCTCCCCAGCGGCTGGAGCTGGTCCCAGCAGCCCCTAGGCGATCAAAACCAAGTCTCCAGGCCCCCAGGATCCTGGGCCTAACGGCTTGCCTTGTCCTGGCGCTGAGCGGTTGCAGCCAGGCGGGGCGAATCATGGGCCAGGCCCCCGAAGAGTTGCCCCTGCCGCCGGGCTTTGCCGTGGCCTTTAACCACCGGAGCGACCGCCACTACCGCAGTCCCATCAGCCAGCGGGAGCGAGCCGGCGACGATCTTGAAGCCATGCTGCTGGCGGCGATTAACTCCGCAAAACGGGATGTGCTGGTTGCCGTTCAGGAGTTATCCCTGCCCCGGGTAGCCGAAGCGCTGGTGGCCAAGCAACGGCAAGGGGTTCGGGTGCGGGTCGTGCTCGAGAACACCTACAGCACCCCCTGGAGCGACGTACACGCTGCCGATCTCAGTCCCCACCTACGCCTACGCCGTCAACAATTGATGGCCCTGGCCGACCAGAACCACAACGGAGAGCTCAGCCCAGGCGAGATCGAGCGGGGGGATGCGGTGACCATCCTGCAGCGGGGTGGAGTACCCGTGATCGATGACCGCGAAGACGGCAGCGCCGGCAGCGGTTTGATGCACGCCAAATTCCTGGTGGTGGACCACAAGCTGGTGGTGACGGGATCGGCCAACTTCACCCCCTCCTGCATCCACGGCGATTTCGATGATCCGCGCACCCGCGGCAACGTCAATCACCTACTGCGGATCGAAAGTCCGGCCCTGGCCGACCGGTTTGGGGTCGAGTTCAACCGCTTCTGGGGCGATGGGCCCGGCGGTGCCGCCGATAGCCAGTTCGGTCTCAACAAGCACGCAGGCGGTGTCGAAACGGTGATGGTGGGCAGAACCCGGGTGCGCCTGCTATTTACGCCCCACCGCCGCAAGGATCCCCACCACGGATTGAACCTGCTGGCCCAGGTGCTCGCGGGCAGCAAACGCCACCTGGACCTGGCCCTGTTTGTCTTTTCCGCCCAGAATCTCACCAACACCTTGGGCCAGCTCAAGGCCAAGGGCGTCCAGATCCGTCTACTGGCCGACCCTGGCTTTGCCAATCGTCCCTATTCAGAAGTACTCGACCTGCTGGGGCTAGCCCTGCCGGATCGCCACTGCAAATTGGAGGCCGCCAACCAGCCCCTGGCCGCCCCCCTGGACGGGGTGGCCACCCCGAGACTGGCGGGAGGCGACAAACTTCACCACAAGGTCGCCGTGATCGACAAGCGCACCGTGGTTACCGGCAGCTTCAACTGGAGCCCTTCGGCAGCCCATCAGAACGATGAGGTGCTGATGATTATCGACTCACCCCAACTGGCGGCCCATTTCACCCGGGAAATCGATCGGCTCTGGACAGGGGCGGAGCTGGGGATCAACCAGCGGCTCGCACGCAAACTGGCTCGGGGCCGACAGCAATGTGGTAGCGGCATCCAGAGGGTTTAAGGAGTGCTTGGGGGAACCCCTGCCTAGCGGTGCCCTAGGGATCAGCCGCCAGCCATGAAAGCCCAACCCATCAGGCCGTCACGATCGGCTCGCCGTTGGCATAGCGATTGGGAAAGCGGAACCAATCCTCGGCGGAGAGGGCATTGGGAACAATTGCTTTGAAGTCGTCTGGATTTGCGGCGATGCCCTCCTTTTCAAAATAGAGGCCCATGGGGTGGCGGTGGTTCCTGCCAAACAACCACCTCCAAAGACTGGCTGGCCGTCCAGCGATGATGGGTGGCAAGTGCACCCTGTCCATGGCTTTGCCCCCCCGCTCCCACCAGGCCCATGGACGCCGGCGGATCGCTGGCTGGATCCTGCTGCTCGCCAGTTGCAGCGGCCTGGCCGCCCAGGCAGGGGCGCCTGCGGAGATCCCCTACCCCAGCATTGAGACCCTGCGCAAGGTTCAACTGGGGGCCGTGGCCTGCGCCAGGGAGAACAGTGCTGCCAGCTGCAGCCAGGCCAAGGCCCTAGCCGATCCATTGATAGACAACCCCCTGCTGCCCTCCGGCTGCAAGGACCTGCTTTGGACCATCACCTACAGGGCGACGCCGGCGGATCGCAACACCTACCAACGGCGCGAGGGGCTGGAGCAACCGGCTGAATCGGTCGTGCGCACCTGCCAATTGCGGGAAGCCCCCACCCCGGCCAGCAAGGCAGGCAACAAGCCTGCCGCCAAGGACAACGGCTTCAAATTCGGCACCTGAGACCAGCCTCCCCCAGCAGAACTGTCGTCCCTGGGCCTAGGGCAGCCGCCTGCTTGGAACACTTCGGCCAAGACGGGTCGAGGCGAGCGCGGCAAGGGCCATCGCTGATAGGCGTAACTTGGGGCGACCAAGGCCTGCCCCGATGACCAGCAGCGTGCTTCAGGTTGCGCTCGACAAGCCGTTTAGCGACCAAAAACCGGGGACCTCCGGTCTGCGCAAAAGCAGCCGTCAGTTCGCCACGCCCCATTACCTGGAAAGCTTCATTGAGGCGATTCTGCGGGTCTTGCCGGGGGTGGCAGGCGGAACCCTGGTGCTAGGTGGCGACGGACGCTACGGCAATCGTCCGGCCATCTCTGTGATCCTGCGCATGGCCGCCGCCCACGGCGTGGCCCGGGTGATCACCACCACCGGCGGCATCCTCTCGACCCCGGCCGCCTCCAACCTGATCCGCAAGCACGGCGCCATCGGCGGAATTATCCTCTCGGCCAGCCACAACCCGGGAGGCCCCGAGGGCGACTTCGGCGTCAAAGTGAATGGCGCCAACGGCGGCCCCACGCCCGAATCGCTCACCGATGCGATCTACGCCTGCAGCCTGAACCTGGAGGGCTATCGCATTTGCGAAGCACCGCCCATCAGCCTCGAGGGCCCTGGCAGCCACCAGGTCGGCAGCATGCAAGTACAGGTGATTGATGGGGTCGACGACTACATCACCTTGATGCAGGGCCTGTTTGATTTCGATCAGATTGCCGATCTGCTGCGCGGCGATTTCCCGATCGCCTTTGATGCCATGCATGCGGTCACCGGCCCCTATGCCAAACGGCTCCTCGAAGGACTGCTGGGCGCTCCCGCCGGCACGGTGCGCAATGGCACGCCCCTGGAGGATTTTGGCGGCGGCCATCCCGACCCCAACCTCACCTACGCCCATGACCTCGCCGAGCTGCTGCTCGGTGGCGACCGTTATCGCTTTGGCGCCGCCTGCGACGGCGATGGCGACCGCAACATGGTGATCGGCCAGCGTTGTTTTGTGAATCCCAGTGACAGCCTGGCCGTACTCACCGCCAACGCCACCCTTGCGCCTGGCTACGCCACTGGCCTGGCCGGCGTAGCCCGCTCGATGCCCACCAGCGCCGCTGTGGATGTGGTGGCCAAAGAGCTGGGGATCGACTGCTTTGAAACCCCCACGGGCTGGAAATTCTTCGGCAACCTGCTCGATGCGGGCCGCATAACCCTCTGCGGCGAAGAAAGCTTTGGTACCGGCAGCAACCACATCCGCGAGAAAGATGGTCTCTGGGCCGTACTCTTCTGGCTGCAGATCCTGGCCCGCCGCCGCTGTTCCGTGGCCGAGATCATGGCGGAGCACTGGCAGCGCTTCGGCCGCCACTACTACTCCCGCCACGACTACGAGGCGATCGACAGTGGCGCCGCCCATGGCCTCTACGACCGCCTGCGGGAGCTGGGGCCCGGGCTAGTTGGCGCTGGCTTTGGCGGCCGCACAATTGCCGTGGCCGATGATTTCAGCTACCTGGATCCCGTGGATAACTCCCTAACTAGCGGCCAGGGCCTGCGGCTGCTCCTCAATGACGGCAGTCGGGTGGTGTTCCGCCTCTCTGGCACAGGCACCCAAGGCGCCACCCTGCGCCTCTATCTCGAGAGCTATGTGGCCACCGGCGGCAACCTCAACCAGGATCCCCAGCTAGCCCTGGCTGATCTCATCAACGCCGCAAACCAGCTGGCCGAAATTAAAACCCGCACTGGCATGGATCAACCGACCGTAATCACCTGATTAGGGCCGCGGTCAACTCCCATGAAAAAGGCCTGTTCCGCTAGTTGCTGAGCAGGCCTTTTTAGTGATCCAAACAGCTGGACTATGGCCAGCTCAAGCCTCGATAGCCGGCTTGGCGGAGCGGCCCTCGAGGTGCTTGATCGCCACATAGAAGGGCGGCACCACCCCTAAGGACAGGACCGTGGCCACCAGCAGGCCGCCGAAAATCACGGTGCCCAGGGACTGCTGGCTGTTAGCCCCGGCCGTGGTCGCCACCACCAGGGGCAAGAAGCCAGCCAAGGAGGCAATGGCGGTCATCAGGATGGGTCGCATCCGCGATTCAGCTGCGGCAATGGCGGCCTCAACGGCCGTCATGCCGGCTTCCACGTGTTGCTCGGCCACCTCGACAATCAAAATGCCATTTTTGGCAGCCAGGCCAATCAAGGTGACCAGGCCCACCTGGGCATAAATGTTGAGATCAATCGAACGCATGGCCAGGAAGGCCAGGGCGCCCAGCATTGCCAGGGGTACGGTCATCAGGATGATCACCGGGGTGACATAGCTCTCGTACTGAGCCGACAGCACCAGATACACCACCAGAATGCCCAGGCCAAAGACAAGAACACTGGCATTACCGGCTGAGAGTTGTAACGATGCCAGGCCCGTGAAGGCATAGCCGATGTTATTGAAGTTCTGCTCTTTAAAGATCGACTGGATTTTATCCAGGGCTTGACCGGAGCTCTTACCAATCGCCTCGGCACCCTGCACCAAAATCGTGCGATAGAGGTTGTAATGGCTCACAACCGGCGGCGCACTAGTGAGGTCAGCCTTGGCAAACTGGGATACCTGAACCATCTTGTCGTCATTACTGCGCACGTAATAGCTCAGGACGTCATCGAGCTTGCTACGTCCTTGCGCTTCAGCTTGTACGTAGATATTGCGCACCTGGCCGTTCTCGTAGGTGAGACCGGAATAGTTGCCGCCAGCAAGAATCGCAATCGTCTGCATGGCCTGCTGGAAATCAACATTGAGGGCGCCCATGATTGAACGATCGATCTTGAGACCAAAGGCGGGTGCGCTGGGGATGAACTGGGTATAAAGCGTCGAGAAGTCACCTGTTTCCGTACCAGCCACCACCAGTTTCTTGGCTTGGTCATTGAGCTGGTTGAAGCTGTAGGCCCCATTGCTCAGGTCATTGAATTGGAAATAGAAGCCGCCCTGGGCCGAGAAGCCCGGGATCGCCGGAGGCTGGGCCGCTACGGCCAACCCGGAGCTGATTTTCTCAAGCTTGGCGTTGAGGCGGGCAACGATCGCCGGGGTTTTGTGTTCCGCACCGGAACGTTCATCAAGGGGCTTCAAACCAAAGAAGAACACACCCTGATCCGGGCTAGAACCGTTGAAGCCGTAGCCGCTGATCACGGAGGCCGCAATAATATCGGGCTCACCCTTGAGCACCTTGGCAACCTCCTCACCCGTCTTCTGGGTTTGGCTGAGGGAGGCCCCATTCTGCAGCTGGTATATCCCTAACCCATAGCCCTGATCTTCTTCGGGGATAAAGGCGGTGGGCAGGGCCGAAAAGGCCATAGCCGTGATCACAATGCCCCCAGCTAGCCCAGCCAGGATCCATTTCTTGCGGGCGATCAAAACAATCAATAGATCGGCGTAGCCCTTCTCGAGGCGGGCAAAGTAGTAGTTGAAACGCTCAAAAATCCAGGCCAGCCGGCTGCCGGCAAAGCCAAAAAGAATGACACCAAGAACATAGGCTCCATTACCGAAAGAGGCAGCACTAAAGCGGCCAAAGGCCAGACCAACCAGGATCCCACCAATCGTCCAGCCCCAGCCCTTCGGTAGGGGGGGACGCTCGCTTTTGAGGATCAGGGCCGAGAGCATCGGCGAGAAGGTGAGGGCGTTGAAGGTAGAGATGGCAATCGCAAAGGCGATTGTGAGCGCAAATTGCTTGTAGATGATGCCGATTCCGCCTGGATAGAAAGCCACTGGCACAAACACCGCCATCAGCACGAGCGATGTGGCGATCAAGGCACCAGTTAATTCGCCCATGCACTCGAGCGCCGCCTGGCGGGGCTTCATGCCCCTCTCAAGGTTTTTAGATACGGCCTCAATCACCACAATGGCGTCATCCACTACTAAGCCCGTAGCCAGCACCAGGCCCAGCAAGGTGAGCTGGTTGATCGAAAAGCCAAAGGCCTTGATAAAGGCAAAGGTACCCACCAAGGAAATCGGGATCGCCAGGCTGGGCACGATCGTGGCGCGCCAATCCTGCAGGAACACAAAAAGAATCAATAGCACCAGCACAATCGCCAGTCCAAGGGCATCAACCACCCCTTCAACCGCCGATTCAATGAACTGACCAATGTTATAGATCTCGGTGACAATGACGCCGGGAGGCAGTTGATTACTAAAGGAGTCAATAACCTTAACCACCGCCTCAGACACATTTAGCGCATTGCTCTCGGGGGTCTGGAACACCGCCACTGTGATCGTGGGGTGACCCTCCATGCTGATGGCCTGCTGACCGAAGGTATTGGAGCCGTAGGTAGCTTCGCCCACATCCTGGAGCCGAAGCAGGTTGCCCTGGGGCGTTTTGCCGACAATCAGCTGATTGAGATCCGCAATCGAAACCAAGTTGCCGTTGTTCTCCACCAGGATCGGATAGGCAAACTTTTGATCACCACCCGCCGGAGGGCCACCCACCAGGCCGCCAATCGCCACAGAGTTCTGATTTTTTACCGCCGACACAACTTGGTCAGCAGTGAGCTGGTTGGCCGCCAGCTTGGCCGGATCCACGAAAAGCCAGAAGGCCGGATTGCTACCACCGAGCAGGTTGATGCTGGCCACGCCAGGAACCCGACCCAATTGATAATAGAGATTTTCGTAAATCAGGCCATTAAGATAGGACGCGTCGAATTGGCCCTCGGTGGACGAGACCTGATAGGCCAACAGAATCGACGGGGTGCTCTGCATCACCGAGATACCCGTGGCCTGCACCTGCTGGGGCAACTGGGGCATGGCCAAAGAAACCCGGTTCTGCACATTGACCTGGTCAATGTTGATGTCGGTGTCTTCGTCGAAGTAGACCTGGATCGTGCTCTGGCCTTGGCTGGTACTAAATGAAGAAATGTAGGCTGCCCCTGGCACGCCATTGATCTGTTGCTCCAGGGGGTTGGTCACCGCCTGCTCCGTCACCAGGGAGTTGGCGCCGCCATAGTTGGCAGACACCGTGACCAGGGGCGGTGCAATATTGGGCAGGTTTTCAATCGAGAGGCTCGGGATCGCAATGATGCCGATCAAGACGATTAAAATGCTACAAACTGTCGTTAAAACGGGTCGCTTGATAAACCGATCAGACAGGGACATGATCGGTCCTCAGTTGGAAGCGCCGGTGCTGGAAGCAGCGGCGACTTTGACAGGCATAAACGATCTCAACAGGGCCGTGTTACTGACCACCACCCGATCCCCTGCCGCCAGGCCGGAGATCACGGGGAAGCGGTTTTGATCCAGGGTGCCGAGACGCACCAGGGTTTGCACCACAATTGGGGTTGTGGAAGGCAAGGACTCAAACATGGCCTTTTGGGCCGGCAATATTTCTGGGGACGCCTTGATCTTGGGCAACAATACAGAGAGGGGCAATATTTTATACACAAACGGCTGCTGGGCCTGCATCATCACCGCCTGAACCGGTACCGACAACTGGCGCTTACTGGCAGTGACGATGCGATTGCGCACGTACTGGCCCGTTTTCAACGTGCCGGTGAGATTGGGGAAGGAGGCCTTGACTAGCACCGTATTTGGTGCGTTTTGGGTTCCGCTGACACCGAAGTAGGGCGAAATAAACACCACCGTGCCCGTGCCCTTTACCGGCGGCGTGCTTTGGGTGACGAGCTGAACAGGCTGGCCAATCTTGACACTGCTGGATTGGGTCGCCGGCACATCCATCAGGGTCCAAAGCACACTGTTATCAACAATGCCGGTGATTGCCTGGCCCTTGCGAATATAATCGCCAAGCTTGACAGAATCGAGATCGCCGATCTCGCCATTAATCGGCGAAGTTACGTATTTATACTGAAGGGTGGCCCGGTTGGCAGTCACCTGGTCCCGGCTTTTAATGGCCTGGGTGATGTAGTAGTCGCGATCCTTGGTTGAAACGGCTCCCTGATTATTCAAGAAGACATAGCGATCGGCATTGAGGTTGTCTTTGAGGGCTTCGGCCTTGCTGGCATTCAGGCTCGCCGTTTCCTGGACATTGTCGAGCACGATGATGGGCTGACCCGCCTTCACCCGCTGGCCCTGGGTGGCCAGGATCTTCACGACCCGACCATCGGCCTCGGGCCGCATCGCCACGTTGGAGGTGGATTCCAGCCGGCTCACCACGTCAATGCCTGGGCTGAAGGCGGCTTCGCCAATGCGCTCGACCTGAACCGAGAGGGGCTCCCGGGCAGGGGGCTTGGACCCACAGCCCCCGAGTGCAACCAGCCCGACCAGGGCCAGCATGGGTCGTGATCGCCGCACGGAGGTCGTCCAAGGTGCCTGCAAGTTACCGGAGCTGCCGGGAAATGACTCCAGCCGCGGCGATGGAATGGGAAGGTTGGGATCCCCATCGGGGCCCTGCCCCTGGCGCCGTGGCCGACCTGTTCAGCCAACACCGTGAGAGCCAGCTGGCCCAGTTGGCGCCCCTGGCCGACCGGATGCGGCCCCGCAGCCTGGAGGAATTCCAGGGCCAGGAGGCGATCCTGGGGCCTGGCCGGCTGCTGCGCCGGGCGATCGAGGCCGATCGGGTCGGCAACTTGATCCTGCATGGGCCGCCCGGAGTGGGCAAAACCACCCTGGCCCGGATCATTGCTGCCACCACCCGCGCCCACTTCAGCAGCCTCAACGCCGTGCTGGCTGGGGTCAAAGACCTGCGCAGCGAGGTGGACGCGGCCAAGCGCCGCCTGGAGCAGCACAGCCTGCGCACCCTGCTGTTTATCGATGAGGTGCATCGTTTTAACAGCGCCCAACAGGATGCCCTGCTGCCCTGGGTCGAGAACGGCACCGTGACCCTGATCGGGGCCACCACTGAAAACCCCTATTTCGAGGTGAACAAGGCCCTGGTCAGTCGCTCGCGGCTATTCCGCATGGAACCGCTGGAGCCACCCCATCTCCAGGCCCTGCTGGAGCGGGCCCTGGCTGATCCGGAGCGGGGCTACGGCCGGCGGCGCATCGAGATCAGCGCCGAGGCGGCGGCCCATCTGGTGGATGTGGCCGGCGGCGATGCCCGCAGCCTGCTCAATGCCCTGGAGCTGGCGGTGGAAACCACCGCGCCCGTGCCCCTGGGCGAGCCCAGCGACCCAGGGGCCGCCCCGGCTGGCGTGATTCGCATCGACCTGGCCATTGCCGAGGAATCGATCCAGCAGCGGGCCGTGCTCTACGACAAGCAGGGCGATGCCCATTTCGACACGATCAGCGCCTTCATCAAGTCGCTGCGGGGATCCGATGCCGATGCCGCCCTGTTCTGGCTGGCGCGCATGGTGGAGGCCGGTGAAAACCCCCGCTTCATCTTCCGGCGCATGCTGATCTCCGCCGGCGAGGACATCGGCCTGGCCGATCCCCAGGCGATGGTGGTGGTCGAAGCCTGCGCCGCGGCCTTCGAGCGGGTGGGCTTGCCCGAGGGGCTCTATCCCCTGGCCCAGGCGGCCCTGTACTTAGCCAGCACGGAAAAAAGCAACAGCCTGCTTGGCTTCTTTGATGCCCTGAAAACGGTCAAGGCCAGCAACCGGCAGGACGTGCCCTCCCACCTGCGCGATGCCAACCGGGATGGCCAGGCCTTTGGCGATGGCGTGGGCTACCGCTATCCCCATGCCTACGCCGAACACTGGGTCGCCCAGCAATACCTGCCCAGCGCCCTGCAGGGGGAGCTGTTCTGGCAACCGGGCCAGCTGGGCTGGGAAGGGGAGCGGCGGGCCCGCATGCAGCAACGGCGCGCCGCCCAGCTAGCCGCCGCCGCCGAACAGGAGGCCGAGCAGGGCACCGTGCTCAGCGGCGGACCCGAGGATCCGGTGCTGGCCCGCTGGCTGCAACGGCAACTCGGTAGCGAGGGCCAACGGCTCGATCGGCTGCGCCAGCGCCTCTGGCAAGACACGGCGCCACGGCGTCAGGACAGGGTGTTAATCCTCGAAGCTCGCTCCCTGCTCTGGGCCCTCGATCCCCTAGCCGCTAGTCCCGAAGGGGGCGTGGTGATCCAGCTGGCCCAGGGCAGCGACCGCCAGCGGCTGGCGGCCCAGCTCCAGGCGCTCGACAGCCTTAGCCAACCCCAATTGGTGGCACCCCAGGAGCCCCAAGGACAGGGCCAGCCCCCAAGCCTGGACC
>JAEMQZ010000001.1:0-14222 GCA_016463595.1 Synechococcales cyanobacterium SupBloom_Metag_052 | reverse complement strand
AAGCCCAGCCAGAAACACGACCTGATGCCGACGTCGGACCCGGCGGCTGGGGCGAAGCAAGGCGCGGATCCCGCTGGCCTCCAGGCCCTGGCCCGCCAGCTTGAGCCAGGGCAGCAGTTCGAGTGGATCGCCGGCCGCCATCCCTTCCGCCCGCTGGTGGGTGCGGCCCTGGAGGAGGCCGTGGCCGATCTCGATCGCCTGGCGGCCCGCCGCTGCCAGCTGCGACTGCTGTTCTCCAGCCCGGCCCTGGGTCCGGCCGGGGCGTTGTTGGCGGGCGGACGGAGCTTCAGTGCAGAACAAACAAGCCTGGTAAGGGCCGCCGCCGCCTGCGAAGGGGCCGCCTGCAGCGCCCTGGCCGGTGGCCCGAACCTGGACGTGTTGGATCGGGCCCTCCAGGAGCGCGGCTGGACGGTGGCCTGGCAGCGCTGGCCCGAACCCCTGGATCTGGAGATCGGCGAAGCCCTGCTGGCCCGCTGGTTTGGCCCCCAGGCCGCCTATCGCCAGCAGTTGCAAACCAGCCTCCCCGCCGCGGACATCGACGCCTTAGCCCTAGTGCTGCGCGGGCTGCTTGGCCAGCGGCTGCCCCAGCGCCTGCAGCACCAGCTGCTGATCGCCCAGCGGCGGCCCAGGGATTAGGGCATCGAATCGCCCTCGGGCTAGGCGTTGTTAGGGCTTTGGTGGCCTGCCCAGGGGGCCCAAGCCGGCGGCACCGACCTGGCGAGCCTGGTTGGCCTGCAGGCAGGCCGGCAAGAACACATACCAGGACAGCAGCGAGGTGCACTGGGCCTCGCCCACACACTTGCTGGGGGCGCAGACGCTGGGGCGGCCGCAGTCCTGACCTGTGCTGAAGTCGGTGGGCAGGTGGGCCATGATCGCCAGCGCCGAGATCTGGCCGCCGCCGGCGGCAACGATGATCGCCGAGCGCAGGGCTTCCACCGCATAGGTGGACTTGGCGCTGGTGGACTGGGTCCTTGACGGCCCGTAACCGCGGGTCTGGGTGCGCAGGAAGGCGAGGCCATCGCTGGAATAGAGGAAGCGGGCTAGGGCCACCACATCCACGCTGTAGGGCTTGGCCAAGCCCAGGCGCAACTCCTCAGGGCTCCAGCCCGAACGGTTGATGGCGCTATCCAAGGAGCGGTCGCTGACTACCCCCGTCTCGACAAAGCGGCGAATCGCCTCCGGCTGGAGCGACCAGACCCCAGCACCGCTGGTCCAGCGCACGGGGATCACCTGGCGGCCGTTTTGCCGCCCCTCAAGAACACTGATATCGCCGCCAGCCTGGAGCGCTTGGGTCGCCGGGCCAGGGCCAGCCACCTGGGCCAGGCCCGGCATCGGCGCCAACCCGATCAGGGCCCCCGGGCCAACCGTGCCGGCGAACCCCACCAGAAGCACCAACGCGAGCCTGGAGCCAAGACGGCCTGGCCGGGGGGCCTGGGAGGCTGGCACCATCGCTGAGCCGGGCATTTGCATGGGCCTGATCATCGCTGGCCAGGGCCAAAGGAGCCAGTCCACGCTCCCCTGCCGTTCCCACCCCTTCCCCAGGGATCGGGACGAAGGGTCAGGGTTGGCGCCAGCGAAATCGACAAGCAGCGCCAGCCCCTAGGCCCATCCACCTAAGCTCAAATCCCTTCCAGCGCTAGTGCCATGGCCCTCCAGATCGGCGATCCAGCCCCCGATTTCACCCTGCCCGACCAGGACGGCAATCCGGTCACGCTCTCGTCGCTGCGGGGCCAGCGGGTTGTGATCTACTTTTATCCGAAAGATGACACGCCTGGGTGCACCAAGGAGGCCTGCAACTTCCGTGACCAATGGGCTGCCATTGAAGAAAAAAGTATGGTTGTCCTAGGCATCAGCAAAGATGCCGCCGTCAGTCACAGCAAATTCATCAATAAATACAACCTCCCTTTTAGCCTGCTCAGCGACGCTGAACCTTGCCCAATCGCCGCGTCCTACGAAAGCTATGGGCTCAAAAAATTCATGGGTAAGGAATACATGGGCATGATGCGCCACACCTTTGTGGTGGATCCGATCGGCAACTTGGAGCTGATTTACCTCAAGGTGAAGGCCGAAACCATGGCCGACCAGATCCTCAAGGACCTGAAGCTGGCTTGAGCCCCCCCCAGGCCAGGGCTGCCAGGCTTTCCAACGCCAGGTTCGGAGCCAGCGTGAAGGGAACCCCCTGGGCCGCCAGCAGGGGCGCCAGCTGGTCGCCATCGCCCCCGGTAAGCCAAAGCTGGCAGGCCCCACCTGGTCCGCCGGAGCCCCTTGCTTCCAGCCAGGCCTGGGCAATCGCCGCCGCCACGGCCTCTAGGCAACCCCGCACCATCGCGGCGCGGGTCTCCAGGGGCCAGGGCCCTGGGGCTGGTTCCTGCCACCAGGGCTGATCGAGCTGGGGCAGCAGGGCCGTACCCCCCGCCAGGGCCCGTAGCTGCAGGGCCACCCCCGCCGCCAGCCGACCACCGCAGAAGCGGCCGTCCCCATCCACCAGGGTGAGGCTCAAGGCGGTGCCCGCATCGGCCACCAACACAGGCGTCGCTGGGCTGAGGCGCGCCTGGCGGCTCCAGGCCCCCCAGCCCACCAGGGCCCGATCGATACCCAGCCAGGGGGGCATGGCTCCGAGGGGCACCTGCTCCAGGCTCAGGCGCCGCCCGGCGGGCGGATCCAAACCCAAGGGCAGATCCCCTACCGCCGCCCAGGCCAGCCAGCCAGCCAGCGGAATTGGCAGGGGTTGGGGCGCGGCAGCGGTGTGGAAGCAGCGCAGGACAGCCGCTGCCAGCGGACCTGGCAGATCGGTGGCTCCCGCCCCAGCGTCCCCGTCCCAGCCGCCAAGCTCAGCCCAGTGCCAGCGACTATTACCAAGCAACACCACGGCCCCGAGGGCCGGGCCAGCCCAGGCCGCGCCGGGGGCCAGCGCCACCTAGATGCCCTCGCCCATGACCCCGGGCAGGTGGATGCCGCATTCCTGCTTGAGGCCGCCAAAGCGGGTGGCCCGGCCCGCATTGGTGCCGTCATCGGGACCACTGGAATGCCAGTCGCCCACGGTCGAATAGCCCTGCTCAAACAGGGGGTGCTGGGGCAGGTTGTGCTCCTGCATGTAATAAAAAACGTCCTTGGGCGTCCAATCGAGCAGGGGCCGCAACGACCAGCGCTGGCGCACAAGGGCCACAGGTTCCATGGCCTGGCGATGGTCGGTCTGGCCGCCGCGCACGCCACTGGCCCAGCAGCGAACGCCCAGGGTCTCCATCGCCCGGTCCAGGGGTTCCACCTTGCGCAGGCGCAGGTAGTGCTCCATGTCCTCAAGCTTGCCCGTGCTCCAGAGCTGGCCATGGAGGGCCTCCATCCGGGCCGGGCTGAGCTCGGCCTGGGCGACGGTCAGGCGCAGATCGAGCAGGGCGGTGAGGGTTTCGGCGTAGCGATAGGTCTCAGGCGGGAGATAGCCCGTATCGACCCAGATCACCGGCACGGGCCGCTCCAGGCGGCTGATCTGGTGCAGCAACACCGCCGATTGGATGCCGAAGCTGGTGGTGAGGACAAAACCGTCCCCAAAGGTCTCCAGCCCCCAGCGCAGGCGGCTAGCCGCATCGCCCTGGGCCAGCGCCTGGGCGATCAACGCGGGATCGAAGCCGGGATTCAGGTCAGGTTCGCCGCGCCGCTCGAAGGGAGCAAGGGTGCTTGTCATGGTTCCTATCTTCTCGCGCCGACGACTCTGGTTAGGGTTTAGGAACTACCCCCCTGGAGACGGCTACGCCGATGGTGCCGACCCCCAAGCCCGCTCCCGTGGTGATTGCCGGTGGCGGTTTCGGTGGCCTAACCACGGCCCTGGCCCTGGCGGCCCATAAGCAGCATCCGCCGATCCTGTTGATCGAGCCCCAGGAGCGTTTTTTGTTCCTGCCCCTGCTCTACGAGCTGCTAAGCGGTGAATTGCGCCGCTGGGAGGTGGCCCCCCGCTACGACGCCCTGCTGGCCGGGCGGGGGGTGGCCTGGTTGCGCGATCGGGTCGCCCACATCGACACGGCCGGCCACAGCCTGCAGACCGACTCCGGCCGCCAGGTCGCCTACAGCCGGCTGGTGCTGGCCACCGGCGGCCGCAGCGACGACTTCGGCATTCCCGGCGTAGCCGAGCACGCCCTCGACTTCCGCAGCCTGGCCGATGTTGAGCGGCTGCACGAGCTGATCCAGCGGCTTAAACAACGCCAACGCCCCCTGCAACGGCTGGTGGTGGTGGGGGCGGGCCCCAGCGGGGTCGAACTGATCTGCAAACTGGCCGACCTGCTCGAGGGCAGCACGATCCTGGAGCTGGTCGAACAGGGGCCCGAGCTCCTACCCAATAGCCGCTCTTTCAACCGGGACCAGGCCCGCAGCGCCCTGCTGCGCCGCGACATCCACCTCCGCACGGGCACCCGGGTGGAGGGCATCGATGCCAGCGGGCTGGAGCTGGTGCGGGGCGGGTCCGCCCCCATGGCCCCTACTGAAGCATCGCCAGCCCTTCAGGCCTTGCCTGGGCAACGGGAACGGCTGCCAGCGGATGCGGTGATCTGGACCGCGGGAATGGCGGCCAACCTGCCGCCGATCAGCCCAGCCCCCGAGCGCGATCGCCGCGGCCGGGTGGTCTGCCAGAGCGACCTGCAGGTCACGGGCCTGCGCGACGTCTTTTCCCTGGGGGATGGGGCCCTCTGCGGTGACGACCAGCCGCCCCTGCCGGCCACGGCCCAGGTGGCCTACCAGCAGGCCCAACAGCTGGCTGCCAACCTGATGCTCTCGCTAGCCGATCAACCGCTCAAACCCTTCCAATGGAATGACCTAGGCGAAATGGTTGGCCTGGGCATCGGCCAGGCAAGCCTCACGGGCCTGGGCATCACCCTCGCCGGTCCAGCCGCCTTCCAGATCCGCCAGCTCGCCTACCTGGCCCGCATGCCGGGGCTGTCCCACCAGCTGCGGGTCGCCGCCGGCTGGCTAGCGGACTGGCGATGAGGCCCCCCACCTTGGCAAGGGACCCCGGATCCTGGGCGATGCCCCCGGCCCAGGGGACGCCCCCGGCCCTGCCTCGCCCAGAGGGCCTGCTGCTCGATGCCATGGGCACCCTGATCGGCCTACGCCAGTCCGTGGGCCACACCTACGCCGCCCTGGCCGCCGAGCACGGCCTCAGCGTGGGGGCCGCGGCCATCGATGCGGTTTTTCCACGCATCCACCGCCAGGCGCCGCCCCTGGCCTTTCCGGGCCTTGATGGCGCCGCCCTGGAAGCCGCCGAACGGCAGTGGTGGGCTGAACGCATCGCCGCGGCCCTGGCCGCCGCCGGCCTGGAGGAGCCCCTGCCGCCGGCCCTGGCCGATGCGTTGTTTGATCGTTTTGCCCAGGCCGATCTCTGGCGGGTTTACGACGACGTGGGCGAGGCCCTAAAGCGCTGGCACCGCCGCGGCCTACGACTGGCGGTGGTCAGCAATTTTGATGGGCGCCTGATCGGCCTGCTGCGGGATCTGGGGCTGGCTGACTGGATCTCGGTGGTGGTGGTGTCCAGTGCCGCCGGGGCCGCCAAGCCCGATCCGGCCCCCTTTGCCCAAGCCCTGGCGCAACTGGGCCTCAGCCCCGGCCAGGCCTGGCATGTGGGCGACAGCCCGGAAGATGAGCTCGGGGCCCGGGCGGCAGGCCTCCCCTGTGTGCGGATCCGCCGAACTTGAAACAGGCCGTGCTGCTGGGGCGCACCGCCGGCCTGCGCCCCTCGGTGGAGCGCCGCCTCGAACGCATCTCCCAACGCCGCCATCCCGAATCCCACGGCGCCGACCTGCTCAGCCTGCAGCGCCTGGCCCAGGAAAGTCTGGAGCTGGAGCTACCCCTCAGCCTGGTGATCGATGGCCGCGGCCTCAGCCGGCTGCTCTGGATCGGCCCGCTCGAGCACTCCGGCCGGCTGCTGGAACGCCTACCCGGCTCGGCCCGGCGCCATGGCCCTGGCCTGCGCCTAATCACCTGTACCCCGGCACGCCAGCTCGAGCCCCAGGGCAGTGAGGCGGTGGTGGGAGTGGATCTGGGGCCCAGCCAGTGGCTCCGCTATGCCCAGCAGCCCCAGGCCGGCGGCCACTGGCCGGCAGGGCTCTATGGCCCAGGCTCAAGCAAGGAAGGCAACCATCCCTGGCAAGTACTGGCCGAAGGGGCCCTGGAAGATCTCTGCGCCCTGGACCTAGGCAGCGGTCCGGGTCCAGAGCGGGGCGCCATGCCCGCCGCCACCCCCTCGGGCCGGGAACGGGTGCTGCTGCTGGCGCTCAGCAGCGGCGATCGCCAGGCCAGCCAGCGCCAGATCGCTGAACTGGAGGGGCTGGTGCGCAGCGCCGGCGCCGATCCGGTAGGGGTGGTCGAGCAGCGCCGCTCCGACCGGGCCGCCCACAGCCTCTGGGGCGAAGGCAAGGTGATGGAGGCCGCCCTGGAGGCCCGCAAATTGGGCGCCACCCTCGTGGTCACCGACCGGGAGCTGGGGCCCTCCCAGGCCCGCAACCTGGAGCGGGTGCTCGACCTGCCCGTTAGCGACCGCAGCGAGCTGATCCTCGATATTTTTGCCCAACGGGCCGCCAGCGCCGCCGGCCGCCTGCAGGTGGAACTGGCCCAACTGCGCTACCGCTTGCCCCGCCTCAGCGGCCGGGGCCTGAGCCTCTCGCGCCAGGGCGGCGGCATCGGCACCCGCGGCCCGGGCGAAACCCAGCTGGAGAAAGACCGCCGCACCATCGCCCGCCGCATCGACAAGCTCCAGGCCGACGTCGGCAAACTCGGCGACCACCAGGCCCGCCTGCGCCAGGGGCGCCAGGGCCAACGGCGCCTAGCCCTGGTGGGCTACACCAACGCCGGCAAGAGCTCCCTGCTCAATGCCCTCTCCAAACCGGCGGCCGGAGAGGGGGTGCTGGCCGAAAACAAACTGTTCGCCACCCTTGATGCCACCACCCGGCGCATCAGCCGGGCCGATCCCGCCGGCGGACCGCCCCAAACCCTGCTGCTCACCGACACGGTCGGCTTCATCCGCGAACTGCCACCGCCCCTAGTGGAAGCCTTCCGCACCACCTTGGAGGAAACCCTGGAGGCGGACCAGCTCCTAGTGGTGGTGGACCTGGCCGATCCAGCCTGGGACGACCAGCTCGACACGGTGCACGCCATCCTCGATGGCCTGGGCAGCTCCAGTCCCCGCCGACTGATCGCCAACCAGATCGATCGCTGCCCCGCCGCCGCCCTGGACCAGGCCCGAATTCGCGATCCCGAGGCCCTGTTCGTGTCGGCCACCGCCGGGCTGGGGCTCCAAAACCTGCGCAACTGGATCTTCCAGATGCCACCCGAGACGCCGTAGCCCCCGGGCTCCTGTAGCCGCCGCCACACAAAAACCCCCCAACGGGGGCCACCGGCAGACCTCCTGTGGCACGATCAAAGACGTTGGCCCATTCCGCATCCCTCCCTGCCATGGCTCTGCAGCTCGGCGATACCGTCCCCGATTTCACCCAGGACTCCCAGCTCGGTCCGATCAATCTCTACGACTTCGGCGCCGATAGCTGGGTTGTGCTGTTCTCCCACCCCGCCGACTACACCCCGGTCTGCACCACCGAACTGGGTGAGGTGTCCCGCCTGCGCCCCGAGTGGGAGAAGCGCAACGTCAAGACCATCGCCCTGAGCGTCGATTCGGCCGAAAGCCACAAGGGCTGGATCGGCGACATCAATGACACCCAGCAAACCAGCGTCGACTATCCGATCCTGGCCGATGCCGACAAGAAGGTGAGCGATCTCTACGGGATGATCCACCCCAACGCCCTCAACAACCTGACGGTGCGCTCGGTGTTCATCATCGACCCCAACAAGAAGCTGCGCCTGCAGATCACCTATCCCGCCAGCACCGGCCGGAACTTCCAGGAAATCCTGCGGGTGATCGACTCCCTGCAACTCACCGATTACCACTCCGTGGCCACCCCGGTGAACTGGAAGGATGGCGAAGACTGCGTTGTGGTGCCTTCGATCTCCACCGAAGACGCCCGCGCCAAGTTCCCCAAGGGCGTCACCGAAGTACGTCCCTACCTGCGCTTCACCCCCCAACCCAACAAGTGAGTTGAGGCGGGTCCTGCCTGGGCGATGACCCGGCGCAGTGGATACCCGCCTTGGACGATCCAGCTGCCCTCCCATCATGGGAGGGCTTTTTGCTGGCTTGCCCCCACGGCGATGCGCGTTCTTGGGCTGATGAGCGGCACCAGTGCCGATGGGATCGATGCCGTGTTGGCCAGCTTTTCGGGCCGGCCGGAGCGGCCCCGCTGGCAACTGCTCAATAGCATCACCCTCCCCTATCCGGCGGGCCTGCGGGACCAACTTCTGGCCGTGGGTCAGGGCCAGAGCCACCCTGCCGCCGCCCTGCTGGATCTGGCCGAGGCCGTAACCGAAGCCCAGGCAGGGGCGGCCCGGGCCTGCGATCCCCGAGGCCAGGCCGAGCTGGTGGGCTGCCACGGCCAGACCCTCTGGCACCGTCCGCCCCAGGGGTGCCGCCGCGGCGCCAGCTGGCAACTGCTGCAGGGTCCCCTGCTGGCCGAATTGCTGGCAACCCCAGTGGTTTTTGACTTTCGAGCCCAAGATCTCGCCCTAGGCGGCCAAGGAGCGCCCCTGGTGCCCGCCGCCGATGGGGCCCTGCTGCCGGCGATCGGGGGCTGGCGGGCCCTGCTCAACCTCGGCGGCATCGCCAATCTCACCCTGCTGCCGCCGAGCTCGGGGCCCGAGCGCCAGGCGCCGATCCAGGGCTGGGATTGCGGTCCGGCTAACAGCCTGCTCGATCTCGCCGTCAACCAGTTCAGTGGCGGCAGCCTCAACTTTGATGCCAATGGCGCCTGGGCCAGCCAGGGCCAGATCAACGAAGCCCTGGTCGGCCAGTGGCTTGAGGAGCCCTACCTGCAGCAGCCACCCCCCAAGTCCACCGGCAGGGAGCTGTTTGGAGCCGAAGATCTGGAGCGGCGCCTCCAGGCCCTGGGGCAGGCAGCCCGGGTGCGGGGCGAAAGTCTCCAGGCCGCCGACGCCCTGGCCAGCCTCACAGCCTTCACGGCCGCGGCCGTGGCCCAGGACCTCGGCCGCGGCCCCATGCCCCTGGAGCTACTGGTGGCCGGCGGCGGCAGCCGCAATCACCTGCTGATCGCAGAGCTGCGCCGCCGCTGCCGCGGTATGGCCGTGCGTCCCCTGGCGGAGCTGGGCATCGGCGACTGCGAACGGGAAGCCCTGGCCTTTGCCCTGCTGGCCTGGTGGCATGCACTCGGCCATCCCGGTTCCCGCCCCTCGGTCACCGGCGCGCGCCAAGCCTCGGTGCTGGGGGTCTGCGCCAAGCCCCAGGCCGGCCTTAGGCCCGCGGCCGATTAAGGCGCAGGCGCCTGGGGGCTCCGCGCAGGCGCTTGGGCTCGGCCTGCTCCTGCTGCTCGAGGGCCTGGCGAAAGTTATCGGTGTCCTGGGCCCTGGCTGCTGGGGAGGGGGCAGCAGCGGCCCGCAGGGCGGCCTGTTGCTGCTCGTACACCTCCAGGCCCTGCTGGATCAACACCCGGGCCATGTTGCTGACCGTGCGGGCTTCCGCCTCGGCCACGGCCCCAAGGCGCTCGCAAACATCCTCCGGCAGCACCACCTGAATCCGGGGCGACTTGGGGCGGCCACTGGTGGAGTTCTGACGGGTCGCCACAGGGTCAGCCGAATGCGAGAGGGACAGGGACCCCAGGGAAGGGGCGAAAAGTGGAGCGGAGCCGAGCGCCACCGAGCGGCACAGAGCGCCACAGAGTGGCACCGAGGGGCACCAAGAAGAACGGATGCTTTGAAGTATCAACCAGTGTACTGAGATGCACAAGGGTAGTATCCGGAACTATGCTCGGGTCATTACCACCCAGCCCTGGTCCCGATGGGAAAATCCACGACAGCGCAAGCACTGGCCAGCCAGGGCGGGGCCCGTTCAGGCTTGGGCGGCCAAGGGGTGGGCAATCAGGCCCTGGATCAGGCCGCCGTCGCCCTGCCCCTGGCCGCAGGCGCCAGCGCCCGTCGCACCACTGGAACTGTCAAAAACGCGGGTGCGTCAACCAGTGCCCTGAAAGCCCCCGCCAAGGCCGTGGCCGAAACCGCCAAGGGGGCAGCGAACAAGGCCGGAGGCCTCAAGGGCAGGACCACCCGCACCAGCAGCGGCCTGAAAACAGCCAAGACGGTGCAAGCCCTCGCAGGCCAGGCCCGCACGGAACGCCGCCGCATGGCTGAACAAAGTGACGTGCTCGTCTCAGCGGTGATCAGCACCTACCTGCTCACCCATCTGCACCACGTACTGCAACGGGCCGAGTTCGGGGCCCAGCAGGAGGGCCGAGCCGCCCTAGCCGCCAACTACGCCCAACTGCGCAAGGTGCTCTGCCTCGACGCCCGCACCATGCAAGACGCCTCCGCCAGCGGCCAACCCGAGGACTCCCCCCAGGCCGCCTGAAAGCGGGACTGATGACAGGCGGCGGGGCCAGCGCCAGGACCCGAGCAGGCTCCAGCCCGTGCTGCTAGCTGTTTCAAATTCGTTTGCACCGGGGCCGATCTGCATAGGCTCAGAAGGCGTGCAGTCCAGCCATGGCCCAAAACCAGCCAACGCCGACCCCGGGGGGCGCCACCAGCACCGCCACCGGGGTTGTCACTGACAACGCCAATAACAGCGCCAATGGCAACGCCGCCAGCCTGTATCAACGGATCAGCCAGGACCCGGACCTCACCCAGGCCCTGTTCCGCCAGGCCCTGCAGAACCCCTTAGGAACGCTCGAGCAGATCTGCCGCCTCGGCGATACCTGGGGCCTGCCGGTCAGTGTTGAGCAGGTGAAGGCCCACATCAGCACCCTGGACGACGCCGACAGTAAGCAGTGGCTGCTGAAGGCCCGCGGGGGCCTCTAGGGCGGAGCGCTGGCGCCTGGCGCCCCCGCCCCCCTGGGCCCAGCTGAAAAACAGCCAGTAACTGACGATCGCCAAACCGGCGGCAACCACAAGGGCGGCCACCTGTTCGAGTCGCTTGATCATGACCCTGGCCGCAACCACACTCCTGCAGTCTGGCGCTCAGGGGATGATGGGGGCACGCCTGTAGCCCTGCCCCCGTGCTTCGTCTGGAACGTGTTTCAAAGATTTACCCCACCGGCGAGGTGCTCAAGGACGTCACCTGGGAAGTGAAGGGCGGCGATCGCATTGGTTTGGTGGGGGTGAATGGGGCGGGCAAATCAACCCAAATGCGCATCATTGCCGGCCTGGAAGAGCCCACCAGCGGCCTAGTGGTCAAGCAAGGGGAGCCGCGCATTGCCTACCTGCAGCAGGAATTCGATGTGGACCTGGCCCGCAGCGTCCGCCAGGAACTGTTCCAAGCCTTCGGAGAAGCCGCCCAGGTGCTCAACCGCCAGCGCCAGGTGGAAGATGAGATGGCCAGCGAGAAGGCCGCCAGCGACCCGGAGCATCTCGATGAACTCATCCACGAACTGGGCCGGCTGCACAGCCGCTTCGAGGCCCTCCATGGCTATGAGCTCGATGCCCGCATCGACAAGCTGCTGCCCACGATCGGTTTCACTCCCGAAGGCGCCGAACAGCCAGTGGGCGACTACTCAGGCGGTTGGCAGATGCGGATTGCCCTCGGCAAAATCCTGCTGCAAGACCCCGATCTGCTACTACTCGATGAGCCCACAAACCACCTGGATGTGGAAACAATCCAGTGGCTGGAGGGGTATCTAATCGAGCAGACTGTACCTCTGGTGGTGATCAGTCACGACCGGGCCTTCCTTGATCGGGTCTGCAACCAAATCGTTGAAACCGAGCGGGGCATCTCGCGCAGCTACCTGGGCAACTACAGCCAACATTTGGAACAGAAAGCCTTCGAACGGGAAGCCAGCCAAGCCGCCTTTGATCGCCAGCAGAAAGAGCTCTCCACCCAGCAGGCCTACATCGACCGCTTCCGGGCCAGCGCCACCCGCAGCACCCAGGCCAAGAGCCGGGAAAAATTACTCGACAAGGTGGAGCGTATCGACGCGCCGGTGGATGCCCTGGGCGGCCCCCGCTTCAGCTTTCCGCCGGCACCCCGCTCTGGCCGCCAGGTGGCCCTGCTCGACAACCTCACCCACAGCTACGGCGATCGCATCCTGTTTCTGGGCGCCGAATTGGAAATCGAACGGGGCGATCGCATCGCCTTTGTGGGGCCCAATGGGGCCGGTAAATCGACCCTGCTGCGGCTGGTGATGGGCATGGAGGAGCCCCTGGAGGGCAAAGCCAGCCTGGGGGACCACAACGTGATCGCCGGCTATTTCGAACAGAACCAGGCTGAGGCCCTCGATCTCAGCAAGACCGTGATCGACACCCTGTTCGAGGCCGTGCCCGATTGGACCCAAAGCCAGGTGCGCTCCCTGCTGGGCAGCTTCTGCTTCAGCAACGACGCCGTTTTCAAACAAGTAGGTCAACTCAGTGGTGGCGAAAAGGCGCGTCTAGCCCTGGCCCTAATGCTGCTCAGCCCCTGCAATTTGTTGGTACTTGATGAGCCCACCAACCACCTCGACATCCCCGCCAAGCAAATGCTGGAGGATGCGCTAATGGAGTATGAAGGAGCCGTACTTGTTGTGTCACACGACCGCTATTTCATCTCGAGGGTGGCCAACCGCATCGTCGAATTGCGTGATGGCGAACTGGTGCTGTATCGGGGCGACTACGCCTACTACCAGATCAAGAAAGAGGAAGAACGACTAGCGGCCCAAGAGCAGCGCCTGGAACGGGAGCTGGAAGCGAAACGACGCGCCAGCAAGGAGAAGCAAAAAGCCAAGGCAGCTTCAGGCAAGTTGGCCGCTGCCGGCAAGGCCTGAAGCCGCTGAAGGGGAAGGGGGGCAGACCTGGCGGTTTTCTGCGCGCCTGCCCATGCCTGGCCCGAGGCAGCCCAGGGAGCTTTATCAAACTTCATCCACTAGTAGGCATGAAGACCCATTTAGGTGGACTCGCCCAAATTGTGTGCATAACCTGACCGTATCCATTGCGACAGTCTGGCCATGGGCTCCTTTTTGAACAACGCAGCCTTCCTGTCCCAGGCTTCGCAGAACCGAGGCCCCTATCGGGCCAGCCCGGAGCATGGCCAGGCCTTGGGCGCCAGCACCCACGACCATGCGGACAGCTATTTCGAATGCATCACAGCCTGCTCCCTCGAGGACGGCGAGTGCATCACCCGCTGCGTCGAAACCCTGCGGGACAACAGCTGATCCACCCAGAACAGCTGGCCCTGGCTCGGGTTGCGGCCCTGCCCCTAACGACTAGTCCGCAACCGACCAGACCCCAAGCTCCCCCCAAGCCGCGGCTGGCACCGGGCCAAGTGTCGAGATGCTGACAAGGGTTCAACAACTTTGCGGAGATCCCTAACTCTGTGGCGATTGATACGCGGATAGCCGAAACATTTCTTAGTGTTTGCAAGGACCCCAAAGCCACCTTGAGTAGTCCGCCATGTCCGAACCACTCGCCCTCACCCTTGGCCAGAAATTCGAACAGGAACGCATGATCCGGTTGATCGACTCTACGGCCGATCTTCCAGCCCTCAAGGGCCTGGCCAAGCAACTGCTGCAGGCCTGGCACAGCCAAAAAGCCGCCACCGAGTGGGTCATGCGTCAAAAGTTCAGCGATCCGCCCCGGATCGGTTTTGATCCCGGCTCCTTGCTAGCCAACTTCGATCCCCCCAATCCCTCCGATTCAGGGACCCCCCAGGGCTGATCGCCCAACCTTGAACCGTTTGGGAATCGGTGCCGGTTCCTAGCTCGCCCAACTTGCGGCCCAGCCCAGTTTTTTAAGGCTCCCAGGGCAGGTGAGCCCATCCAATCCGGCCATTTTCAGGCCTCCCCGCCGTTTCCATTTCTAACGCCATGAACGCCCATCCCTACCTACTTGGCTTTCTTGCCTTCGGTGCCGCCTGCAGCAGCCTCTGGGCCTGGAAGATCGCCCAGCGGCGCCCTGCCGGTTCATGATGGATCCAGGCGCATGGGCTGGGATTCCGCCGTCCCGTCGCCGTCACCGCCGCCGATGACTGACCTGCTCACCCACCTATTTCCCCTGATCTACGGCGGATTTTTCCTGCTGTTTCTCTGGCAGGCCTTCCGGGTGATGGCCCGGGGATTCAGTGCGGTGCCCAGGCCAGAGGATCCCTTGCCCAGCAACGCAACTGATCGCACCGGTCGGCTCACCATCCATCCCGAGCTGCTCGATTCCGAGGGTCGCTTAACCCAGGATGA
>JAEMQZ010000032.1:2824-19362 GCA_016463595.1 Synechococcales cyanobacterium SupBloom_Metag_052 | reverse complement strand
CCTGGCAGGCCCAGCTCGATCGCCCCCTGGCGCCCGAATTGATTGATGCCCAGCGCCAGGCGGCGAATGTGCATGCCGCCGTGCTGCAACGGCTCCTTCGGTTTCAGGGCGAGCGAACCTAGGGGGCTGCCAGCTTCCAGGGGCCAGCCTGATCCCAACCCAAAAGGGCGTGCTGGTCGCCTGCCCTCCGACCTGGACGAAGAGTTCTGCCGTTCCTATCTCAAACTGCGACTGCGCCAATGGCAGGATTACCGCAGCCAGGTGAGCCCCTAGGCCTCAGCCCTTGGCGACTAAGACTGTCTGGTCGATGGGCTTGCCTTGGCGATCCCAAGCGTTGATTTTGATGGTGGTGGGGCTGGCCTCCAGTTCTACAAAGCCATGCACACTGGCGCAGGCCGCCGTGTTGCCATTGGCCAGAATCGGCCTCAAGCTGGCACCGCCGATGCCCAGGGTTAGGTAGGTGGTGCCATCAATCATTTTGGTGCGTTCGTAATCATGTTCATGGCCGTTGATATAGAGCTGCACTCCATACTTTTTGAACAGGGGGCCGAGGCGGCCTTGGGCAACGGGGTCATTGCCGTAGAAACCGGCCGAATAGATGGGGTGGTGGCCCACCACCACTTTCCAGGGGGCCTTGCTGGCCGCCAGGCTGGAGCGCAGCCAGGGTAATTGCTGGCCCCAATTGGCATTCATATTGGTATCCAGCATGAAAAATTCCACCGGCCCGCGGCGCAGGTTGTACCAACGGCCGGCCATGCCGAAGGGGCGATAGGCCACCTGGGGATCGCCATTGGCCGTGCGGATGTCGTGGTTGCCGAGCACCGCGTGGAAGGGCACCCCGGCCTGGAGCAGGGCGCTATAGGGGCGCTGGAACGTGGCCTCCACCTTGCTGATATCGCCATCGTTGTAGATGTTGTCGCCGGCCAAGATCACCAGATCCACCGGTTGGCGCCGCTGCACGGCCGCCATCTGATCGGCGACCGCCTGCTGCTTGCGATCGCCGCTGCCGCTATCCGCCGTGGCCAACCAGCGCAGCTTGGTTGGGAACGAGCTGGCAGCCGGGGTGAAGGCGTTGGCGGCAGCCACGCTGGCCCCAAAACCAAGCCCCCCGGCCATTAAGGCGAGCAGCTGCCGGCGGCTTAAGGAGGGCAGGGCCGGTTCGCGGTCCATGGAGCCTGGCCGTAGTGGGGCCAGGTTACCGGCCCTGTTTTGGTAATGGCGCCAGGTTTTGCCAGCGGGGCCTGCCGATCCCATCGGTGATGTCAAAGGCGAGGGCATTGAGGCCCAGGGCTAGGGCCGGCCAGCGGGCCTCGAGGCGCGGGCGCAGGGCCAGCTCCAGCTGGGGTAGCCAGCTAGAGAGCAACAGGGCGCGCAGGCTCAGCAGGCTGAATTCCAGGTAACTGACCAGCCAGCGGGCCAGGTCCACCGGACCAGCCAGATCGAGGATCCAGAGCAGCATCTTCGGCGTGCGCCAGGCCGCCACCAGGGCCATGGAGGTGAAGGCCAGCCAGCCGGCCCGGTCCTTCATGAAGGCATCGGCCTTGGCCGGATCGCCCGTGGCCAGCACGCCAAAGAAGACATTGAGCATGGCGTTAATCGCCTGGGGGGCGATGCGCCGGCCGGGGGGCACCATCATGCCGCGGCTAAACAGCCAGGTGACGGTGACATTGGCCTGGGAGGCGCGCACCTGGTTGAGGCTGGCCCCATCGAGTTGCTCCAGGCGCAGGGCCTGGTCGATCAAGGTGGTGAGCCGGGGCAGGTTGCGCACCAGGGTGCCAAAGCCGGTGAAGATCAGGGGCGACTGCAGGGAGGCCGCATCGCCGATCGCCAGGATGCGTTCAAAGCCCACCCGGCGTGAGCCACTGCGGGTATGGAAATAGCCGGGGATATAGCCAAAGGTTGGTTTCTTCCAGCGCAGGGATAGCCCTGCGATCGGCTTGTATTCGCCGAGGATCTGGAAAAAGTCTTCGTAGAGCTCGAGCAGGGAGCCCGGATCGGCTTCGGTGATGCGGTGGTAGTGGAAGAGGTAGAAGGTGAGCTCGTCGCCCTTGCCGGGGAACAATTCCCAAATTAATTGGCGTTGGCGGCTGACATCGCCATGGCCAAACAGCACATCGCCCAGGTTGGGATCCCAGATCTCCGGCGGGATGCCTTCGAGCACCATGCCCACGGTGGGGCAGACGCTGTCGAAGGGTTGGCCGCCATGCAGTTGCCAAGCCACCGAACTGGCCGTGCCCATGGCATCGAGGATCAACTTGCATTGGAGCTGGCGGCGCTGGCCATCGTTGCGGCCTTGGAGCTCCAGTACAACGCCGTCGTCGTGGACGGCCGCCTGCACAAAATCGGTGCGATCGATCACGGCACCGCCGGCGGCCTCCAGCTTGGCCTGACAGGCGAGCAGTAGGGCCTGGCTATCAATGGCGATATTGAGCACGGTGGGAGTGTGCAACACCGGCGCACAACAGTCGGCTGGATTGTTGCCATCAAAGAACTTGTGGAAGCCATCGCGATATTCGCGCAGGATCAGGGTTTCCACCTCGGCTGCAGTGAACAGGCCTGTATTAACCAGCACCGCCAGTTCGCTGCGGGAGATATTCCATTCGCGGTGCATCTTGCCCGCCTCGAGCCGCTCCACCACCACCACCTTCTGGCCGGCTTGGGCCAGGGCTGCCGCCTGCACCATCCCTAGGGCACCACCCAGCACGACCACGTCCCAGGGCGTCTCGCCGCTTGAGGCCGGGGGCATGGGGCCCGAGATCTTGTGCACCACCGCCGGCGGCTCAGCCGTGCGGCCGGCCTGGCCGCGCCAGCGGGCCTCCCACCACCACAGCCGCTCCAGGTCGGCCTGGCCCTGGGGCAACTGGCGAAAGGCTGCCACCGTGTGGGGATAGGCGCCCGAGAGGGCCTCAAACGCATTGGCGCCAGCCTCCAGGGGCGCTAGGGGAGCGAGGGCGTAGGGAAAGCGTTGCTCCAATTCAGCCTGGAGGCGGGCCAGCAGGGCCTGGGCTTCGGCGGGGGATCCCTGCCACAGCCAGGCCTTGAGATAGACCGATTGCTGTAGGCCCCAGCCACTGAGGCGCAGGTCCAGCCCCCCGCGGCAGAGGCGCAGGTGGTTGCCCTGGCGGGTCGCCCCGGGGCCGAGCAGCTTGAAGGCCGTTGTGATTACGGGCTCCAGCTGCCGCCGGGGCACATCCACGTACCAGAGCGGTTCGATCATGGCGTCAGCGGCTTGGGCTGGGGGAAGGAAGGGGAGGAGCGGCGGCGATCAGGCCCTGCAGCGAGGCCAGGATCTCCTGGCTGTGGCCGGAAGGACGCACGGCCACCCAGCGCTCGCGCAGCACGCCATCTGGATCGATCAGGAAGCTGTGTCGTTGGGAGTAGGGGGAGATCCAGGAGCCATAGCGGCGGCTCACGAGCCCGCCGGGATCGGAGAGCAGGGGAAAGGCCAGGCCTTCACTGCCGCAAAACGACGCATGGGATTCGGCCGAATCGGCGCTGATGCCCACCACCTCAGCGCCGAGCTGGTGGAACTGGGCCAGATCCTTTTGGAAACCCCGGGCCTCCAGGGTGCAGCCGCCGGTGAAATCCTTGGGATAAAAATAAAGCGCTAGCCAGCGGCCCTGGAAGTCGGAAAGGCTGAGCTGCCCTTCCGTGCCCGGGGGCACAAAGCCTGCAAGGGCGAAATCGGGGGCCTGCTGATCGAGGTCTGGCAGGGTGCCGCCAAGAGCCTGGGCCTGTCCGGGGGCTGCCAGCAGGCTGGTGAGGGCTCCTGCCGCTGGAACGGCAGCCAAAAGCCCCTGCAAAACAAGACGACGCTTCATTGCAGGGGCTCAGGGTTTGGGGGTGATCCGGGCCTAAATGGCGCCGACTCAGATTTTGGCCAGATTGACGCCGAGTTGCTTGGCGTAGGCACCCAAGCCTTTTTTCTGGACGGTCTTGAGGGCGCGGGTGGAGATGCGCAGCTTCACGAAGCGGTTACCCTCGGCCCACCAGAGGCGGCGCTCCTGCAGGTTGACCTGCTGCAGCTTCTTGGTGCGCACATGGGAGTGGGAGACGGCCATGCCGTTGTTGGCGCGCTTGCCGGTGAGCTGACAAACCCGGGACATGACAATCAACCTGTGGATAACAAACGGGGATTAACCCGAACGAAGATCTTACCAAACAACAGGACGGCACTGGGTTGGTGCCGCCCGTTCTAGGCGGGCTCAGAGCCCCCGGGCGAGCAGCTGGGAGAGCAGGTCGGTGCTGCGTTGCTGGAAGCCGGCCAGCTGGTTGGGCTCCAGGCCGCCCACGGCCAGGCGGGCCATCTCATAGAGATGCTGACCCAGCTGGTTTGCCAGCTGCTGGCTGGGCGAGCTGGTGCCGGCGCCGGTGATCACGGCCCCGGCGGAGAGCTTGAGCAGCCCTTCCACCAGGGGATGGCGGCGGTTGATCAGCAGCACGTGGTGCTCGGGCAGGCCCGGCAGGCGCTGCTCCATTAGGGCGCCCATGTCGTTGATGCGGCGCATCTGCTCGGGCAGCAAAATCAGGGCCGCCGGAGCGTTGTCCCCCTTGAGGGATTGCACCTGCACCGTCACCTTGTCGCTGTTGAGCACCTCCTTAAACAGGCTGCGCAGCTGCTCGCTGGCGTCCTTGCCCTCGGCGTCACTGATCTCCGCTTCTTTCTCTTGGAGGCTGTCATCGAGTTCGCTATCGACCCGCTGGAAGGTGAGCTCCTGGTGACGCGATTCCAGCCAGGGAATGAATTGGGCATCGATCAAGGTGTCGGCCAGCAGCACCTCGGCTCCTTGGCCCTTCCATAGCGCAAGGGGACCGGCCTGGCCGGCCTCATCGGTGCAGTAGAGGATGCGTTTGGCGTTGGCCTCGCCCAGGCGGCTGCGGTAACCGGCCAGGGTGGTGTAAGCCAGGTTGCCACTGGCAATCGGGTCGGGGCTCTCCTCCTGCTCGCCCGCAGGGGCAGTGGTGCCATAGAGCACCAGATCGGCCACCTGGTCGGCGAACTTGTCGTCTTCCATGGCGCCGATCTTGATGAAGGGGGCCAGGGCCTCCCAGATTTCGGCGTAGCGCTGGGGCTCATCGCGGTGGAGCTCCTTGAGGCGATCGCCCACCTTCTTGGCCACGAAGCCACCAATCGAGCGCACGCGCCGATCGGTCTGCAGGGCGCTGCGGCTCACGTTCAGGGGGATGTCGGGGGAGTCGATCACGCCGCGCAGGGGCAGCAGGTAGCGGGGCACCACCTCCTTGATCGAATCACTCACAAACACCTGGTTGCAATAGAGGCGAATCTCGCCCCGTTCCCAATCGGTGCGGCCGGTGAGCCGGGGGAAAAAGAGAATGCCCTGGAGGTTGTAGGGGTAATCGGTGTTGAGGTGCACCCAGAGCAGGGGATCCCCCTGGAAGGGGTACAGGTAGCGGTAGAAGTCGATGTAGTCCTGATCGGTTAGGTCGCGGGGGCTGCTGCGCCAGGGGGCCTGGCGTTTGTTCACCGTCTCGCCTTCCAGCTGCACTTCCACCGGCAGGAAGTCGCAGTAGGTGGTGATCAGGGTGCGCAGGCGGCTGGGCTCGATGTATTCGAGTTCCTCTTCCTGCAGGTGCAGGATGATATCGGTGCCGGGTTCGCTGCGCTCCCCGCCTTCCAGGGTGAAGTTGGGCGAGCCATCACAGCTCCAGCGCACCGCCTCGGCATCGGGCCGGGCTGAAAGAGACACCAGCTCCACCTGGTCGGCCACCATGAAGCTGGAATAGAAGCCCAGGCCGAAGTGGCCAATGATGGCATCGTCCTCACTTTTGTATTTTTGCAGGAATTCCTCGGCGCTGGAGAAGGCCACCTGGTTGATGTAACGCTTCACCTCATCGGCCGTCATGCCAATGCCGTTGTCGCTGATCGTGATCGTTTTGGCCTCGCGATCAATGCTGATGCGGATTTTGCCTTCTTCGCCTTCGCTGCAATCGCCGCCCATGGCCGCCATGCGCCGCTTGCTGATGGCATCAACGCCATTACTCACCAGCTCGCGCAGGAACACCTCATGGCCGGAATAGACAGCCTTTTTAATGATCGGAAAAATGTTTTCCGTGTGGATCTGGATTTGGCCCTGTTCCTTCACAGTCACGGTCAGTGGACGACTGGCGGGACCTTAGGCAAGGGCTGGCGCTTACTCAAGCGCGGCCAGGGAGGGGTCCCCGAACCCCAACGCTGGGGGCTGGGCCAGGGGCGCGCGAGATGGGGGCCCATCCCCCAAAAAGCTTTGATTTAAGGTGGCGGGCCTTGGTGCTTCACCCGCCTGGCCAGCACTGTTTTGATTTCCCTCAAAGCTTGGCGCCAAAGCCTCACGGTGCCCCAATTCACGCTGGTCACCGGCGCCCTGGTGATTGCCGTGGGCACGCTCGTTCTCGCGAGCCCCCTCTGCTCCAGCGACGAGGTTGGGCTTTGGCAAGCCCTCTTTACGGTGACCTCCGCGATCACGGTGACGGGCCTGTCGATCATCGACGTCAGCCGGGACCTCACCGCCTTTGGCCAGGTGACCCTGGCCGGTTTGATCATCACCGGGGGCCTGGGCCTGATGGCCATCACCACCTTTCTGCAGGGGTATGTGCAGGGGCGCTCCGGGTTGCGCCACCGGCTCGATAAGGGCCGGGCCCTAGACGACTTCGGTGTGGGCGGGATTGGCCCCACCTTCAACAGCATTCTGGTCACGGGGCTTTGTGTGATGGGCCTAGGCACGCTGGTGCTCTATGGCTTTGGCTTCACCGACATCGCCAATCCCCTGGAACGGTTCTGGGCGTCCCTTTTTCACTGCATCAGCGCGTACAACAACGCCGGCTTTGGTCTTTGGGGCGACAATCTTGTGCGCTACCGGGATAACCCGGTGGTCAATGGTGTGATCGCCGCCATGATCGTGGTGGGCGGCATTGGCTGGCGGGTGATCAACGACCTTTGGTCGAATCGCGCCAGCTTGCTACAGCTACGGGGCTTAAACCTGCCTCGAAACAGCCTCCGTCAAGTCAGCCTGCGCCAATTCAGCTTCCAGAGCTTCAAGTTGCGTCGGCTGAGCCTGCACAGCCGCTTGGTATTGCGCAGCACGGTCCTATTGATTGGCGTGGGGGCCCTGGGCCTGCTGTTCACCGAACAGTTCGCCTCCGGTGGCGTGATCGAGGACCTGCAGTGGTGGCAGCGGCTGCAAGTGACCCTGTTTCAATCGATTTCGGCGCGCACGGCAGGCTTTAACACCGTGCCCCTCTCGATTCAAACCTTCTCCGATGCCGGCCTGCTGCTGCTCATCGTGCTGATGTTCATCGGCGCTAGCCCGGGGGGCACCGGCGGCGGGATCAAGACCACCACCTTCGCCGTTTTGATGGGAGCGACCCGTTCCACCCTGGAGGGCCGCGATGAGGTGATCATCCAGCGCCGTCAGATCCCGGACACCGTTGTGCTGCGGGCCGTGGGGGTGACCTTGGCCTCGGCGCTGTTTGTGATCCTGATGACCCTGTTGCTGGGCCTGGGGCCCACGGCCTCAGGAGAGCCCACCCGCACCAGCTTCAGTTTCCTGGAAAAGCTCTTCACCTGCATGTCGGCCTTCGGCACGGTGGGGCTGGATTTGGGGGTGACGGCCCAATTGAACCGCTGGGGCCAGCTGGTGCTGATGGTCGGTATGTTCGTGGGGAGATTGGGCATTTTGCTTCTGCTCTCGGCCATCTACGGCAGCCGGCCCCCATCCCGCGTGGGCTATCCGCGCGAAGAGCTTTTCATCTGAACTCCCTCCCATGACCAGTTGGTGGCAATGGAACCAGGCTGAAGGCGCCAGCAAGGGCGGCTTTGCAGTGATTGGCGTCGGTCGTTTCGGTTTGGCCGTTTGCTCGGAGTTGCTCAAGGCCGGCGCCGATGTGCTGGCCATTGATGCCAGCCAGCGGGCCATCGATGACCTGCGCCAGATCGATCCTGGGATCGAGGCGCGGGTGCTCGACTGCACCGACGAAGAGGCCCTGCGCGCCGCCGGCGTGCTCGACATGGCCACCGTGGTGATTGCCATGAGTGAGCCGATCGAGGCCAGCATTACGGCCACCTTGATTGTTAAGGACAGCCCCGGGACCAAGGTGAAGCAGGTGATTGCCCGGGCCACCAGTGATCTCCACATGCGGATGCTGCAGCGGGTGGGGGCCGATCGGGTTGTGTTTCCTTCCAAGATGCAGGGCGAACGCCTGGGGCTGGAGTTGGTGCGGCCCAACTTGCTGGAGCGGCTGCGGCTTGACGACCGCAACAGCATCGAAGAGATCCGCGTGCCCCAGGCCTTCATCGGCCAATCGTTGCGCGAGATCAATCTCCGCAAGACCTACAAAGTGAGCGTGCTGGCTGCCGGCCCCGACAACCAGCTCATCGTGAATCCACCCGCCTCCCACGTGCTGGCCGCTGGTGAATTGCTGGTGGTGATGGGTGCCAGCGACGCCCTGGCCAAACTGCCTGGCCGTTGACTGGCTTGCTGGCGGCCCCTGCTTAAACTCAAAACGATAAAATTTAATCAAAAATCGAATTAAGGGACTCTTTCTTTAGGGTTTACTTGCGGCATCAATCTGCCTAACTCGCGATCACGGCATGGTTTGATCTGCCCTGACCAGACGCGGGGCTGTTGTTGTTGGCCCTTGGTTGGAGTTTCCGGAGCCGCTTGAGGGGCTTTGGAATTCCACCTCGTTGGGGCCGGTGCCAGAGTTGCTGCCCCCAGGCCAGCCCCTGGGCCGAGGAGCAGGGATGCAGGTGGCCATGGTCGTGTTGCAGGGTTTGGGGCTGGTCGCCTGCCTGGGGCTGGGCTTGATGCTGCTGTTGCTTGAGTTGCAACTCGGCCGGGCGCCACGTCTGGGTGCCAACCCCGACCCCGGCCCCCTGCAGGCGTCGTTTCTGCGGCTGGTGATTCCCGTTTACAACGAAGAAAGCAACATCTCTGCCTGCCTCGATGCGGTGTTGGCCAGCCAGGATCCGGGCCTGGCCTGGGAGCTGGTGGTGGCCGATGACGGCTCCAGCGATGCCACGGTGGGGTTGGTCCAAGGGCGTTTCCAGGCCGATCAGCCCCCATCGGGGCCGGCCCGCTGTCTGTTGGAGGTGGGGCCCCGGCCCGAGGGGGAGCGCTGGTGTGGCAAGAACTGGCCCGCCAGCCAGGCGGCGGCCCTGGACTGGCCCGCCGGTGATCCCAGGGCCCAGTGGCTGCTGTTTATCGATGCGGATGTGCGGCTGGAGCCAGCGGCCTTGGTGGCGGTGTTGCAGGAGGTGGCTGGCGGCGGCGCCGAGGGCACGCCGGTGGACCTGCTCACCCTGGCCCCCAGGCTCGAGTGCGGCTGCCTGGCCGAGTGGCTGGTGCAACCGATCGTGGCCTCCCTGCTCGGCCTGGGCTTTCCGCTCAAGCGCAGCAACGATCCCGCCGACCCCACGGCCTTTGCGGCGGGCCCCTTCATGCTGTTTCGCCGCAGTGCCTACGAGGCGATTGGCGGCCATCGCGCCGTGGCCGGCGAAGTGGTCGAAGACCTGGCCTTGGCCAGGGCGATCAAGGCCTCAGGCCATCGCCTGCTCTATCAATTGGGCGTTGATCTTGTGCGGCTGAGGATGTATCTGGATCTGGCGTCCCTGTGGGAAGGCTGGACTAAAAATTGGTACCTCGGCGTCGATCGCAATCCGTTTAAGGCGATTGGCAGTGCCCTGGTGGTGTTGGGGGGCTTCAGCTTGCCCTGGTTGCTGGTGCCCTTGGCTTTGCTGGATCGTTCCCTTGGCCTGCTTGGTTTGGCGGCGATTGGCTTGCAATTGGCGATTCGCCTTTGGAGCCGCTGGCGCTTTGGCACGCCACTGCGTTACTGGTGGCTGGCCTGGCTGGGCGGCCTGCTGATTGGCGCGATTGTGCCGGCGTCGATTTGGAAGACCACCACGGGCCAAGGCTGGACGTGGCGGGGGCGGTCCCTGGCTTGAGGCTGGATGGGGATTGGGAGTTTCGTTTTGAACCCTTACCTGTTGAACCTGTACCTGCTCAGGGCTTGCATCCCTTCAGCACCAAAACCGGATTCAACGGCGCCAAGCGGGTGCCATCCGCCAAAGGTGCCCCCCGCCAGGCCTGGTGCTGGCTGACGCCAAGGGCAAAGCCCGCCCGCTCCAGCAGGGGGCGCAACTCGGCCAAGGCTTCGATCGTGGCTAGGGGGATCACCACGCGGCCACCAGGCCGCAGCCGCCCGATCACGGCCGCCAGCACCGCTGCCCGCTCGGAACCGCCGCCGCCGATCACCACCCGATCGGGATCGGGCAGCGCCGCCAGGGCTTCTGGCGCCCGGCCTTCCACAACCCCGGCTGGTGTGACCCCCAGCCGTTCGGCATTGGCGCGGATCAGGGAGGCTGAGCCGCCCCGTTGTTCCAGGGCCCAGAGCTCCAGGCCAGGCCGCAGCCGCAGCGCCTCCAGGCCGATCGAGCCCACGCCGGCACCGAGGTCCCAGAGCACGCCTGTGGCGGGGAGCTCCAGGTCGGCGAGTACTTGGATGCGTACCTCCCGCTTGGTCATTAGGCCTGGCCGGTCTGGCAGTTGCAGGAAGAGGCCGTCCTCGAGGCCGAACAGGGGCAGGTCGCTCGGGTCCGCGGGAGGGGCTGGCGGCTCAGCCACCAGCAGCACCAAGTTGAGGGGATCGAGGTCTGCGGGCAGGGGCGTTTGGGGCGCGAGCCGCTGCACCCGTTCCGCCGGATGCCCGAGCCGTTCGCCCAGCCAGAAGGCATAGCTGGCCTCCAGGCCCGAGGCCCGCAGGATCGTGCGCACGGCTGCGGCGCCGCCTTGCTGGGGGTCGGTGAGCACGGCCAGGGCTGCTGGCCGCTTCTGCAGGGCTGACGCCAGCGCTTCGCTGTCTCGGCCGTGGAGGCTGATCCAGCTGGCGTCCTGCCAGGGGCGGCCGATGCGGGCAAAGGCCAGCTGCATCGACGACGGCGCTGGCTGGAAGGCCAGGGCCCCGGCACTAAAGCGTTGCAGCAGCAGGCGGCCGATGCCAAACCAGAGGGGATCGCCACTGGCCAGCACCACCGCCCTTTGCCCTGCCTCTCTTGCCGCTTCGAGTTGGTTGAACGCTGCTTCTGGTTGGTCCGTGGCCACCAGGGCGGGGCAGGGCTGGCCGACTTGAAGTCGCCCGGCGGCCTGTTCCAACTCCCACCAGGCGGGCAATTCAGCGAGCAGCCGTTTCGGCGCCGCCACCAGGTCGGCCTGGGCCACCAGGGCCAGGGACGGTGCTGCCAGGGACGCCAGGCCGCCCGCATCGGTGCCGATCACCGCAATCGCTGGTGCTACGCCTTGGGGCTGGAGATCGGGGCGGCTGCTGCTCAGGGGGTGGTCTGCCACTGGCCCCATGATGGTTAGTCGCCGTTCCCGCCCCAAGCCCCCTTCGCCAGCGGGCTCTGACAAGCTGGGCTCACCTGGTCCAGCTCGATGGCGCCGTTTGGCCTTTCCGCCCTAACTTCTCGGCTGCGGGGCCCGGGCCCCGGCAAGCCAGCAGCCTGGGCGGCGCCCCCTGGCAGCTGGTCGCGCCCCTTTGGCCTGGGCTGGGAGCAGCCCTACACGGTGCGCTACGCCAGCAACCTCGATGACGGCCCTAGCCACGGCATGCCCCTAGGCGGCTTCGGCGCTGGCTGCATCGGCCGGGCGCCCGATGGCAACTTCAACCTCTGGCACCTCGATGGTGGCGAACACTGGTTTGGCACCTTGCCCGATTGCCAGTTCTCCCTGTTTGAAAGCGGAGCCAAGGGCCGCCGCGCCCATGCCCTGGCGGTGAAGCCGCAGGCCGATGCTTCCCGCCCCGAGGCTGGCGAGCCCCTGGGCGCCTGGGACTGGTACCCCGCTAGCACTACCGAACGCAGCACCGGCACCTACGCCGCCCGCTATCCGCTCAGTTGGACCGAGTACGAGGGGGTGTTCGACGCCCAGGTGGGCGTGCAGGCCTTCAGCCCGATCCTGCCCGGTGATTACCAGCGCAGCAGCTACCCGGTGGCGGTGTTCGTTTGGACCCTCTCCAACCCCACCGATGCCCCCCTTGATCTGTCCTTACTGCTGAGCTGGCGCAACACCACCGGCTGGTTCACCAACACCGACCCCTCGGCGGCGGTGACCTTCCGCGATGACGGCAGCCCGGAGCACAACTACGTGCCGGCGATTGGCCAGGGCGCCGGCCAGCGCAACCGCCAGGTGGATGGCGACGGCTTGAGCGGTGTGCTGCTGGAGGGAGTCCTCTGCGAGCCGATTGCCGAGGGTCAGGGCCAGTGGTGCCTGGCCACCAGCCCCCAGGAGGGGGTTCAGGTGCAGCGCTGCAGCCGCTGGGATCCCAGCGGTAGCGGCGCGGAGCTGTGGGAGCCCTTTGCCCGTGAGGGCTCGATTCCCCAAAGCGATAACGATCGGGCCAGCAGCGCCAGCGAGGCTGCGAGCGCTGCGTTGGCCGTGCGCTTCCGCCTGGAGCCCGGCGAAAGCCGCCAGATCCCCCTGGTGATCAGCTGGGACCTGCCGGTAACCGCCTATGCCACCGGCAGCCGCGCCCTGCGCCGCTATAGCGATTTCTTCTCGGCTTCCGGCACCAATGCCGCCGCGATCGCGGCCGAAGCCCTGCGCGATTGGCCCGCTTGGTTGCAGCAGATCGAGGCCTGGCAGCAGCCTGTGCTGGCCCGCACCGACCTGCCCGAGGCCCTGCGCATGGCCCTGTTCAACGAGCTCTACGACCTGGCCAGTGGCGGCAGCCTCTGGACCGCCGCCAGCAGCGCCGATCCGGTGGGTCAATTTGGCGTGCTCGAGTGCCTCGATTACGCCTGGTACGAAAGCCTTGATGTGCGGCTCTATGGCTCCTTTGCCCTGCTGCAACTCTGGCCCGAGCTTGATAAGGCGGTGTTGCGTAGTTTTGCCCGCGCCATTCCTGCCGCCGATGCCACGCCCCGGCCGATCGGTTGGTATTTCACCCAGGGCAAGGGCCGGGTCGAGGCGGCCCGCAAGCTGGCTGGTGCCACCCCCCACGATTTAGGTGCCCCGAACGAGCGGCCCTTTGAAGCCACCAACTACACCGCCTACCAGGATTGCAACCTCTGGAAAGACCTGGCCAGCGACTTTGTCTTGCAGGTGTGGCGCACCTTCAAGCTCGCCCCCAATGGCGAAGACCTGCGCTTTTTAGCCGATTGCTGGCCTGCGGCGGTGCAAGCTCTCCACTATCTCAAGGCCTTCGATACCAACAACGACGGCCTGCCCGATAACGGCGGCGCCCCCGACCAAACCTTCGACGACTGGCCGCTCAAGGGAGTAAGCGCCTACTGCGGCGCCCTTTGGATTGCGGCGCTAGAGGCGGCCCTGGCCATGGCCCAGCGCCTGCAACTCGATCTCGGCCTCGACACCTCAGGGGATCAACGCACCTTCGGCAGCTGGCTGGAGCAATCGCGCTCCAACTTTGATCGGCTTCTGTGGAATGGCGAGTTCTACAAAATTGATGCCGAAAGCGGCACGCCGGTGGTGATGGCGGACCAACTCTGCGGCGATTTCTATGCCCGTTTATTGGGCCTTCCCAGCGTGGTGGCGGATGAGCGGGCCCAATCGGCCCTGCGGGCGGTGAAGGAGGCCTGTTTTGAGGGGTTTCAAGGCGGCAGGCTCGGCGTGGCCAACGGCCTACGCCGTGACGGCACGCCCCTGGATCCCAATGGCACGCACCCGTTGGAGGTGTGGACCGGCATCAACTTCGGCCTGGCCGCCTACTACCGCTTGATGGAGCAGGGCGACACGGCTCTGGCGATTTGCGGCGCGGTGGTGGAGCAGGTGTACGGCGGCGGCCTCCAGTTCCGCACCCCGGAAGCGATCACGGGGGTGAACACCTTCCGGGCCTGCCACTACCTGCGGGCCATGGCGATCTGGGCCCTTTGGGCCACCCACACCAATTGGCAGGGGATTCCTGGCGCTGAGCGGGAGGCAGCTTGAGCATGGTGCGCGTGTCAACAGGCGCATGGCTGGGTGGGGCCACCAACCCCCTGGGCCCTGGCCCCTGGAGCCTGGTCATGGGCTTGATCCTCACCCTCGCCATCCAGCTGCTGGCGGCGGCGCCAGCCCAGGCCCAAATCCACAGCCATGGCGATGAAAACGGCGGGCAGGTCGTGCGCAGCCTCGACAGCCTGCGCGACCTCGACGACCAAAGCTGGCAACTGGTGGCCTACCGCGAGGGACCGCCCGGGGGGCCCTTGCGCCTACGCATCGTTAGTTTTCCGGGGCGGGTGCGGCTCGACCACCCCATCCCCCTGCAGGTGAGCTCCGGCCGCAGCCATTGGGACCTGGCCGATATCACTACGGCCAACCCCAAGCTGGCCCTTGATGGCCGCGATGCCGCCGCCGAATTTGACCTGGGCCCGCTGCTTGCTGATTTGCAGCAAAACCGGCCGCTGCGGCTCCGTCTGCCAGGCGTGTTTGTGGAGCTGCCCGTGCCCCCCTATGTGGTGGCCGAATGGCGCAGCCTGCCCGCTTGGGCCGAGGCGGCCGGTGGGGCCGACGCCGCTTGAGCCCAGCCGCCCCCTTGCAAGCCACGGCTGAGCAGGCCGCGCGCTGGCGCCCCTGGATGCAGCGCGCCCTGCAGCTGGCGGTCCTGGGCCAGGGCCGCACCAGCCCCAACCCGATGGTGGGCTGTGTGGTGCTCGATGCCGAAGGCCAGCTCGTGGGTGAAGGCTTCCATGCCCAAGCCGGCCTACCCCACGCCGAAGTGGGCGCCCTGCGCCAGGCGGGCGAGCGGGGCAAGGGCGGCACGGCGATCGTGACCCTGGAGCCCTGCTGCCACCACGGCCGCACCCCCCCCTGCAGCCAGGCCCTGCTGGCCGCCGGCATCGGCCGGGTGGTGGTGGCGATGGTGGATCCCGATCCCCGCGTGGCCGGCCAGGGCCTGGCCCAATTACGGGCCGCCGGCGTTGAGGTGCTTGCCGGGGTTTGCGGCGCCGAGGCCAGGCAGTTGAACCGGGCCTTTATCCATCGGGTGACGACCGGCCGCCCCCTGGGGATTTTGAAATGGGCCATGAGCCTCGATGGCCGCACGGCCCTGCCCAATGGCTCCAGCCAGTGGATTAGCGGCCCCGAGGCCCGGGCCTGGGTCCACCGCCTGCGCGGCCAGGTGGACGCGGTGATCGTGGGCGGCGGCACCCTGCGCGCCGACGACCCCCTGCTCACCAGCCGGGGCCTGGGTCCCCGCGAGCCCCTGCGGGTGGTGCTGTCGCGCACCCTGGACCTGCCCCCCCAACGCCAGCTCTGGGACCAGGGCCCAGCGCCGACCCTGGTGGTGCATGGCCCAGAAGCCAGCGCCTTGGGGCGCCAACAGCTGGACCAGCTGGGGGTGGAGCGCCTGGAGCTCGATCTCTGCACGCCCTTGACTGTGTTGGCAGCCTTAGCCCAGCGGGGCTGTAACCAGGTGCTCTGGGAGTGCGGGCCGCCCTTGGCAGCAGAGGCCCTCAAGCAGGGCTGTGTGCAGCAGCTGGCGGCGGTGATTGCGCCGAAGCTTTTAGGGGGTGTGGCGGCGCGGACGCCCCTGGGGGATTTGGGGCTGGTGGATGTGAATGGGGCGCAGCAGTGGGACCTGCAGGGAGTGGAGCGGTTGGGGGTGGATTGGCTGTGGCACTTGAACAACAGCCTTCGGGCGATTAAGGCCTAGTTGTCCTTGTCCCCGGCGTGATAACTACTGCGCACCAACGGACCACTGCGCACCTGCTTAAATCCCAACTCTGAGGCTATGGAGCCCAACTCCTCAAACTCTGCGGGGCTCCAATACCTCGCCACCGGCATGTGGGCGAGGGAAGGCCGCAGGTATTGCCCCAGGGTCAACCTTTGGCAGTCCACGCCGCGCAAATCCGCCAGGGCTTCGACAACCTCCTCCCTGGTTTCGCCCAGCCCCAGCATTAGGCCTGATTTGGTGGGGATCTGGGGCGCTAACTCCCGGGCCGCCGCCAGCAGGGCTAAGGAGCGCTCGTAGGTGGCGCCGCGGCGCACCTCCCCCTGGAGTCGCTGCACCGTTTCCAGGTTGTGGTTGAAGCAGGCCGGTTCGGCAGCCAGCACGGCGGCCAGGCGCTGGCGTTGGGCCAAGGCGCCACTGGCTTCATCGCGCTGGCCGCCCCAGAAATCGGGGGTGAGCACCTCGATGGCAACCAGGGGATTGCGGTGGCGGATGGCGGCCATGGTGGCCGTAAACAGGCCGGCGCCATGGTCCGGGAGGTCGTCGCGGGCCACGGCCGTGAGCACCACGTAGCGCAGGCCTAGATCGGTCACGGCCTCGGCCACCCGTTCGGCTTCGGCGCCATCGACGGGGCTGGGCGCCTCGCCCTTGTCCACCTGGCAAAAGGCGCAGCTGCGGGTGCAGATCGGGCCGCCCAGCAGGAAGGTGGCGGTGCCTTTGGCGTAACACTCGCCGCGGTTGGGGCAGCGGCCCTCCTCGCAGATCGTGTGCAGCCGTTGCTGCTTCACCACCGCTTGTACCCGTTCCAGCTCGCTGGCAGTGCCGATCGGCACCCGCAGCCAGGCCGGCAGGCGCTCGGCCGGGGCGCTGGCGCT
>JAEMQZ010000032.1:0-2724 GCA_016463595.1 Synechococcales cyanobacterium SupBloom_Metag_052 | reverse complement strand
GCCTACTCCATGGGCCGGCGGCCCTCCAGGGCCCGGGCCAGGGTCACCTCATCGGCGTATTCGAGTTCGCTGCCCACCGGCAGGCCATAGGCGATGCGGCTCACCTGGGTGAAGGGCTTGAGCAGCCGGGCCAAATAGAGGCTGGTGGTGTCGCCTTCAACGCTGGGCGTGAGGGCCAGGATCACTTCGCTGATCTGGTCGCGATCGACCCTGTTCACCAGGGGCTGGATGTGCAGCAACTCCGGCCCCACCCCATCCATCGGCGAGATCAGTCCGCCCAGCACGTGGTATTGACCCTTGTATTCGCGGGTGCGCTCCAGGGCTAGGAGGTCGCGGGAATCGGCCACCACGCAAAGAATGCCGGTGTGGCGCTCCTGGTTGCGGCAGATCTCACAAAGGGGTTCGGCGGAGAGGTGGAAGCAGCTCTGGCACTGGCCCACCTGGCTGCGGGCGGCCAGCAGGGCGTCAGCAAAGCTGTGGATCTGCTCCTCTGGCTGGCGCAGCAGGTGCAGGGCCAGCCGCTGGGCCGTGCGCGGACCAATGCCCGGCAGCCGCTCGAACTGGTCGATCAAGCGGGCCAGGGGACGCGTGAAGCCGCTCAGGTTGGATCTCGCAGTTCAACTAAATCTAAGAGCGCCCGGATCGTCCGTTTGGGTAGGCGGGACAGGACAATGGCTGCTATCTCGCTTCCTTCCCCCATGGCCAGCCTTCGCACCCGGGTGCCGCGTTTGCTGGTTGCCCTGTTGGCCGTGCTGCTGGTGGGCTGCAGTGCCGCCGCCGCCGGGCTCAATTCCTTCCAGAGCCCCGATGGGCGCTATGCCTTCCTTTATCCCACCGGCTGGACCCGGGTGCAGGTGAGTGAGGGGCCCCAGGTGGTGTTCCACGATCTGATCAATGCAGACGAAACCCTCAGCCTGGTGATCTCGGATGTGAATGCCACCAACGACCTCGAAAACCTGGGCAGCGCCGTCGCCGTGGGCGAACGGCTGGCCCGGGTCGTGATTGCTCCGGCGGGCAGTGGCCGGGACGCCACCTTGGTGGAGGCCGTGGAACGGCAGGACGGCAGCCACACCTTCTACGACCTGGAATACGCGGTGCACCTCAACGACCGCGATCGCCATGAGCTAGCCACGGTGGTGATCGATCGGGGCCGGCTTTACACCCTGGCGGCCAGCACCAACGAGTTGCGCTGGCCCAAGGTCAAGACCCTGTTCCACCAGGTGATCACCTCCTTCACCCTGCAGATTTGAGGGGTGGTCCTGGGATTGGCGTGATCGTGATCGGCTGACGGTGAGGAGCTGACGGTGACGAGCTGATGGTGGAAGGCTGATGGTGATGGGCCAATGGTGTTGGTGATCGGCGCGGGGTTGGCGGGCTGCCTGGCGGCCCTGGCCCTGCGGGAGCGGGGCCTGCCCGTAACCCTGCTAAGCCAGGCGCCGGCTCTAGCTACTGCAAGCCAATTCAGCTATGGCGGCGTGCCCTGGTGGGGGGCGCCGGCCCTGGCGAGGGCAGCGGAGCTCTGGCAAGCCCTCGAACGCCGCCATGGCCCCCTGGGCTGGCAGAGCTGCACGCTCACCCTCCATGGCGGCTGCGCCAATCCCCCGGACGATCCCCAGGCTCTGGCGGCTGCAGGTGCTGGTTTGGAGGCCCGCCTAGTGGCGGCGGGAGAGAGCGCGCTTGTGCTCCTGGGCGACCAAGGCCAGCTGCTGGGCCTGGAGCTGCCCTACGGGCGGGTTGATGGCGTAGTCCTGGCGGCGGCCCTGCCGGCGGCCCTCGAGCGGGCCGGGGTTAGGCGGCATACGGGCTCAGTCCTGGCGCTGGAGTGCCCGGGGGCATCGCCCTGGCGGGTGCGGCTGGCCGGGGGGGACACCCTTGAGGCCGAAACCGTGCTGCTGGCGGCGGGGGCAGCTAGCACCCAGCTGTGGCCCCCATTGAAGCCGGAGCTGGCCACCAGTTGGGCGGGAGTGTTGGCGCTCAGCGCTGATGACCTGGCCGCCTGCGACCTGCCTTCAGGGGCACGGACGGGCATTGTCATGCCCCTATTGGGCCAGCGCCAGGCCTTGGAGCAGCAAACCCCCAGCCTGGGGGAGGCCCGGGCGGTGGTCGATGCGGGATTGGCCCCCTGGGGAACCGCCTGGCTGCTGGGCCAGATCAGCCTGGTCAATCCCCTCGGCCAGTTCGATCCCGAGCCCGATCCAGCCTGGATGGAGGCACGGCTGCGCTCCGGCCTGGCCCGGGTCTGGCCCCAGCTGGCTCGGCTACCGGCCCGTTATCACCAGCTGCCGGTGAGTTTCACGGCCACCGGGGTGCCGCTCGTCGGTCCGGTGGCCCAGGCCCCGGGCCTGTGGGTCTGCGCCGGAGTGGGCGCTCCCTTTGCCGCCCTGCCGCCCCTGCTCGAGACCCTGGCCGACCAGCTGGCGGCCGGTTCGCGGTCCTAGGGCGGGCTCGCCTCAGAGGACGCTGGGGTTGGCAGCCGGCCCGACTTTGCCTCACCATGGTGGAATATGACCATTCAGCTCACCTCGGACCTTGAGGTCCTGATGCGCATGGGCCTGGCCGTGCTCTGCGGCCTGGCCATGGGCCTCAACCGGTCCCATCCCGCCTCCGGTCCCCAGCCGAACCGCCTGCGGGTGCACGTGCTGGTGGGCTTGAGTGCCTGCCTGCTGGTGCTGGCGGCCGGGCCCGACCTGGATGCCCGCAGCCGGGCGATCCAGGGGGTGGCCA
>JAEMQZ010000106.1 GCA_016463595.1 Synechococcales cyanobacterium SupBloom_Metag_052 | reverse complement strand
CCCCGTCCGACCCCGCCCGATGGAACTGACCCTCTGGACCTACGAAGGCCCTCCCCATGTGGGAGCCCTGCGCATCGCCGCCTCGATGGAGGGGGTGCACTACGTGCTGCATGCCCCCCAGGGGGACACCTACGCCGATCTGTTGTTCACGATGATTGAGCGGCGCGATCGCCGGCCGCCCGTCACCTACACCACCTTCCAGGCCCGCGATCTGGGGGGTGATACGGCCGAGCTGGTGAAACGCTCGATCACAGAAGCCGTTGCGCGCTTCAAGCCCGAGGCCCTGCTGGTCGGCGAAAGCTGCACAGCCGAATTGATCCAGGACCAGCCCGGGTCCCTGGCCGCCGGCATGGATCTCGGTGGGGTGCCGATAGTGAGCCTGGATCTGCCCGCCTATTCGAAAAAGGAAAACTGGGGCGCGGCTGAAACCTTCTATCAACTCGTGCGCGGCCTGCTCAAAGATCAACTTCCTGCGCCTGGCTTCACCAAGCCCGATCCCACCCGCTGGCGCCAGGAAGGGCGCCGGCCGAGGGTCAACCTGCTGGGCCCAAGCCTGCTGGGCTTCCGCTGCCGCGATGACGTGCGCGAGATCACTGACCTGCTGGCTGACCACGGCATTGAGGTGAATGTGGTGGCGCCCCTTGGGGCCAGGCCTGCGGACCTGCTGCGCCTGCCCCAGGCCGATCTCAATGTCTGCCTTTATCCCGAGGTGGCAGGCCCGGTGTGCAGCTGGCTGGAGCGCAGTTTCGGCATGGCCGTGGTGCGCACGGTGCCGATTGGTGTGGGGGCCACCGGTGATTTTTTGGTCGAACTGGGCGAGAAGCTAGCTCTAGAAATGTCCCTGGTTGGCGAAGCGGATCGGCGCTCGCGGCTGCCCTGGTATTCCCGTTCAGTTGACTCCACCTACCTCACGGGTAAGCGGGTGTTCATCTTTGCCGATGCCACCCATGCGATCGCCGCTGCCCGCATCGCCAGCCAGGAGCTGGGCTTCACCGTGGTGGGCCTGGGCACCTATAGCCGCGAGCAGGCGCGGGAGGTGCGCGCCGCTGCCCAGGAGTTGGGCCTGGAGGCCCTGATCTCCGACGACTACTTGGTGGTGGAGAAGGCCATGGCCGAGGCGGCACCGGAATTGGTGCTCGGCACCCAGATGGAGCGCCATAGCGCCAAACGGCTGGGCCTGCCCTGTGCGGTGATCAGTTCCCCGCTGCATGTGCAGGACGTGCCTGCCCGCTACTCGCCCCAGATGGGCTGGGAGGGGGCGAATGTGATTTTTGATTCCTGGGTTCACCCGCTGATGATGGGTCTGGAGGAACATCTGATCGGCATGTTCCGCCACGATTTTGAGTTCGTTGACGGTCACCTCAGTCACCTGGAGGGGGCCAGTGGGCCTGCAGCGGCAGCGCCCGCCAATGGCATCGCATCCACCGCTGCCGGAACCCAGTCCAGGCTCGACCATGGGCCTGGCACCAGCCAAGACAACGAACCGGTATTTACGGCGGGATCGGTTCAGGCGGGGGGCGGCCAGGAGCTTGGCCTGAATTGGAGTGCTAGCGGCGAGGCCGAACTCAGCCGCATCCCCTTCTTCGTGCGCGGCAAGGTGCGTCGAAATACGGAGGCCTATGCCCGTGACCGCGGTGTCAACACGATTACCGAGGAAGTGCTCTATGACGCCAAGGCCCACTTCAGCCGATGAGGATTTCCCCTGATTGGTGTCCTCAACCAGTCAGCTGACCCCCTGATCGTCCAGCATGGTGACGATGCGACCTGCGGCCCCGTCACCCCAGCCTTCCCAGCCTTCGTTCCGTTCCCTAATCGCCGTATCCACGGCTTCCGGAGTTTCCATGACCACCACCCTGAGTTCGCCCGCTGCCGCCACCAGTAGTTCCCACCGGGAAGATGGTGAAGGGAGTCTCCAGGTCCATCTCGATCCCTCGATGAAGATTGAAGAGGGGGCCCTGGTGATCGCCGTTTATGGCAAGGGCGGCATCGGTAAATCCACCACCTCTTCGAACCTTTCAGCGGCCTTCTCCAAGCTCGGCAAACGGGTTTTGCAGATCGGCTGTGACCCCAAGCACGACAGCACCTTCACCCTCACCAAGAAGATGGTGCCGACGGTGATTGATATCCTCGAAACGGTGAACTTCCACACAGAAGAGCTGCGTCCCGAAGATTTCATGTTCGAAGGTTATAACGGGGTGATGTGCGTGGAGTCTGGTGGCCCTCCGGCCGGCACCGGCTGTGGTGGCTACGTCACTGGCCAGACCGTGAAATTGCTCAAGGAACACCACCTCCTCGAAGAGACCGACGTGGTGATTTTTGATGTACTCGGTGATGTGGTGTGTGGTGGCTTTGCGGCTCCGCTGCAACACGCCAATTACTGCCTGATCGTCACCGCCAACGATTTCGATTCAATCTTTGCGATGAATCGCATTATTGCGGCGATCCAAGCCAAGGCCAAAAACTACAAGGTGCGTCTTGGTGGTGTGGTCGCCAACCGCAGCAAGGACACCGACCAGATCGATAAGTTCAATGAGCGGGTCGGCATGAAGACCATGGCCCATTTCCCCGACCTCGATGCAATCCGTCGCTCGCGCCTGAAAAAGTGCACCATCTTCGAGATGGAAGCCACCCCAGAAGTGGAGGCAGTCCAACAGGAATACCTGAACCTGGCCCAGCGCATGCTCGATAACGTGGTGCCCTTAGAAGCTGAATCCCTCAAGGATCGCGAGATCTTTGACCTGCTGGGTTTTGATTGACGGCTAGTGATCGGATTTGCTCCATGTAATCCTACAAAGAGCTGTCGTGTCGTCAATCGATGCGATCAGGTAGCCGGAAGGTGGCATGGCCCGCTTTCTGGCAGGTTGATAGAGCAGTCGCAGTCACTCTAAAATCTGAAAGAATACCGGCACGGATGAAAGCCTAAAAGAGGCGAGAACGTGATCGTCTGTTGGTGATCTGCATAGGTAAGCAAGGTGACGCAGTGCTTGCACCCCCCATAGCGAAAGTGCGGGCACCTGTGGGAACTTCCCCTGGGACGCCCCAAGACCTTATCGGGCACCAGATCGATCGATCATGATCCCCATTCCCAACAGGCTCACCACGGCGCCTACCAGGTCCCGTGGCGTCAGCGGAACCCCATCCACTACCCGCAACCAGACCAACGCCACGGTCACATAGACCGCTCCATAGGCGGCATACACCCGTCCTGCCGCCGTGGGATGGAGAGTGAGCAACCAGGCGAACAGCGCAAGGGAGAGCGCCGCTGGAATCAACAGCAGTGGTGTCTTACCGCCCTTGAGAACTAGGTAGGGCAGATAACATCCAACGATCTCTGCGACTGCAGTGAATACGAACAGCAGGGTGGTTCGAAGCACAGGCGTAGGTGGTGGTGGAATCAGGATGGCAGATTTGGCGGCAAAACCGACGGCGTACTGATCTCATCCTCACTAACGATTACTGCGGAGCACTGCGTTTAATCTGGAGCATAACCTTCCAATGATTGCTCCAGAAGAAAGGCGGCAAGATTGCTCAATGACCTCCCTTCCTCAAGACTCCGCTTCCATAGTTTCTTCACCGTCATAGCAGACACTGTCACAGTGATCCGCTTAGGAGAAAGAAAGATGGAACCGGCCTCCTTGCCAAAATCTTTGTTAATCCCAGACGAGGCATTCATATGCCGCTCCCCTACCCTGAAGAACCGCTCTATTTTAGCGCAGCCAGCCAGTGGTGGATGAGCATTTCTGCCTAAAGATCAAACTATTTAGGATCAAACTTTTCAGCACCCTGGGCAATGATCGCGGTGGCGATCGCACTGATGGACCTGCCAGTCCTGTCGCTGATGCCTTGCAGGTAGGCAAGAACCTCTTCTGAGACTTCAAGCCCTAGGCGACGTGGAAATCATTTGAGTTTAATTGGTAGCGGTCGGTATCCTCGTTGTGGTTAACCATTTGCTGACCTTGAAGTTGTGGATTCTTGGCAGTTGCCTTATGGAAGAAAGCAATAGACATGGAGATTTGCGGGACGATTACCTACTCCCTAAACTCTAGGCAAAATGTATTTACACGCTTATTTTATTCTAGTTCGCAACACTTTTGGATAATGCTTTATGGAAACCTCCCGCATGGGTATCTATTGTGAAAACTGCTGAGGCAGGTGCTCTGCTCGACGAATAAGGCCTGGTAAGTCGGGTAGGGCAGACGCATCTTTTCCCCCAGAAAGCACCTCAACAAGCCGCTTTAACGTCATGATTAAAGTCAAACTCAAACGCCCTCAGGGCGCATCTTTCTTTTTTTTGATTCTGAGTCACAGGCGTTGCAATAAAATGAAAATCCCTTAACAAAAAAACGGATTATTTGAAAATGCTCAGCAGTTAGGGGTTTGATTTTTCCGCAGATCGGGCATCTTCTTGTTGAAATTGAAGGCAAAAGGAAATGGCTCGCTTGGCGCAATGATGGTGCGAGTAAAATTTAGAATACAGGATGAAGCAACTCAATGAATTGTTTCATCAGCAATTCAGCATAAATTGCTTGAAAAGCATTTGATGGCGACCTGCCAGCAGGGCCCTCAAGGCGCACCATAATGATAAGAGCCTATTTGCCTTGACCCAATAGAAGTTATTTTCAATTATTTGTAGTGCTAAGGCGGCTATTTGTAGGCAGAATAGAACAATTGTCCAAGTTTCTTGTTGGCCAATTCGGCGATCTTCCTGGCCCCAGAAGCGGCCTTCCTGATCGATCAGTAACTGACTCTCCCCCAGCTGGAGGCATTCCTTTGGAAGAGGTCAGCCAGCCTGAGGGGAAGCGTGGATGCCCCAGCATTTAAGGACTACATCTTCAAGAGGCCATTCCTGAGGCGCTTCTCTGATTCCTTGCTTTCTCGCACTAGCAGAGACTGCCTCAAACCTTAGATACTAAAAAACCCAGTCAGTGACTGGGTTGCTGGATTCTTA
>JAEMQZ010000105.1 GCA_016463595.1 Synechococcales cyanobacterium SupBloom_Metag_052 | reverse complement strand
TTAAGTGGTTGCCTTGGGCGCTGCCGTCGCCCCCTGGCGGACAGTCCAGGCTCCTGCTGGCTGAACCCAAAGCCTTGCTAAACCTGGGCCCCTTAGGGGTGGGTCCACAGGCAGTTTCCCCAGGATTAAGGCGCCTGCCCCCCGTACTGGGACGATGCTGCGCTTCCTAGCCAATCTCAACTGGTTTGTCTGTGGTGATGGGGCGGCGCTGGTGGTTGGCGATCGGCTTGCCAGACCTTCATGCCTGATTCAAGCTAGGTCCGATAGCCCATCGGGTTGACCTACTTTGGTGATGAAGCCCCAGCTTGATTCTTTGACCCACGAACGTTGCAATCCAGACCTGATTTTTCGCCGCGGTACTGGGCGTTTTCACAGCCAGACCGGTTGGCTTGATAGCTGGCATAGTTTTAGTTTTGCCGATCACTTCGATCCCATCTGGACTGGTTTTGGACCGCTTTTGGTCATCAACGATGACCGTATTGATGCGGGCCAGGGTTTTGGCATGCACCCTCACCGGGACATGGAGATCATTACGGTGATGGTGGAAGGTGCCTTGAACCACCGTGATTCGATGGGGCACAGCGCCACGCTTCAGGCCGGTGAAGTGCAACGGATGAGTGCTGGCACGGGCATTGTCCATAGTGAATTCAACGGTGGCGAGAGTGCCTGCAGGCTTTTGCAGATCTGGATTGAACCCAGCTGTCATGGCATTCCACCCAGCTACGACCAGAGGGCTTTCCCCCTGGCCGAGGGCTGGACGGCCCTAGTCGATCCCGAGGGCTTGGATGGTGCGATGGTGATCCAACGGCCGGTTCGCCTTTGGCGCGCGAGCCCCGGGGCCGGCGACAAGCTCGATCTAGCGCTGGCGCCCAAAACCCAGGGCTGGATCCAGGTGATTGCGGGCAGCCTGGTCGTCGATCCCCAGGCTGCTCTTCCCCATTCCATCGGGGTGCCGCCAACCCTGAACCAGGGCGATGGCCTCGGCTTCCGCGCCGGCCAACTCACGTCCCTCACCGCCTGTAGCCGGGGGGCTGATCTGCTGCTCTTTGAACTGCGCTGAGCCGCTGGCCCCGTCAATAGCCCCTGCCTTGAGGGCTGCTCTTCAATCCCGTTGAAACACCAAGGTGCGGTTCTGGGCCGGCATCGGCAGATCGGCCTTGGCGCTAAGGCCATGGGCTTGGGCCCAGCCCTTGATTTCCATGGCATCGCGCAGGCCCATGGCCGGATTGAGGCTGCGCAGGTGGGCATCGAAGGCGGCGTTGCTGGCGGCCGTGTGAATGCCGCCATCCTGGAAGGGGCCGTAGAGCACCAACAACCCGCCTGGGGCCAATCGCTTGGCGGCACCTGCTATCAGGTTTGCGACCGATGCCTGGGCCATGATGTGGCAACTGTTGGCGCTGAAAACCGCATCAAAATGCCGTTCGGGCCAGTGGTCGGCTTGGTCAACATCCAGTTCGAGTGGATCGGCTACCCGGGCGCCCGGGGCCAAGCCATCGCGGCCTTCCAGCCCAATCCGTTCCGCCAGATCCAGGAGGTTTTCGCGCCGGTCACTCGGTTGCCATTGCAGCCCTGCCAGGGTCCTGGCAAAGAAAATGGCGTGTTGACCGCTGCCAGAGCCGATTTCCAACACCCGGGCGCCTGGCGGTAGCCATTGGCTCAACAGCCCCAGGATCGGCTCTTGATTGCGCTCACAGGCGGGGGAATGGAGCACAACGATCGCTGGGACGCTCGACCTAGCTTCGGCGATGGTGGAGCCAGGCTTGGCTAGGTCCCAAACCCAGCCGGTCGAATAGGGCAGCTGCCCCCATCGGGACCCCAGCCTTTAAGCCAGGCCTGCCTAGCCCGTTGTCAGATTGGCTGCGTCGTCGTTGCGGCTGGGGATGGCCCGCTTGCGGTTGCGTGATCAGCCGACAAGTGGCTGAATTCTTTTGACCCCTGGGCCTGGCTATGGCCGATGCCCAGGGGAGTTTTGCTGCAGGGTTGGGTGGTTTCGCCGACTAGGCGATGTCGTGCTGATCGTGATCGTCGTTCGATTTGGCGTAGTCAATGCACGTCAGGATCTTGGCAATGTGATCACCCCAGTCCTCCAGCTGCTGGTCGACTAATTCTCGACCATTATCGTTCATCGATATAATTCTCTTAATCACGGGAACGCTGATATATTCTTCGATTGTTCTCGATCTAGCGTGTAGGGCTTGAAGAATGGCGGTGCGCTGGGTAATGCAATGGTAGGGTTCAAAATCCGGGTAGTTAATTCTCATTTTGAAGAGGATATAGCTCCTTAGTCCAAGCAATGCACCCTCGGCGTCCCGCTTGCTTAATTGGTCGGGAATGGTCTTGATGTCTTGGATCGTGGTGGCTCCCACTCCTGAGCTTATGCCTAGGGGTGGTCCGCTCGCGCGGCTGGTCGAGCTGGTGGCTTGGGAGATGAAGCAGTTTTCGATCCGGGCTCCTTGGCCCTCAATCCGCTCGAGGGATTGGCTGACGGTGAAATAATGTCGTTTGCTTTCATTCATGCCACGCAGTAATTCCAGTAGTACGGGGACAATCTCAGTTGAATTGCCTTGCTGGCCTGTCATCAGAGAATTTAGTGTTGCAATCGAGGTGTCTTGATCTCCGCCCGATTTGGTCTCGCCCGTTTCACCAGAGCCAGCCTCAGGGCTGACCAGCTGGTTCATGATTTCATTAAGAGGTTGGGAGCAGTCCTCGTTAGGAACGGCAAGCATGGCGTTGAAGCTGGGCGCATAGCCCTGTAGAGACCATGCGACGGTCTGCATGCAGTCTGAAATTCTTACGGCACAACCGGTAGCGGCAATGGCTGTGGCCATGGAAAAATCTTGAATGTCGAGATGTTCATCGTCATTTCTCGCTGTTCGCAGGAAGAATGCGCATGCCCTGATTTCCCACATGGAGCGGGTAATGCCAAGTAGTTTTTGCTTGGATATGCCAATACGATCAAGAATGAATTGCTCATCCTTTTTCTCGGCGAAGAAATTGATGCTGGAAATCAGAGAATTGGAACGGCCGAAATTTGGGCTTGGCCGTTTCTGATCACCAGAAATACGCTCGATGATATTGACTGATTTAAGCGATTCTTCAAGCTTCTCAATTTCGATCGGTTCGTCGATAAAGATTCCTTCAAATAATTGGGCTGAACGCCCTAGGTCGCCGCGCCTGCCCGTGGCGATCTGGATGGCTCTGCCGTAGTCCTCCGTATTGCTTCCCCACACCTTGTAGAGAATATCGATTAGGATTTGATAGGAGAAAATAATTTGCTGCGAAAGAAAACTTCTGTGTCGACGGGTTAGGAGTTCGTCGAGAATTGTTTGCGACTGAAACATAGTTGAAATCGTTGGGTGCTCGTAAGCATGCTCCATTTATATTAACATATCTTCTGAGAGTTTGCTTGTCCCCGCCGGGGGATAGTTTGACTTTGGCCCGTGCCGATCCCCGGCTGGGCGGCCCCTAGGGCTCCTCTGGGCTCAGCGAATTGGTCGCAAGTTGCTTGGCTCTGATGCGATTAAGCAGCTCGCGTGCCAATTGGGTTTATTTTGCTAACTATGCAATAGATGGCAAAGGCTGGCTGCGTTTTGCTGGGGGGTGCGGTTGCTGGTTCTGTTGGCGATGGGGGCCTGGAGGAGCCCTGTTCAGTGCCGGCAAAGTGTCGGCTTGGCCATGGCTGAGTAACTACTGGCTAGCAGTTGGGCAGGATCTGTCTTGCGTTGGGTTCGGTTTCCAAAGCTGGCTTGGCATCGGGTTAGTGGGGCAGCACCCCTTCGCTTTTCCCCTAGGGCAACCCTTTGCCGTTGGGTTGGATCGCCGCTCGGGTACCGACTGAGATGCCGAGGGCCCCAGCCTGGCCAGCGGCCAGTTCCACCACCCCATCGGCGGGGGCTTCGGGGCCGTAGCTCGGACAGGGAAGCCTCGGGCAAGGTGCGGCGTTGGCTTCGATGGCGATCACCTGGCCCTGGTGCAGAAACACCATGTCCAGGGGCGCGGGCGTGCGGTACATCCAGAACTTCATCGTTCTGGCCGGCTTAAACGGAAACCACATGCCCCTTAGCGGTGGCAGGGGTGGCCGTCCCATCAGGCCCCATTGCTGCTGTTGGGGCGTGGCGGCCAGCTCCAACTCGATGCAGGCTGGCTTGGACTTCTCGTCCCCTGCTGCTGGGCTCACTAGGCACCATTGGGCGCTGATCGGCAGGAACTGGGGCGGCCCCGAATGCGGGGTTGGCGTAGGGCTCATGGCTGCTTAGGACTTGTGGTTTGGAGCCTGGCTGGCGCTTACGGACTAGCCGTATCGCTTGCGGACGGATGCTGGGGCTGCTCGGGCTGCTTGGCCGGGGCCTTGGGCAGGCTCTTTGGCAGGCTCTCCGCTAAGCAATAGCCCTGGCCGCGCACAGTGTGGATTAGGCGCCGTTCGCCCTCCAGCTCTAATTTCTGGCGGAGGTAGCGCACGTAGACCTCAATGATGTTGCTGGCGGCACTGTCTTGATCGGGCCATACCACCTGCAGGATCCTGTCGCGGCTGACCACCTCGCCGGCCTGGTGCAGCAACAGTTGCAGCAGGGCATATTCCCTGGCGGTAAGGGCCAGGAACCGTTGGCCGCGCCAGGCCTCCTGGCGCCCGGGCACTAGAGACAAATCGGCCAACCGCAGCCGGTCGTGGCGGGCTGCGTTCCGTTCGGCCAGGTTGATATGAAGCCGCAGCCGCATTAACAGGTCGCTTGGGCCGGCTGAGGACAGCCAGAAATCGTGGGCGCCACTGCTGAGGCTTTCGGAGCGGCCCATGACGCTGTCGCTTTCGATATCTAGCAGCAGGGGGATCGACGGGAATTGGCGCCGCAACTGGGGGATGGCTCCGGCCACCTCCACCGCCAGCACCACCAAATCCGGTGCCCCCCAGCTGCCGGGGTCTTGGGGGTCGCCGTGCCAGCAGCCATAGCCCGAGGCCCCAAGCCGGGGCGCCAGGGCCTGGCTTGAAGCCCCCAGGAGCAGCAGGACTGGTCCGGTTGGGTCACCGGCGGGAACTATCTGGGGGAGGGTGGGGGTC
>JAEMQZ010000031.1 GCA_016463595.1 Synechococcales cyanobacterium SupBloom_Metag_052 | reverse complement strand
TGGCAATCGGGGCAGGCCCCATAGGGGCTGTTGAAGGAAAACAGCCTGGGCGAGAGCTCCTCCATCACGGCGCCATGGGCCGGACAGGCGAAGTTTTCCGAATAGAGCCTTTCGCGCTCCACACCCTCGGGCAAGGGTTGGTCCGCCTTGGGCACTACCTCCACCAAGGCCAAGCCATCGCCCCGTTTCAGGGCCGTGCGTAGGGAGTCTGTGAGCCGTTCGAGAATGCCTTCACGGGCCACCAGCCGGTCCACCACCACCTCAATGTGGTGGGCATGGTTCTTATCAAGTTCGATGTTATCGGCAAGTTCGCGCACCTCCCCATTGATGCGCACTCGAGCAAACCCTTCAGCCACCAGACCGCCCAGTAATTTCACATGGGTGCCCTTCTTGCCGCGCACCACCGGCGCCAGCAATTGGTAGCGGGTGCCCTCGGGCAAGGCGTTGATCTGGTCCACCATCTCATCGATGGTTTGGGGGCGAATCGAGCGGTCACATTGGGGGCAATGGGGTTCACCGGCTCGGCCATAAAGAAGCCGCAGGTAATCCTGAATCTCCGTCACCGTGCCGACGGTGGAGCGGGGGTTATGGCTGGTGGATTTCTGATCAATCGAAATGGCTGGTGAGAGCCCCTCAATCGCATCCACATCGGGCTTATCCACCTGGCCAAGGAACTGGCGCGCGTAGGCCGAGAGGCTCTCGACGTAGCGGCGCTGGCCCTCGGCAAAGATCGTGTCGAAGGCGAGGGAGCTTTTGCCGCTACCGCTAACGCCGGTGAACACCACCAGGCGATTGCGCGGAATCGTCAGGTCAACATTTTTGAGGTTGTGCTGGCGGGCGCCGCGCACCCGAATCACATCCTCGAGGCTGCCACCATTGAGCTGGCGGCTGGCGCTCAGCTGGGCCGCCTTCTCATTGATGGTGCTGGCTGGCGCGGCGAAGCTCGTGGCAGGCCGATCAGAACTGGCGCTCACGCGAGCCATCCACGGGATCCGATAAGGGTCGATTCTAGGTGGGGCGGTGGGCCAGGTTGGGTTAAATCGGTCCGGGGAGCCAGTCGCTATCGGCTGGCGCCGGCGGGATCCCTGCTCCGCTCACGTTCAGCTGGGCGGGCTAGCGAGCAAACTGGCCGCATAACTGCGGGCCCCGCCGGAGTCGCCTCCGGCCAGTTCCGCCAGTTCCTTTTGGCGGGACTGGGTGTCCCGCAGTTGGGACACTCGCGTCTGGGTTTGGCCCGCTTCCACCCATTTGGACACGAGGAAATGGTGCTCAGCGGCGGCGGCCACCAGGGGCTGGTGGGTGACGCAGAACACCTGGCGCCTTTCGGCCAGCTTCTGCAGCAGGGCCGCCATGGCGCCGCTAACCCGGCCGCTGACGCCACTGTCGATCTCATCAAACAGCAGGGTGACGTGGGGATCGGCCGCCGCCAGGCAGGTTTTCAGGGCCAGCAGGAAGCGGCTCATCTCACCACCGGACGCCACCTCGGCCAGGGGCGCCAGGGGCTGGCCCGGGTTGGCCGAAAACAGGAACTGCACCCCATCGGCGCCCTCCTCGCTGGCCGCCGCCGCAGTGGTGGCCACGGCAAAACGCACATTGGCCAGGCCCATGGGCCGCAGGGCCTCCATCAGCTGCCCCTCCAGGGCCGTGGCCGCTAGGCGCCGGGCTGCACTGAGCTGGCCATTGCAACGATCCCGCTGACCACGGCTCTGCTGCTCCTGGGCTTCGAGCTCGCTGAGCGCCGCCTCACCGCCGCCGGGGGCCAGAAGCTGGCGCAGCTCATCGCGCCGGGCGATCAACTCGCCTAAGCCTTGGCCATGGCGCCGCTCCAGGGTCTTCAGCTGGGCGATGCGCTCCTGCAGGGAAGCCAGGGTTTCAGGATCGCTCTCCAAGCTGGCGCCATAGCGATCGAGATCGCGGGCCAGGTCCTGGAGTTGGGCCAGGCCATCGGTGCAGGCCTGGCGCAGGCTCAGCAAGCTGGGATCAATGGCCTCCAGCAACTGCAGCTCCTGTTCGCAGGCACCGAGATGGTCCAGGGCCGAAGGGGCCTGGTCGGCCCCCTCGATCAACCGGCCCAGCAGGGTCATCACCCCTTCCTGCAGGCGCACCCCGTGAACCAGCCGGTCCTGGGCCGTTTCGAGCTGCAGGCGCTCCTGGGGATCCTCCAGTTGGGCCGCTTCGAGGTCGAGCAGCAGTTGCTCCTGTTGCTGGCGTTCCTGTTGCAGCTGCTGCCAATCGCGCCGGGCCGTCTCCAGGGCAGCCGCCGCCTGTTTCCAGCTGCGAAAGGCCACCGCCACGGGCCCTAGGGCCAGGGCTAGCTCGGGGCCGCCAAAGCGATCGAGCCAGCGGCGCTGTTGGCCTGGCCGGCCCAATTGCTGGGTCTGGCCCTGAACGGTGAGATCGAGCAGCAGGGGCCGCAGCTCCTGGACCTGGGCGCGACTCACGACCACGCCATTGAGCCGGTGCCGACTGGTGAGCCGCTCCTCCTGCAAGCGCCATTCACGGCTGAGCAGCAGGTCGTCCTCCTCCAGCTCAAAGTGCTGCTGCGCCAGCCAGCTCTGCAGGGGCGGCGTCAAGCTGAAACTGGCTTCAATCCGACCCCGCTGCTGGCCCTGGCGCAGCAACCTGGCGCCTGCCGCCCCCTGGGCGCCCCCCAGCAGGGCATCGAGGGCATCGAGCAAAATCGATTTACCAGCACCAGTTTCCCCGGTGAGCACCGTGAAGCCCCCGCTGAAAGCGAGCTCCAAGCTCTCAATCAGGGCGATGTTTTCAAGGCGCAGACCCGTCAGCACACCGGTCCCAGGCAATCAGGCCGACCGTAGCGGCTGTGGGATTCGTTTAGAAGGGGGCTGGCCATCTCCATCCCGCTGGATCGCCGCCCCTTGCTGCCATGGTCCCTACCGCCGCTGAAGCCGCCGTTGCCGCCATGCAGAGGGCTGTAACCGGCGAACCGGTTGGACAGGACCCAAGTGGAACCCATCTGGCTGAGGACAGTCCCATGGCCAACCGCCAACCTGGAGCACAACCGGACCGAGATCCCCCTGACAACGATCAGATCCTGAACGTCGCCGCCAACCAAACCATCCCTGCTGCCCAAAGCCTGGACCTGGGCGATTTCATCGAAGCCTCTGGCCTGCTCAGCTACGACTCGGCGGCGATCACCCGCATCTACGCCGGCCACCCCCAACGCCTAATCCGGCGCCTTTGGCAAACCCTCGTGCCGATCGGCCTCTATCTCCTAGGGGTGGGCTTTGACTGGTTCACAGGTCTTTTGAAGGACAGGGACCGCGCCCGCCAGCGGGCGCGGGAATGCGCCGAACTATTGGCCGACCTGGGTCCAGCCTTCATTAAGGCGGGCCAGGCCCTCTCAACCCGGCCCGACATCATTCCGCCCCTGCTGCTGGAGGAACTGGCCCAACTCCAGGACCAACTTCCCGGCTTCGACAGCGGCCTGGCCATGGCCTGCATCGAGGAAGACCTGGGCGCACCGGTGAACCAGATCTATGCCCAACTGGAACGGGACCCGATTTCGGCGGCCTCCCTGGGCCAGGTCCATCGCGGCGTGCTCCTCAGCGGCGAAAAGGTGGCCGTCAAAGTGCAACGGCCGGGCCTACGGGAACAAATCACCCTAGATCTTTATATCGTTCGCAACATTGCCGCTTGGATCAACCAGAATATCGGCCTCATTCGCAGTGATCTTGTTGCCCTAATCGATGAGCTTGGTAAGCGGGTATTCGAAGAGATGGATTATCTCAACGAAGCAGCCAATGCCGAAAAATTCGCCGCTTTACATCGTCATAACAAACGCATTGCCGTTCCATTGATCTATCACCAGGCCACCAGCCGCCGCGTGCTGACCATGGAATGGATCGATGGGGTAAAACTCACCAACTTGGAAGCTGTTCGGTCCATCGGCATGGATCCCGATGACATGGTGCAGGTGGGCGTGAATTGCAGCCTGCAACAACTGCTCGAACACGGTTTTTTCCATGCCGATCCCCATCCCGGCAACCTGCTGGCCCTGGCCGATGGTCGGTTGGCCTACCTGGATTTCGGCATGATGAGTGAGGTGAGTCGGGAGTCCCGTACCGGCCTAATCCAAGCTGTTGTGCACCTGGTTAATCGAAATTTTTCAGCCCTTTCTAAAGACTTTGTCAGCCTGGGATTCCTCGCTAACGACGTAAACCTGGAGCCGATTGTTCCCGCCTTTGAAAGTGTGTTCAGCCAGGCCATTGAGATGGGGGTGAGCCGCATGGATTTCAAGGCCGTCACCGACGACCTCTCCGGCGTGATGTATCGCTTCCCTTTCCAGGTTCCGCCCTATTACGCCCTGATCATCCGCTCCTTGGTAACCCTGGAAGGAATTGCCTTGAGCGTGGATTCCAACTTCAAGATCCTCGGAGCCGCCTATCCCTACTTTGCCCGGCGCCTGATGGAAGATCCCGATCCCCAGCTGCGGGACAGCCTGCGGGAAATGCTTTTCGATGGTGAGATCTTCCGTTGGCAACGACTGGACAACCTGATCACCAGTGCCGCTTCAGGTGCCGAGCTGGATCTCGATGGCCTGCTCGATCAAGTGCTCGATTTCCTCTTTTCAGCCCATGCCGGCCTGTTGCGCCAACAGCTTGTTGAGGGCGTCGTCAACCAGATGGATGCCCTGGGCTGGCAGGCGGCCCTACAGCTCAGCCAACGGCTACCAAAACGCCTCCAACCCCCCGGCCTGCGGGACCGCGATCCGATCAGCAGCAGGGAGATGGAATTCCTCTCGCTCGAACCCATCCAACGGCTGGTGGAGATCCTGCAGCAACTGCCGGGCTTTGAGCCCCAGCTGCTGCTTAAGCGCTTACCTCGCCTCCTGCAGGAACCGGACCTACGCCAGATGGGGATCAGCCTCGCCCGGGGCCTAGCTGAGCGGGGAGTGGTGCGGTTGCTGCGGGATGTGCTGGTCTCCCCGTCCAACCGGCGGGCCATGGGCTTAGCCACCGCGGGTGGCGCCTAAAATCTTCCGTAACACTTAGGCGTTCCGGTTTTGACCCAGGTTTTGCAGAGACTGACAAACCGAATCAGCAGTCTTCAGGGCGCCCGTAAGCCCCGTCCACGCGGCCGTCAACGGCTTCGGGTTGCCGCTGTCCTACTGGGTCTGGGCCTAACCACCTCGATGCCCGCCGCCCAGGCGGCCACCAACGTGGTGTTCGTCAGCGGCGCCTTCATGCGCTCGATCCCGGTGGCGGATTTGGAAAGCCTGGCCCAAACAGGCCAGGCCAGGGGCCTTCTAGCCGATGTGCTCGCCCTCAGCAAACAAAAACCGGCCGATGTGGCCAAGTTGCTGAACCAGCAACTCACCCTGCCGGTCGTGCTCACCAGCCGCCTGCTCAATACCCGAATCGGCGAAGCGATCCTCACAAGGGTGGCCCAGATCGTTTTCCCGCTCAAGGCCAAGGCCTACGGCGTGCCTGCCTTGAAGGCCGGCGTGATCCTGGGCCTGGACAACAGCAAGGGCAGCCTTTCGGCGATCAGCTTCCTCAAGGCCTATCCCACCAGCGAAATGGAGGTGAGCATCCCGGCCCTAATGGCCATCGCCAGCAAGGCCAGCTCCATCGCCGATCTGGTCAATTTCTTCTCGAATGCGCCCCTGGATGGTCTCAAGGGCGAACCAACCAGCACCAAATAAAATTGGTAAGGGACTTCCCCAACTCACTAGGGGAGTCCCCAGGCAGGACACTCAGCTGAAAGCCCCTGAAACAGGCATGGCTCCAAGGGTTTTGGCCTGAGCCGTAGATTCATCCCCACCCTCCCTTCGCTGCCCGTGCCTCTGCTGTCCGCCCTCCGGCGCCTGGGTTCCAAGCCGGTGATGCAGGACTGGCCAGGCCTGATTGAGGCCTACCGGTCCTGGCTGCCCGTATCGGCAGCCACACCGGTAATCACCCTGCACGAGGGGGCGACCCCCCTGATCCCAGCGCCCGTGATCTCGGAGCGGATCGGCAGGGGCGTGAAGGTGTTTCTTAAATACGACGGTCTCAACCCCACCGGCTCCTTCAAGGACCGGGGCATGACGATGGCGATCAGCAAGGCCCGTGAAGCGGGCTCTGAAGCCGTGATCTGCGCCAGCACTGGCAACACCTCGGCCTCAGCGGCGGCCTACGCCCGCCGGGCCGGCATGCGGGCCTTTGTGCTGATTCCCGATGGCTACGTGGCCCAGGGCAAGCTTGCCCAGGCCCTGCTCTACGGCGCCGAAGTGTTGGCTGTTAAGGGCAACTTCGACCGGGCCCTGGCAATCGTGCGCGAGGTGGCGGACAAGTACCCGATCACCCTGGTGAACTCACTCAACCCCTTCCGGCTCCAGGGCCAGAAAACGGCCGCCTTTGAGGTGGTGGATGCCCTCGGCGATGCGCCGAATTGGCTCTGCATCCCCGTGGGCAATGCCGGCAACATCAGCGCCTACTGGATGGGCTTCAGGGAATACAAAGCCGCCGGCCGCAGCCGCACCCTGCCACGAATGATGGGCTTCCAGGCTGCCGGGGCGGCACCGATGGTGCTTGGCCACACCGTGGAGCAGCCCGACACAATCGCTACGGCGATCCGCATCGGCAACCCGGTGAACAAGGAGAAAGCCCTGAAAGCCCAGGGAGAAAGCCAGGGCGCTTTCATGGCCGTCACCGATGCCGAGATCATCGAGGCCTACAAGCTGCTAGGCAGTGGCGAAGGGATCTTCTGTGAACCGGCTAGCGCTGCTTCCGTGGCCGGGCTGATCAAGCGCCGCGAGGAGGTTCCATTCGGCGCCACGGTCGTCTGCGTGCTCACCGGCAACGGCCTCAAGGACCCGGATACGGCGATCGAAAACAACGACTCGAAATTCCATACCGGCATCGACCCCGATACCGCCACGGTGGCCCAGGTGCTCGGTTTCTGAGTTAGGGCTAGTCAAAACCAAGCAACCCCCAGTTGTCCTAGTCGGATAGCGACCTGGCGGGCCAATGATTTATCGGCTTCCGATCAACAGGGAACGCAGCCCAACCCCAGGTTCAGGACTAGGGAGGCTTGGTTATTGGGGTCACCCTTCGGTGGCCCTTTTTTCATGCTTTTTGGCCAAACCAGCTGGAGAACCGGCCGCTGGAAAGGCTGGGGATTGGGCTGGGCCAAACCGTGGAAAGAAGGGGGAAGCTTTTCTTCCCCGCTAGGCCTCCGTTTTCCCCAGACTTGGGAAACAGGGGAAAACAGTTGATTTTGCGATTATTAGAATTGCTTTTCCCGGGCCTGGATTGGCAAAACCGTAGTACCTCACATGGTTATTTAGGTTTTCCCTGCTTTCCCCAGCCCCTACTACTACTGGGTTGCTTCTTTGTTTTAAAGATCAATCCATTAGTCAGAAGAAGGGACGGGAAGCCGACAAGCCAGACCGTTGCGCTTGGGCCTGGCCTGTGGAAGCGTGGGGGACCCCATGCGCTGACCCATGAAGCTGGTTTGCTCCCAGGCTGAACTCAGCGCCAGCCTGCAACTGGTCAGCCGCGCCGTGGCCAGTCGCCCGACCCATCCAGTCCTGGCCAATGTTTTGCTCACGGCCGACGCCGGCACGGGCCGGCTCAGCCTCACCGGCTTTGATCTCAGCCTCGGCATCCAGACCAGCCTGGCCGCCGCCGTTGAGTCCAGTGGCGCCATCACCCTGCCCGCCAAGATGTTTGGCGAGATCGTGTCGCGCCTTTCGGCGGATAGCCCGATCACCCTCAGCAGCGACGAAGGCAGCGAGCAGGTGGATTTGACCAGCAGCTCGGGCACCTACCAGATGCGGGGCATGCCGGCGGAAGATTTCCCGGAGCTGCCCCTAGTCCAGAGCGGTGAACCGATTCGCCTGGATCCCCAGGTGCTGGTGAAGGGCTTGCGGGCCACCCTCTTTGCCAGCAGCAGCGATGAGGCCAAGCAGATTCTCACCGGAGTGCACCTGGGCCTCGACGGCCAGGGGCTGGAATGCGCCGCCACCGATGGCCATCGCCTCGCCGTGCTCAAGCTCAATCACGCCCTGCCCGAGCAAGGGCTGCCTGAGGCGGCGGCTGGCAGCACGGTGGATGTCACCGTGCCGGCCCGTTCCTTGCGGGAACTGGAGCGCCTGCTCTCGGCCCGCCAGTCCAGCGAACCAGTCAGCCTGTTTTGCGATCGGGGCCAGGTGGTGTTCCTCTGGTCTGATCAGGTGCTCACCAGCCGCAGCCTTGATGGCACCTACCCCAACTACCGCCAGCTGATCCCAGATAGCTTCAGCCGCCAGCTGCAGGTGGATCGCCGGGCCCTGATCGCTGCTTTGGAACGGGTGGCGGTGCTGGCCGATCAACACAACAACGTCGTCAAGATCGTCAGTGATCCCCTAGCCGGCCAGTTGTTGATCAGTGCTGATGCCCAGGACGTGGGCAGTGGTTCTGAGAGCTTGGCGGCAGTGGTGAGTGGTGAGGCGATCCAAATCGCCTTCAACGTCCGCTACCTGATCGATGGTTTAAAAGCGATCGCCGCTGACCAGGTTGAACTCCATTGCAACGCCCCCACCACGCCGGTGATCCTGGTGCCCGTGGGCGAGCCAGGCTTCACCTACCTGGTGATGCCGGTTCAGATCCGCAGCTGAGCCCCTTAACCAGACGCCAACGCTGATTTCATGGCCCTGCCCGACCAACTCCTACTCAGCGACCTGTTGCGGCGCCAGGTGCGCTGCGACGAAGGCCATGAGCACGGGGTTGGCGTCTTGGCTTGGATGCATCCGCCGGTGCATCGCCTGTTGGGCTGGATCAGCAAGCCGAGCAGTTTTGGCTCCAAGCGCCTGGCCTGGCGCCTGAACCAGTTGCGCGGCATCGGCGAGCTGGAGCTGTTTGTCCAAGGCGAGGGGGCCGACACCGACCTGCTCACCGTTGAACGGCTGCCGACCTTGATCGATGCCGCCTTAATTGGCCAGCAGGGCCAGGTGCTGGGCAGCGTGGCTGATGCGGCCGTGGAGCTCAGCAGCGGCCGCATTCTCCACTACCTGGTGGCCCGCAGTGATCCCAGGCTTCCCGGCAGCAGTCGCTGGCGCCTCACTCCCGATCGCCTGCTGGACCAGCAACCGGGCCAGGTGGTCACCGCCTTAACCCAATTGGATCAATTGCCCCTGGCCCGGGCCAGCGTGCGTCAGGAATTCCTGCGCCGCTCCCGCCGCTGGCGGGAGCAAATCGGTGAGGAAACCTCCCGCCTGCGCGACCAGTTTCAAGAGGTGGGCGGCCGCGTAGAGGAGCGACTTGAGGGCTGGCTAGAGGAGCCCGAGGATCCAGATGGGCCCCGCCGCACCGCCTATGGGGACAGAGCTGAGGCCTGGGAAGCCTGGGGGGAGGAGCCTGAGCCAGACCCCTATTCCAGCCGTTACGGCCCGCCTGGCGATCGCCGTTCCCCGTCCCGTCCAGATCCGCGACAACGCCCTGACCCTGTTCGGGACCTGGACTCCGAGGAGGATCCCTGGATCTAGCTCCACCAGCTGGTAGGGCCCTCAGCCAGAGTGGGTCCATCTGCTTCGCTGCTGTGGTCGCCACACCGCCCTTTTCGCTTGCCGAGGCACTGCGCAAGGAGGGCCTTAGTCGGGCTGACTACGACGAAATCGTGCGCCGGCTCGGGCGGGAACCGAACCGGGCCGAGCTCGGCATGTTCGGGGTGATGTGGTCGGAGCATTGCTGCTATCGCAACTCCAGGCCCCTGCTGGGCCAGTTCCCCACCACCGGCCCCCGCATCCTGGTGGGGCCTGGCGAGAACGCCGGTGTGGTGGACCTGGGCGAGGGCCAGCGGCTCGCCTTCAAGATCGAAAGCCACAATCACCCCTCGGCTGTGGAACCGTTCCAGGGAGCGGCCACGGGTGTGGGCGGCATCCTGCGGGACATCTTCACCATGGGGGCCCGGCCGATCGCCTTGCTCAACGCCCTGCGCTTTGGTCCCCTGGAGGAGGGCCGCAACGTGGGCTTGATGGAAGGGGTGGTGGCTGGCATCGCCCATTACGGCAACTGCGTTGGCGTGCCGACCGTGGGCGGTGAGGTGGCCTTTGATCCCAGCTACAGCGGCAACCCCTTGGTCAATGCCATGGCCTTGGGGCTGATGGAAACCGAGGACATCGTGCGTTCAGGCGCCAGTGGCGTCGGCAATCCGGTGGTGTACGTGGGCAGCACCACGGGCCGCGATGGCATGGGCGGTGCCAGTTTCGCCAGCGCCGAACTCACCGAAGCCTCCCTGGATGACCGGCCTGCCGTGCAGGTGGGCGATCCCTTCCTCGAGAAGGGGTTGATCGAGGCCTGCCTGGAGGCCTTCCAGAGCGGCGATGTGGTGGCGGCCCAGGACATGGGCGCCGCAGGCCTCACCTGCAGCTGCTCGGAGATGGCCGCTAAGGGCGGCGTGGGTGTGGAGCTCGATCTCGATCTGGTGCCGGCCCGGGAGCAGGGCATGACGGCCTACGAGTTCCTGCTTTCGGAATCCCAGGAGCGCATGTTGTTCGTGGTGGCCAAGGGCCGGGAGGAGGCCCTGATGGCCCGCTTCCGCCGTTGGGGCCTGCAGGCTGCGGTGGTCGGCCGGGTTCTGGCCGAGAACGTGGTGCGGGTGCTCCAGCACGGCGAAGTGGCGGCTGAAGTGCCCGCCAATGCCCTGGCCGATGACACGCCGATCAACCAGCACAGCCTGATCAGCGAACCGCCCGCCGAAATCCAAGCCCATTGGCGCTGGTCAGAGGACCAGCTGCCCCCCGCCAGTAGGGAAGGCATTGGCTCCCGCAGTTGGAACCAGGTGCTGCTCGCCCTGCTCGATGACCCCACCATCGCTAGTAAGCGCTGGGTCTACCGCCAGTACGACCAGCAGGTGCAGGCCAACACGGTGGTGCCCCCCGGCGGCGCCGATGCGGCCGTGGTGCGCCTGCGGCCCCAGCAGGGTTCTGAAGCGATGGCGGCGGCTACGCGCGGCGTGGCGGCGGTGGTGGATTGTCCGAATCGCTGGGTGGCCCTAGACCCCGAGCGTGGCGCCATGGCGGCGGTGGCCGAGGCCGCCCGCAACCTCAGCTGCGTCGGCGCCGAACCCCTCGCCGTTACCGACAACCTCAATTTCCCCTCGCCGGACTCCGACACGGGGTATTGGCAGTTGGCCATGGCTTGTCGGGGCATTTCAGAGGCCTGCAGTGCCCTGGACACGCCCGTCACCGGCGGCAACGTCTCCCTCTACAACGAGACCCGCCTGCCCGATGGGCGCATGCAGCCGATCCACCCCACCCCCGTGGTGGGCATGGTTGGCTTAGTCCATGACCTGGCCCAGGTCACCGGCCTGGCCTGGAAGCAGCCTGGCGCCGCCATCTGGCTCTTAGGAGTTCCGTTGGAGGCCTGCGCTGGCCCTGGGTCCATGGCTTTGGATGATCGGCTCACCTTGGCGGGCAGCAGCTATCTGGAGTGCATCCACGGCCTGCTCACGGGCCGGCCGCCCCAGGTGGATCTGGCCTTGGAAAAGGCGGTTCAAGCGTTTCTGCGCCAGGCGATCAGCGCTGGTCTGGTGGCCTGTGCCCACGACCTGGCCGATGGCGGCCTGGCCGTAGCCCTGGCTGAAGCCTGCATGGCCTCGGGCCTGGGGGCGAGCGTCGAGGTTCCGGCCGGAGCCACCCGTTTGGATCGCCTTCTATTTGCCGAAGGCGGTGCCCGCATCCTGGTGGGGGTGGCCGCAGAGCATGCGCAAGCCTGGCAGCAGGCCCTGGACCAGGCCGGGGGCGCAGGCCTTGCCATTCCCGCCCAGCGGTTGGGCCAGGTGCAGGCGAGCGCTGAGCTGGTGATCAGCCAGGCGGATCAGGTCCTGGTGCAGCTGCCCATCAGCGAGCTTCAGAAGAGCTATGAGCAGGCCATCCCGCGGAGGATGGCAACCGGGGTCTGAGGCAGAATGACCATCCTGGAGAGGAACGATTTGTCAGTGCCGTTCGAGCAGCCGGAACGGCCTGATAAGCCCGAAGAAGCCTGTGGCGTGTTTGCCGTGCTCGCCCCGGGGCAGGCGGTGGCCAACCTCACCTATTTCGGTCTTTATGCCCTGCAGCACCGGGGCCAGGAATCGGCGGGAATTGCCGCCTTCCAGGGCGCCAAGGTTTGCCTGCACAAGGACATGGGCCTGGTTAGTCAGGTGTTCGATCAGGAGGTACTGGAGCGCCTGCCTGGTGATTTAGCCATCGGTCATAACCGCTATTCGACGACTGGCAGCAGCAAGGTTTGCAATGCCCAGCCGGTGGTGTTGATGACCCGGCTCGGGCCCTTTGCCTTAGCCCATAACGGCAACTTGGTCAATGCGGCCGAGCTGAACCGATCGATTGCGGCCACGGCCCTGGCCACCGGTACCGCTGTGGAATTCACCTCCACTACCGATTCGGAACTGATCGCCTTTGCCTTGCAGCAGGCCGTTGATAGCGGCCTCGATTGGCAGGCCGCGATTGTGACGGCGGCGGGCCTCTGTAAAGGGGCTTTTAGCCTGGTGATTGGAACTCCCCATGGCCTATTTGCCCTGCGCGATGGTCATGGCATTCGCCCCCTTGTATTTGGGAGCTTGGGGGAACCGGATCAGGGCCACTGGGTAGCTAGTAGTGAAAGCTGTGGACTCGATATTGTTGGAGCCAGGTATTTAGATGATGTAAAACCCGGTGAGTTGATATATTTTCGTGCTGGTGATCCAATACCAACGCGTCAAATTTGGTGTCAAGAGCCTACCAAGCTCTGCATCTTTGAGATGATCTATTTCGCCAGGCCCGATAGTCGCTTTTTTGGCGAATCTCTTTATAGCTATCGAGTCAGAATCGGTGAGATCCTGGCGCGGGAAACGCCTGTTGATGCCGATATTGTCATCGGGGTTCCCGATTCAGGTATCCCGGCTGCGATTGGTTACTCCCAGGCAAGTGGCATTCCTTTTGCCGATGGCCTGATCAAGAACCGCTATGTCGGTCGCACCTTCATCCAACCCACCCAGGCCATGCGCGAGGCCGGTATTCGCGTCAAGCTCAACCCTTTGCCTGATGTGCTTTCTGGCAAGCGGGTCGTGGTGATCGATGATTCGATTGTGCGCGGCACCACCAGTCGCAAGTTAGTGGCTGCCTTGCGGGATGCCGGTGCTACGGAGGTGCACATGCGCATTAGTTCTCCGCCGGTGACCCATCCCTGTTTCTATGGAATTGATACCGACACCCAGGATCAGTTGATCGCGGCCCGCCTGACGCTGGCGGAGATAGAACGTCACCTCGGCGTTGATTCTCTCGCCTACTTGAGCAAGCAAGGCATGGTGGAAGCGGCCCATGAAAATTCCAATAACTTCTGTACAGCCTGTTTTGACGGGGCCTATCCCATTCCAATGGATGAGGAAGTGCGAGCTAGTAAACTTACCTTAGAGCCAGCTCTTCTGGTCAATTCTTGAAAAATTTAGATGTGACTTAAGAGATTATTTCGAAACGAGATAGCTTAATAGATCTTTAGTTTTCTAGCAAAAGTGATCAGGAGTTTGTTTGGAGTAGGGGGATCAATTCGTTGATCGCTTCATCCGCTTTTAGGTCCAGGGTGATGCCGGTGCCGCTGCAATCCTGGGCTTCCAGGGATTGGGTTGCGAGCCTGATGCTGCGGCCGTCCTTCAGCACGATCGCTACCAGTTTGGAGTCGCCGTCCTGCAGGTCACTGAGCTGGTCATCCCGTTGGCCAAAGCCCAGGCCTATCTGCCCCAGATCCCCCCGCTGGCCGAGCCGCAGGCTGGTGATCGGCAGTCGTTTGATTTGGCCCCGGCGGCTTGCCAGTAGCAGAGTTCCATCGGCGGATCCGCAGGCCGCCCCCACCACCGTTTCCCTGGGCAAAAGCCGCATGAGCACGGGTCCCTGGGCGGTACGGCCCATGGTGGGGATCGACTGGTCATCGATCTGGAGGCGCAACAGGCGGCCAGTGCTGGTGCCCACCACCAGGGTGTCGCCATCGCGGCAGGTCACCACCCGCCGCAGCTCCACCCCATCCTTGAGTTTGAGCACGGTGGCGGCCCGGCCCGAGAGCTCCCGGAACTCCTGAATCGCCAAGCGCTTGAGGCGTCCATCGCTGGTCAGCATCCCCAGGCCGGCGGCCCCATCGCTGGGCAGGGGCAGCAGCTGGACCACCCGTTCACCCAGGAGCCCATCGGGTAGGAACTGCTCCAGGGTTCCGGGGTTTTGGCCGGCAAATTCCCAGCGCAACAGGGCGACTCGGCCACTACTGGTGAAGGCCAACAGCGACGGTTTTTCATGCACCGGCAGGATCAGCCGGGCCGGAGCCGGGTGATCGCCCGCTTCGATGGCCTCATCGAGGTGCAGGCGGCCCAGTAATTGGGGCGCCACGATCTTCACCTGGCCATCGGCTTGGATCAATAATTTGCCATCACTGGAGAGCCCTTCTAGGGCTTTCTGCCGTTGCAGTTCCGCCGTTGGACGGCTCGCGGCAGCCCGTTGGGCCACCAGGTCATCGCCCCCTTCGATCAGGCGGGTGCGCCTAGGTGTGGAGTAACGCTTTTTCAGCCCCTTGAATTCGCTCACCATTGTGTCGAGCAGGGTGCTGCGGTCATCGAGCAGGTTGCGCAGGCGATTGCGTTCCTGGCCCAGATCCTCGGCCTCGTTGCGCAGGCTGGCTTGCTCTAGGCCGGTCAGGCGCCTTAGGGGCATCGCCAGTACGGCATCGGCCTGACGTTCATTCAAGTTGAGATGGACCTGCAGGCTGGCCTTGGCACTGCCAGCATCGGCGGCGGCGCTGATCATGGCGATCACCTGGGGCAGGGCATCGAGGGCAATGATCAAGCCTTCTACGACCTCGAGACGATCCTCAGCCCGTTTCAGGGCATAACGGGTGCGGCGGATGATCGTGAGTTCGCGATAATCAAGGAAATGGTGCAAAATCTGTCGCAGGGACAGTTGCAGCGGTTTGCCATTCACTAGGGCCAGCATAATGGCACCAAAATTGCTTTGTAAGGCGGTGCGCCGTTGCAGTTCGGTTAATACTTTTTCAGGGTCTGCATCGCGGCGTAATTCGATTACTACGCGCATGCCATCGCGATCACTTTCATCGCGAATATCGGCGATGCCGGTAATCTTGCCATCGTTGACCTGGTCGGCCAGTTTTTCAATCCAGCCCGCCTTGCTTAATTGGTAGGGCAATTCCGTGATAATCACGGCGCTGCGGCGATGACGGCCTTTGCCGGGTTGCACATCCTCGATGTGGGCCACACCGCGCATGGCGATACTGCCGCGACCAAGTAGGTAGGTATCCCGCAGGCCGCTACTGATCAGCACTTCACCGCCGGTGGGAAAATCCGGCCCGGGAACCAGCTCCAGTAGTTTCTCGTCGCTGAGTTCCGGTTTGCGGATCAGGGCGATTAGGGCATCGACCACTTCGCCCAGGTTATGGGGCGGAATGCTGGTGGCCATGCCCACGGCGATGCCGGTGCAGCCGTTAAGGATCAGGAAGGGCAATTGGGCCGGTAGGACCGTGGGTTCCTGCTGGGAGGAATCGAAATTGGGCGCGAAATCAACTGTGTCGCTGCCGATTTCATCCAGTAAACCTTCGTAGGCGATCGGGGCCAGCCGCGTTTCCGTGTACCGCATGGCGGCCGGGGGGTCGTCGTCCACCGAGCCGAAGTTGCCGTGGCCATCGAGCAGGGGATGGCGGCTGGCGAAGGTCTGCACCAGCCGCACCAGGGCGTCGTAGACGGCCTGGTCGCCATGGGGGTGGTACTTGCCGAGGACGTCGCCAACGACGCGGGCACATTTGCGGTATGGACGATCGGGGGTGAGCCCCAGCTCCTGCATGGCAAACAGGATGCGGCGCTGCACGGGCTTGAGGCCGTCGCGCACATCGGGGAGGGCCCGTCCCACGATCACGCTCATGGCGTATTCGAGGTAGGAACGCTGCATCTCCTGATGCAGGGCGATCGGTTGGATTCGCTGCCCGTTCTGCTCCCCGGCCATCCGCTGTTGGTGTCTGAGGGCTATTTGGCTTTCAGCCTACAGATCCCGTCGAGGAGGGCCGGGGCCCGCCCCCTCAGGACCCTATTGCTCGTCCTGGTCGTCGTTGTTGCCGCTCGCATTGGCCAGGGCCCGTTCCAGACTGGCTTTGAGTTCGTTGCGTTGCACCAGCTGGCGGGTGGCGGCCCGCAGGCGCGGCCCCCAGAGCTGCTCTTTTTGGTAAGTCTCGAGCGCGTAGTTGGGTTCGGCGGCAAGGGCCCGATTGGCCAGCTCGATTGCTTCCTGGCTGCCCGGCTTAAGGCCATTGAGGGCTGCGGCTAGGGCCAGGCTGGGTTCGGCCGCATTCGCCTTGATGCGTAGGACCTGGTGCCAACGGCTGATCGCCTCAAGCGGTTTGCCCAGCTCAAACAGCACCAGGGCCTGGTTGTTGATCGCTTCCCAGAAATTGGGCCGTAGGGAGGCCGCTTTTTCGAAGGCGACCAGGGCTGGCCTGGGTTTGCCAAGCAGGATCTGGGCATTGCCGAGATCGAAGTAGGCGCCTGCGTTTTTGCGATCCAGTTTCAGGCCCTGCCCCAACAACTGGATCGCCCGTTGGGGGTGGTTGTCATGGAGGGCCAGGGAGCCTTCGGCAAACCAGATGCCGGGATTTTTGGGATCAAGCCGTTTGGCCTGCACTAGGGCAATGGCGGCCAATTTCGGCTGTTTGCTGCGCAGCTGAGATTCGGCCAGCAGGATCCAGCCGCGGGGGTCACTAGGGATGAGTTGCACGGTCAGGGCCGCAAGCCGGGCCGCTTCCTCGGCTTGGCCGAGGCGCAGCAGGCGGGCGGCGGCCTGGGCAATCCCCAGGCCAGCAGCTTCTAGGTCCTGGGGGGGGGGCAGCACCACGAAGGGAACCAGGGCCTGGGCCGCTGGGGCTGGGCCAAGTCCAACCCCAAAAACCAGGGGTAAAGCAACCAGGGACCTCAACCAGCGCGGTGCCATGGTGCCGTTCATTCCGAACCCCAGCCTAGGAGTCGATTCCCGACCAGCCCCCTGCGCTGGGCTCAGGTTTGGGGCTGATGACAGGAGTCTGCTGATGGCTTGGTGCTGCAGCGGCGGCGTTGCGGCGCCACATCCAGGGCTTGATGCGCCGCAGGGCCGAGGCCCGCAGCCGTTCATCCCACTCCGCCTCACTCCAGCCCTGAACCTGCTCAACCTGCAGGTTCAAGAGCCAGTCGCGGGGCTGCAAATCCGGCTCAGAACTACTTGTGAGGTCCTGGTGATTCCAGGGGCAAACGTCCTGGCAGATGTCGCAGCCGGCCACCCAGGAGCCCAGGCCCGCCTTGATGGCTTCGGGTAGGTCGGGGTCGCGGTTTTCGATCGTGTGAAAGGCGATGCAGCGGCGGGCATCGACCACAAAGGGCTCGGTGATGGCGCCGGTGGGGCAGGCCTCGATGCAGCGGCTGCAGCGGCCACAGAGGGGTTCGCCGGGCTGGTCCGGTGGCAGCTCCACGGTGGTGAGCAGGTGCCCGAGTAGCAACCAGGAGCCCTGGCGGGGATGGATCAGGTTGCCGTTCTTGCCGATCCAGCCCAGGCCCGCTTCTTCCGCCCAGGCCTTATCGAGCAAGGGCGCGCTATCGACGCAGGCGCGCCACCCCAGGCCAGGCACCTCCTGCTCCAGCCAGCGGCCCAGCTGGCGCAGGCGGCCATCGATCACCCGGTGGTAGTCCCGACCCCAGCCATAGCGCGCCACCTTCAGGCTGCCGGGTTGGCGTTCGGCCGCCACGTAGTAGTTGAGCCCCACGGCCAGCAGGCTGCGGGCGCCGGGAAGCAGGCTTTCGGCGGCCCGGCGCCGGGGGTCGGCCATCCAGGCCATCTCGGCCTGGTGACCGGCAGCCAGCCAGCGTTCTAGGGCGGCGGTGCGCAGGCCAATCCGGGGACTACCAGGGAGGGAAGCGATGCCCACGGGATTGAACCCCAGGTTTCTGGCCTGTTGCTTCAACCGCGCTGCTAACTGGGAGGCCTGCGTTTTCACCCCTAAAGTCACGCGATTCCGCCATCCTGCTGTGAGTTTTGCTTCCCTGGGTCGTTTCAGCGTCCTGCTGCGCTGGCTGGGCCTGACCCTGGTGTTGTTATTGGGCCTCCAGCTCCTGGCCCTTCTGGCCGTGAATGGTTGGGACGAGGAGAGTTTCAAACAAATGCTGGTGGAGCGCCTGGTCAACCAGTCGCCCATGGCCTTGGTCGGCCTGCTGTTGGCGCTCTTTGGCTCCCGCCTCGATTCGCCCAAGGATCGGTTCACGCCCCTGCGCTGGGTGGTTTGTGGGATCAGCGGCCTGCTGGCGATCGCGATGATCGTGGCGATTCCGGTGTCGATCAGTGGTGATCGCACCCTCACCGAGCAGGCCGACCAGTCCCTCACCGCTAAAAAGGGTCAGGTCGCCATGGCCCGCACCCAAATGCAGAACCCCCAGGTGATCGAGCAGGTGGTGCTCCAGGGCGAACGCGCGGGCCAGATTCCGCCTGATGCTCCAGAAGCCCAGAAGAAGGAGGCGGCCACCCGCTTTATCAATGGCCAGCTGCAGCAGGCCGAAGGCCAAATCAAGGAGGCCCAGAAGGTCCGTGATCTGGCCGCCAACCAGCGCTCGATCGCCGGCACGGGCACGGCCCTGGTGATGGCGATTGCTTTCACCCTCTTGGCCCTGGCTTCGGTTCTCTGAATCGGGTCGCGCGCGCGGGCTTGGCCAGCCGGCTGGCTAAGTTGCCCAAAGCGATGTGCAGACCGGATCACCGGGGGGTCAGTTGGCGCAATCCAGTCCCAGATCTGATCAGCCGCTTGGCGACCGCCTTCAGCAGGACGTCAAGAACGACCTGATCGCCGGCTTGCTGGTGGTGATCCCCCTGGCCACCACCATCTGGCTGGCCACCACGGTCAGCCGGTTTGTGCTGGCCTTCCTCACCTCCATTCCCAAGCAGGTCAATCCGTTCAACACCCTCAATCCGCTCCTCCAGGAGCTGATCAACCTGGGGGTGGGGTTGTTAGTGCCCCTGCTGGCGATCCTGCTGATTGGCCTGATGGCCCGCAACATCGTTGGCCGTTGGTTCCTCGAATTTGGTGAAGGCACCCTGCAGCGCATTCCCCTGGCGGGATCGGTCTACAAGACCCTCAAGCAACTGCTGGAAACCTTTTTGCGTGATAACTCCTCCCGCTTTCGTCGGGTGGTGTTGGTGGAGTATCCCCGCCAGGGTCTCTATGCCCTGGGATTCGTGACAGGGGTGCTGGGGTCCGCGGTACAGGCTGGTTTTGACCAGCCCATGCTCAGCGTCTTCATCCCCACCGCTCCCAACCCCACCACGGGCTGGTACGCGGTGGTGCCGGAAACCTCGGTGCGCGACCTGGATCTCTCGGTGGAGGATGCCTTCCGCACGATCATCTCGGCTGGCATCGTCAGCCCCGATGAACGGGAAACCCCTGCCAGCCGCAGTTTTTCGAGCCTGCTGGCCCAGCTACGGGCTCCCGCCTATTCCCCCGTTCCACCCAATAAGGCCTGATCGGTCCTGAGTGCCAGTCCCATGCAGAGTCGATCCGTTGCCAGAGAATTGGCCCTGCTGATGCTTGGCCAGATCAGCGATCGCCAGCCCGCCAGCGACCTGTCCCGCACAACGCCCCTGGATGCCCTGTTGCTCCAGGCCCTGGCCAGCCTCAGCCAGCACGTACGCGAAGCCCTCGACCAATCCGCCACCGACCTGGAGCAGGCCCAGCAACAGCTGCTCGACAGTGAGCTGGTCGATGCTGGCGGCGACAGCCTGCCCCAGGTGCGCAGTCACCTGCAACAGGGTCTCTCCCACGCTGAACAGGCCCTCAATCGCCTCTCGGCCAGCCTGGAATTGCCGCGGTTGCTGTTGCTCGCCAACCAGGAGGAGGTGCGCAAGGGCGCCCTGGAACGCACCCGCGCCGTGGTGAGTCGCCGCCAGGAGCTTGATCAGCGCCTTGATGGCGTGATGGAGGGCTGGCGGCTCACCCGGCTTCCCCGCATCGACCGCGACATCCTGCGCCTGGCCGCCACGGACATCGAGGATTTCGGCACACCGCCGGCTGTGGCCTGTAACGAGGCGGTGGAACTCGCCAATCGCTACAGCGATGAGCAGGGCCGTCGCATGATCAACGGGGTGCTGCGGCGTCTCACGAATCTTTCCGGCTGATCGCTGATGGTGTTCGACTGGTTCCAGCGCAGTTCCGTCCCCGAGGGTCAGTCAGGGGACCAGCCCGAACAGGAGCCTGGGTTGCCGCCGCCATCCCAAGGGGCTGGCGCCTTGGGCCCTGAACCCAGCGAAACCCCTGGGCCCTCCCAACC
>JAEMQZ010000104.1 GCA_016463595.1 Synechococcales cyanobacterium SupBloom_Metag_052 | reverse complement strand
CGAAAACCGCGACGAAGTCGCCCTGATCCCCTTCCGCGGCGAGCAGGCCGAGGTGTTGCTACCGCCCACCCGCTCGATCACGGCGGCGCGGCGGCGGCTCGAAACCATGCCCTGCGGCGGCGGCTCGCCCCTGGCCCACGGCCTCAGCCAGGCGGCCCGGGTGGGGGCCAACGCCCTGGCCACGGGCGATCTCAGCCAGGTGGTGGTGGTGGCGATCACCGATGGGCGCGGCAATGTGCCCCTGTCGCGCTCCCTGGGCCAGCCCCTGCTCGAGGGCGAAGAGCCCGTGGACCTCAAGGAGGAGGTGAAGCAGGTGGCCTCGCGCTACCGGGCCCTGGGCATCAAGTTGCTGGTGATCGACACCGAGCGCAAATTCATCGGCAGCGGCATGGGCAAGGACCTGGCCGAGGCCGCCGGCGGCCGCTACGTGCAGCTGCCCAAGGCCAGCGACCAGGCGATCGCGGCGATTGCGATGCAGGCCGTGTCCGAGCTCTAGGGGCGTGCTCTCGGCAGTTAAGGGCGGGCCGGTTTGGCCTGGGGGGCCTGCTCCTTGGCGGCTTTCTGCCTGGCTGCAGCCGTTTGGCCGGGATAGAGCTCATCGAAGAACTTGCCCAGGCCGATCGTCACGCTGCGCACCCCATCCATGAAGCTGGGATCGGACGACAGCTTGTTGACGTCACCACCGACCGCATCCCAACGGGCCGTGAGCGTTTTGGCGTTGGCTGCTGTGGCCTTGAGATCGCCGATCGTTTTGGGGTTATCGAGGGCGGCCACGATGCTGGTGAGGTGGGCCGTGGCCTTGGCGGCGTCGGCCGTGGCCTTGTTGAGGTTGGTGAGGGTGGGGTCGGCCTTGCGCACGGCAGCGGTGAGATCGCTCACCAGCCCCTTGCTGCTAGCCATGAAGCGGTTGGCCTCCTTGGCCGTCACCTCAAAGCTTTCGGTGGTGGACACCACCTTGGCAATCAGCTTTTCGTTGTTGGCCTGATCGAGCAGGGCCTGGAGCGTTGATGTAACGCTGGCCATGGTTGGGGCGGTGTTGCCCTCCACGCTGCCGCCGTTGCAGACAATGCGGCTGGGGGCGCAGGCCTGGGCCAGGGGACCTGGTTCGCTAGCGGCCGGAGCCGCTCCGGCACTCAGTAGGGCCACCTCGGAATCGCCGCCCAGCAGGGAGGCCGATTGCACCTGGGCCAGCACCGGCCGGGACAAGACCAAATCGGGGTTGGTGATCTCCAGCTCGGCGATCACGGCCGAGGCCGTGGCCCGGATCGAGCTGACCCGGCCCACGAGCACGCCCCGGTAGGTCACCGACGAGCGGTCGGCCAGGCCGGCGGCGTCGGCGAAGCGCACCTGGATCGTCCACTGGCGGCTGGCCAGGGAGATGCCCTTGATCCAGAACCACAGGCCGGCTCCGCCGCTGACAGCCGCCAACAGGGTGAAGCCAACAATTGCTTCTCGCACACTGCGGCGCATGACTTCAGAGCTCCGCCGGCTGCATGGGGCCGCTCAGGCTACCGCTCCGGAACTGGGTCACATAAGGATTATCGGTGTGCTCGAAATGGGAGACGCTTCCCAGCCACTGCAAGCGGCCGTCGTAGAGGAGCGCCACCCGCTGGGCCGAGCGCAGGATCGTGCTCATCACATGGCTCACCACCACGCTGGAACCACCGACCACATCGCCGGTGCGCACGATCAGGTCCTCGATGCGGGTGCAGGCCACCGGATCAAGGCCGGCCGTGGGTTCATCGAAGAGCAGCAGGGGCACCTGGCCGGGCGGCTGGCTGGGATCTTCGATCAGGGCGCGGGCAAAACTGACCCGTTTCTGCATGCCGCCGCTGAGTTCGCCGGGCAGCAGATCTTCGACGCCGTACAGGCCCACGGCCTCTAAGCAACGGCTCACCCGGTCGCGCACCTCCCGGTCGCGCAGCTGGCCGTGGCGATAGAGCAAAAAGCCAACGTTTTCGCAGACCGTGAGCGAGGCCAGTAGGGCCGGGTTCTGGAACACCAGCCGCACATCGGGGGGCTGGCGCTGGTCCAAGCGCAAATAGGTCTGGGGCACGCCATGGATGCGCAGCTTGCCGCTGGTGGGCAACTGCAGGCCGGCCAGGATGCGCAGGATCGTCGATTTGCCCGCCCCAGACGGGCCCACCACCGCCAGGCGCTCGCCGGGGTGGAGGGTGAGATCCACTTGGTCGAGCACCAGCCGCTCCCCCCAGGCCATCGAGAGCCCCACCAGCTCGGCCACAGGTGGAGCGGCAACGGCTCCAAGAGCTGCGCCAGCGCCAGCAACCTCAGCAGCGCGGTTCTGATCCATGGGGCCATCTTGACCCGTCATCCGTACAGTTTGAACACTTACCTACCTAGATGGGCCTGCCCGCCTCCAGTCGGCCGCCCCGGCGGCGTAGCAGCCGGCCCGGCTGGATCGGCCGCGGCGACCTGCGCCAACGGGATCTGATGAGCCGCTCGAGGCGGGCGGTGCGCTGGCTGCAGCCCGGGCTGGTGGTGAAGCGCTGGGTGGTGACCTCGGGCCTGGGCCTGCTGCTGGCCCTACTCGGCGGCGCCGTGTGGCTCGATCTCAAGCCGATCTACTGGAGCCTGGAATCGATCAACTGGCTGCTCAAAAACATCACCACGGTGATGCCCCGCGGCATCACCGGTCCGGTGGTGCTGGTGGTGGGCGGCGGCCTGATCTGGCTGGGCCAGAGCCGCAGCTTCAGTTCGATCCAGCAGGCCCTGGCGCCCGAAAAGGACACGGTGCTCGTCGATGCCCTGCTGGCCCAGGGCAAGCTCAACCGCGGCCCCAACATCGTCGCCATCGGTGGCGGCACCGGCCTCTCGACCCTGCTCTCGGGCCTGAAGCGCTACAGCAGCAACCTCACGGCCATCGTCACGGTCGCCGATGACGGCGGCAGCAGTGGCGTGCTGCGGCGCGAACTGGGGGTGCAACCCCCCGGCGACATCCGCAACTGCCTGGCGGCCCTCTCCACCGAAGAACCGCTGCTGACGCGCCTGTTCCAATACCGCTTCAAGGCCGGCAGCGGCCTGGAGGGCCACAGCTTCGGCAACCTCTTCCTCTCGGCCCTCTCGGCAATCACCGGCAGCCTGGAATCGGCGATCACGGCCAGTAGCCGGGTGTTGGCGGTGCAGGGCCAGGTGGTGCCGGCCACCAACGCCGATGTGCGCCTCTGGGCCGAACTGGAAAACGGCGAGCGGATCGAAGGCGAATCCCGCATCGGCCAGGCCAGGAGCCCGATCGTGCGCCTCGGCTGCATCCCGGAGCGGCCGCCGGCCCTGCCCCGGGCCCTGGAAGCGATTGCCCACGCCGATTTGATCCTGCTGGGTCCGGGCAGCCTCTACACGTCGCTACTGCCGAACCTGCTGGTGCCCGAGCTGGTGGAGGCGATCCGGCGCAGCAAGGCGCCCCGGCTCTACATCTGCAACCTGATGACCCAGCCGGGCGAAACCGACGGCCTCGATGTGCAGGGCCACCTGCGGGCGATTGAGGCCCAGCTGGCCAGCCTGGGGGTGGGCGAACGCCTGTTCACGGCCGTGCTGGCCCAGGAAGTGCTGGCCCATGGCCCCCTGGTCGAGAACTACCGCCTGCGCGGAGCTGAACCGGTGCTATGCGGCACCCGCCAACTCAAGGCCGATGGCTACGACGTGATGCTGGCGCCCCTGCAGGGGGCCCGGCCCAGCGCCACCCTGCGCCACGACCCCCGCAGCGTCGCCCTGGCCGTGATGCGCTTCTACCGCCGCCACTGCCGCGACAAACGCCAGAAGTTCTAGTAGGCGTCCTGGAGCTCGTAGAAATCGGGCTGCACGTAGTCCTTGCGCAGGGGGTAGCCCTTCCAGTCCTCGGGCATCAACAGGCGCTTGGGATGGGGATGGCCGGCGTAGTGGATGCCGTACATGTCGAAGGTTTCGCGCTCCTGCCAGTCGGCGCCGCGGAAGAGCCCATAGAGGCTGGGGATCGTGAGGTCGCCATCGCGCTCGAGGAACACCTTGAGCCGCACCTGCTCGGGCCGGGCCGTGGCGGGCAGGGCGTTGCAGGTGCCGGCGGGATCACTGGCCAGGGCGATCTGGTCGGCCAGAACGGCCAGTTTCACCAGCTCGTAGAAGCTCACCAGCCGGCCGCCGGGCCCCTCGTCGTAGCCGCCTTGGCATTGCAGGTAATCAAAGCCACTGGCCTTGAGGGCGGCAACGATCACGGGTAGGAACAGGGGTTCCACAGCCAGGGTCTCGATGCCGAGGTGGTCGGGCTCGAGCCCTTGGTGCCCAAACCCCTGGGCGCTGAGCCAACGGCTCACCGGTCCGGGCTCGGCCACGGTGAGTGCCTCTGCGGTGGTCCCAGCGGCAGTGGAACCGGCAGCAGCGGTGCCGGCGGCAATGGTGCCAGCAAGGGCGCCCGCTTCAGGGTTGGTGGGCTCAGGCATCGGCTTGACCTTGGCGGGGGGCGGCTTGCAGGGGCAGGGTTTGGGCCGGCAGGGGGACGGGCTCGGACGCCGGCTGGCTGAGGTCTAGGGGCAGGCCCGCCGCCGCGGCAAAGGCAGCCTGCTGGGTTTCGGCGCGCAGGTAGGCCCCCGTCACCACGGGCTCCACCGCCTTGAGCTGGTGGGTCACCGTGCAATAGCGGTGGGTGGGCAGCAGGTTGCCCCGTTCGGCCAGGGATTCGTTACCGACCTTTTTGCGCAGCTTGATCACCGCATCAAAAATCGCCTCGGGCCGGGGCGGGCAGCCGGGCATGTAGAGGTCCACCGGGATCAGCTTGTCAACGCCACGCACGGCCGTGGTCGAGTCGGCGGAGAACATGCCGCCGGTGATCGTGCAGGCGCCCATGGCGATCACGTACTTGGGCTCGGGCATCTGCTCATAGAGCCGCACCATGGCCGGGGCCATCTTCATGGTCACGGTGCCGGCCACGATCAGCAGGTCGGCCTGGCGCGGGCTGGAGCGGGGCACCAGGCCGAAGCGGTCGAAGTCGAAGCGGGAGCCGAGCAGGGCGGCGAACTCGATGAAGCAGCAGGCCGTGCCGTAGAGCAGGGGCCAGAGGCTGCTGAGCCGGGCCCAGTTGTGCAGGTCGTCGAGGCTGGTGAGAATGATGTTCTCGGACAGCTCGGCCGTGACCGTGGGGGCACCGACGGGGTTGCAGGTGGAGGCCCGCAGGTCGCGTAGCGCGGCAATCGAGGCGGGTTCGGCCGTGCTCAAGGAGCTGGGGGAACCGGCGGGGCTGGTGGGGGTG
>JAEMQZ010000103.1 GCA_016463595.1 Synechococcales cyanobacterium SupBloom_Metag_052 | reverse complement strand
TGGATCTGCACCTGCAGCTTCACCAGGGCCTCCTGGCTCTTGGCCACCACGATGCAGCCGGTGGTGTCCTTATCGAGCCGGTGGACGATGCCGGGGCGCATCTCGCCGCCGATGCCGGGCAGGTCGGGGCAATGGAACAGCAGGCCATTCACCAAGGTGCCGTCCCTGTGGCCGGGGGCGGGATGGACCGTGAGGCCGGCCGGCTTGTTGAGCACGATCAGGTGGCTGTCCTCAAACAGCACATCAAGCGGGATGTCCTGGGCCAGCAGGTAGGGCAGGGGCTCGGGCGGCGGCATCCACAGCTGCACCGCATCGTTGAGCCGCAGGGGCGTTTTGGCCCGGCCGGTCACGCCATTGACGCGCACGTAGCCGGCATCGATGAACTTCTGGATGCGGGCCCGGCTCTGCTCGGGCCGCTGGGCCACCAGCCAGCGGTCCAGCCGCATCGGCAGGGGCTTGGGGTAGTGGAGCGTCAGCAATTCGCCTTCGCCTTCGCCAAAGGCACTCATGGGCTGGGGGGCAGCTCCAGGGCGATCGGCCCCAGCTGGGCGCGGCGGAAATCATCGAGCAGCCGCTGGGCCATGCGGCCCTCGTCGCCGCTGGTGTGGCGGCTGGCGGCCGCCTCCAGCCAGGCGTTCGGGTCCTGGGCGGCGATGCCATAGCGGCGCTCCAGCAGGCCCGCCGCCACGCCGGCGCCAGCCACCGGCTCCAGCACGGTTAGCAAGCGCAGGAAGGCCAGGGCCACCGCCTCGCCCTCGTAGGCCGCCTGGCCGATGTCATCGCAGAGGGCCAGGCGCAGGGCGGCGAGCTGGTCGTCGAGACGCGGCGGCAACACGCCGGGGGCATCAAGCAGGTCGAGGTCCTGGCCGAGGCGCACCCAGCGCAGGCTGCGGGTGACGCCGGCCCGGCGGGCGCTATCCACCACCTTGCGCCGCACCAGCCGGTTGATCAGGGCCGATTTACCCACGTTGGGGAAGCCGAGCATCAGGGCCCGCACGGGCCGGGGTTTCATGCCGCGTCCAGCGCGACGGGCATTGAGCTGCTCGCCAGCCCGGATCGCCGCCGTTTGCAATTGCTTCACGCCGGTGCCGACCTTGGCGTCACACCACCAGGGGGTCTGGCCGGCGGCGCGGAACCACTGGTCCCAGGCGTGGCGCGCTTCAGCGCTCACCATGTCGCGCCGGTTGATCACCAGCAGGTGCTGCTTGCCCTTGATCCAGCGCTGCAGGCGCGGGTGGCCGGTGGCCAGCGGGATGCGGGCGTCGCGCACCTCGATCACCAGGTCCACCTTGGCCAGGTTTTCGGCGAGCGACTTCTCGGCCTTGGCGATGTGGCCGGGATACCACTGGATCGCCGGGGCGGCACTGCTCAGTTGGGCGGCAGCGGTCAGTTGGTGCTCGTTGCTCAATTGCGCTTCCGCGTTCAATTGCGCTTCCGCAGCGCCGCCGGCCTCGCTCAAGGCACCACCAACACGGGACAGGGGGCCAGCTGGATCACCCGCGAGGCGGTGCTGGCCTCATCCGGCTCCAGGCTCAGGCCCCGGGTGCCCATCACGATCACATCGGCATTGATTTCATCGGCCACATCACAAATCACAAAGGCGGGCTTGCCCTGCCGCTCGATCACTTGGCAGTCCATCCCCTCGGCCAAAAAACGCCTACGGGCATCCTCCAGCAAGGTCGCCACGGCGGCATGGTCATCCTGCTCGGGCTCCACCACCGAGAGCAGCACCAGACGGCTTTGGTGTTGTTGGGCCAATTTCAAGGCGGTGGCAGCGGTTTCGGCGGCCTGGCGGCTGCGATCGATGGGGAAGAGAACGGTGTCGAACATGGTGACGAAGGGGACCGGCAGTCGCGACCGGCGGTGCGCCGGCAGGTCCCGTCCCCCCTTGTCTTAGCGCGGTCCCTGGCCGCTGGGCCCTAGCTGGCGCCCGGGCGGGCCGACGGCGCCGAAGGGTCGCGGGTTAATCTCACCGCTCCTTAGCCCCCGCACCCGTGGCAAAACGCTCCCTGGCCAGCTTGTCCGCCGATGAGCTCCGTGGCAAGCGGGTGCTGGTGCGGGTCGATTTCAACGTACCCCTCGATGACGCCGGTGCGATCACCGACGACACCCGCATCAAGGCGGCCCTGCCCACCATCAACGACCTCACCTCCAAGGGCGCCAAGGTGATCCTGGCGGCCCACTTCGGCCGGCCCAAGGGCCAGGTGAACGAGGCGATGCGCCTCACCCCCGTGGCCGCCCGCCTCAGCGCCCTGCTGGGCGTGGCCGTGCCCAAAACCGACAGCTGCATCGGCCCCGACGCCGAGGCCAAGGTGGCCGCCATGGCCAATGGCGATGTGCTGCTGCTTGAAAACGTGCGCTTCTTCGCCGAAGAAGAGAAAAACGAAAGCGATTTCGCCGCCGAACTGGCCAAGCTCGCCGATGTCTATGTGAACGACGCCTTCGGCGCCGCCCACCGGGCCCACGCCTCCACCGAGGGGGTGACCGCCCACCTCAAGCCCTGCGTGGCCGGCCACCTGATGGAGAAGGAACTCCAGTATCTGCAGGGAGCCATCGATGAGCCCAAGCGTCCCCTAGCGGCGATCGTGGGCGGCTCCAAGGTGAGCAGCAAGATCGGCGTGCTCGAAGCCCTAATCGACAAGTGCGACAAGGTGCTGATCGGCGGCGGCATGATCTTCACCTTCTACAAAGCCCGCGGCCTTGCAGTGGGCAAGAGCCTGGTGGAAGAGGACAAGCTCGAACTGGCCAAGGAGCTGATGGCCAAGGCGGCCGCCAAGGGCGTGCAACTGCTGCTGCCAACCGATGTGGTGCTGGCCGATGCCTTCTCCCCCGATGCCAATAGCCAAACCGTGGCGATCGACGCCATCCCCGACGGCTGGATGGGCCTCGACATCGGCCCCGACTCGATCAAGGCCTTCCAAGACGCCCTTGCCGACTGCAAGACCGTGATCTGGAACGGCCCCATGGGCGTGTTCGAGTTCGACAAATTCGCCGCCGGCACCAACGGCATCGCCCACACCCTGGCCGAGCTGAGCGGCAAGGGCTGCTGCACGATCATCGGCGGCGGCGACTCCGTGGCTGCCGTGGAGAAGGTGGGCGTGGCCGACAAAATGAGCCACATCTCCACCGGCGGCGGCGCCAGCTTGGAGCTGCTCGAAGGCAAGGTGCTGCCGGGTGTGGCGGCGCTCGACGAGGCCTGATTTCAGGGGGGCTGACTATTCGCCCTACTTCAAGCCCCCAAAGAGTCAGAACGCACCAGCGGGAGGGCCGTCTTGGTTCTTGTACTGGGGTTTCCCGGCTGCTTCAGCACCCCGTCCTCGCGGCGGGGTGAGGGCGGGAAAACCAAAGCGCTGGCGGATCTTGAGCACCTGCTCCATGGTCTGGCGGCGGTCCTGTTTCCAGCTGGTGCGCTCCAGCTGCTGGCAGGCCTGGATCGCCGCCAGGGTGGTGGCCTGCTCGTAGCACTGGCCAAAACGCTTCAGGTCGACAAGGCGCTTCTCAAACAGCTGGCGCTGCATGTCTTGACGGGCTTGGATATAGGCCTTGCGCTGGGCCAGGCTGAGCTTGGCCATGGCGGCCGCCTCCCGCTTGAGCATGGCTTCACGGGCCTCTTTGGAGGGTCCCTGGGGTGGATTAGGACGCTCGCTACGGCCGGGGTCATCGCCCTGGGGTGGTCCGCCAGTTTGGGCGATCACCGCCAGGGGGGAACTGAACAGGGCCACGAGCGCCAAGGGCAGGGCGCGCAGGGAGGAACGCAGGGCCATAGGGGGATCTTGCTGTGGTTAGTGACTGCCCCATCCTGACCACGATGGCTGCTCCAGATGTGACTGGGCCGCCCCCAAGTTGTGACGGAATCGGACTCCGCCAGGCCACTGGCGCGGCGGCAGAAACCGGCTCAGGGAGCCAGGGCTGCCTTGTCTGCCACCACCCGCACCCGCTTCGTGGCGGTGACGATGCCATCGGGATGGACCAGCAGCACCGCCCAGGTTTGGGAGCCGGGATCACTGGGGGCCTGCACCGTCTTGAAGATGCCACCGCCACCGAGGGCCTCGAGCTGGAGCTCGGGCATGGCGGAAGTGGCCAGCTGGCGCGGGGTCACGGCCGCCACCGCTCCGGCTAGAACCGCCCCATCGAGGGGCTCATCCACGACCACATCGAGGTCGTAACGCTGGCCGGTGAGCACCGCATCGGGCAGCACCAGGGTTACGGCCAGATCCTTAGACCCACTGCGCACCAGGGAGCTTTCGCGAATCACGTACTGGCCGTTGAAGCGATCGCCCTGGCTTTGCAGCGCCACCGATTCATTGGCGACCATGCGATAGCGGGTCGGGCCCTCCTGGCGGCTGCCGCGCACGCTGATCTCCAGGGTGGGCCTGCCGTCGTTCAGGGGGGTGCCAGGGGCCACCTGCCAGCGCAGATCGGGAAAGCGCTCCCGCAGGGCGGCGCGGCGAGCCTGTAGCTCGGCAAGGGCAAAACCGGGACCGGGCTCAAACACCGCGGCCAAGCTGGTCGGCGCTGGGTCGTTGAGGGCGGCCTCGAGGGCCGCCGCGGAGGGGGCCGCCCGCAGGGGTGCTCCCACCAGCAGGCAAGCCAGCGCCATCAAGGCGGGCAGGAGCGGGCGGAGCGGAGACATGAACGAGCACACGGGCCGGCTTTTAAGTTAGGGGCGCCCGGCTTGGGCGCCAGGCCCTGCTGCAGATGTCCATGACCCGGCTCCTGATCGCCGCCAGCGGAACCGGGGGCCACCTGTTCCCCGCCCTGGCCGTGGCCGAGGCCCTGCCGCCCGCCTGGTCGATCCATTGGCTGGGGGTGCCGGACCGGCTGGAACGGGACCTGGTGCCCAGCCGTTATCCATTGCATACGGTCCGGGCTGGCGGCCTCCAGGGCCGGGGCCTGAAAAAACTGTGGCAGCTGCTGCGCCTGCTGGCCGCCACCGGCACCGTGCGCCGCCTGATTCGCCGCGAAGGGGTGGATCTGGTGTTCAGCACCGGCGGCTACATCGCCGCACCAGCGATCCTGGCGGCCCGCTGGTGCGGCATTCCCGTGGTGTTGCACGAGTCCAACGCCGTGCCGGGCCGGGTCACCCGGCTACTGGGGCGCCTCTGCAGCCAGGTGGCCCTGGGCCTGCCCCAGGCCGCTGGCCAGCTGGGGGGCTGCCAGCCGGTCATCACCGGTACCCCGGTGCGGCAAGCCTTTTTAGAGCCCGCCCGCCTGCCGGCCTGGGTGCCGGCAGGCCCGGGGCCCCTGCTGCTGGTGATGGGGGGAAGC
>JAEMQZ010000102.1 GCA_016463595.1 Synechococcales cyanobacterium SupBloom_Metag_052 | reverse complement strand
CAGTTCGGCGGAGGGGGGCGCCGCCAGCCAGCCTCCCTGGGCCGGGCTGCCGAGGCCATCGAGTTCGGCCAGGGCCAGGCCGAGGGCAAAGGCGAGGGGTCCGGGCAGCTGGGGTAGGGCCTGCTCCAACTGCTGGCGCTCCAGCCGCGGCCCCAGGGCCGCGATCGCCGCCGCGCAGGCCCCGTGGCCCTGGGGGTCTTGGGGCTCTAGCGGCGCCGCCTCCCCCCAGCCCAGGCGGCCATCGGCACCCTGGAGTCTGAGGAGCCAGCCGCGCTTCTGGGCCAGCGCCCCCTGGGCTGTGACCAGCTGGCGGGGCAAGCGAAAGGCGAAGGGGCGCCAGGCCAGCTCGAGCATGGCGTCCATTAGGGCCATCCCAGCGACGGCAGCCGCTTAGGGCCGGCCCACCTCTGGCAACCGCCAGCGCGATCCATCAGTTCAGCCCGGGCAGGGGGCCGCCGCCCAGGCGGGCTAGGGCCGGCGCCACCAGGGGGCCGAGGGCCAGGCCGGCGGCGAGGCCGAGGCCATTGAGGGCCTGGAAGCGCAGGGCCAGGAACTTGCTGCCAGAAATCTTGTCCGGTTCGCGGTGGTGCTCGCGCAGCAGCTGGATCAGGGCCTGGCCCGCCGGCAGGCCCGCCGCGCCGAGCAGGGCCGTGAGCGGCCAGTGGCCCACCAGCACCGGCGCCCACTCAAACGAGAGGGTGCCGGCCACGAACCAGGGCACCAGGCCGGCGGCGGGGCCGCTACCGAGGCGCACCACGGGCGAGCGTTTGCCGTGGCGGGCGTCCTCCTCCACCTGGTGGAAGTGGGAGCAGAACAGCACCAAGGTGGTGGCCAGGGCCGGGCCGCTGCCCAGGCCAATCGCCGTGCGCCAGGGCACCGTGACGGCCTCAGCCGCAGGCGCCAGGGCCATCAGGCCGGCGGCGGTGGCCAACGGACCAAAGGCGATCCAGCAGAGGGGCTCGCCCAGGCCCCTGTAGCTGAGCCGAAACGGCGGCCCCTGGTAGGCATAGCCGATGCCGCAGCAGGCCAGCACCAGGGCCAGCACCGCCGGACTGCTGCGCAGCGCCACCAGCCCCATCAGCAGCAGCCCCAGGGCCAGGGCCCCGTTGGCAAACCAGGCCACCCGGTCGCGGCGGCCGGTGAGGTTCACGAGCGAATGGGGCTTGCCCTCCTGGTCCACGCCCGTATCGGCATCGAACACGTCATTGGCCAGGTTTTCCCAGGCGAGCAGCAACACGGCCGCCACCAGGAAGATCACCAGCTGATCAAGGCGCACCAGCTGGCCCTGGCTAGTCCGGTAGCCCGCCGCCAGCAGCACCGGCATCACCGCCACCGCATACATGGGCCACTTGATCGCCGCCTGCCAAAGCCGGCGCCGGTCCGGGGCGGGCCCGCCCTCTGCAGAGCCCTTTTGCGACCCCCCTGGGGCGTGAAGGCTTGCGACGACCTGGGGCTCGGACATGGGGGCCGGCTGCATCAGGCAAGGAACTCCCATACATTTGAGCAGCCGACCCCAAGTCCCCCTGGGTCAGGGCCCCCCAGCCTTTTGCCGATCGAACCGCTGATCGACCATCCGAGCGCCACCCGAATCGAGCCCCGGGGCTTCGCGGCGCTGTTGGATGCCGCGGCCGAAGGCGAGCGCCAGCTCGACGGCGAGGGGGTGCTCAGCCTGGCCCTGCCCCTGCTGGAACTCGATCCCCTGGCGGTCCTGAACGCCTTGCCCGAGGCCGGTCGCTTCCGGTGCCTGTGGGACAGCGCCCCGGGCCTCTGCCTGGCCGCCAGCGGCAGCACCAACGTCCTGGAGCTGAGCGGGCCGCGCCGCTTTGAGCTGGCCCAACGGTTCAGCTCCGTGTGCCTCAGCCGCCTGGCCGCCCCCCAGGCCTGTCCGCCCCTGGCCCGGCCCCGGGTGCTGCTGGCCTTTGCCTTTTTTGATAGCCCCCTGCAGGAGGGCAGCGGCGTGGCCGGCGTGCGGGCCGTGCTGCCCCGCTGGCAGCTGAGCCGCCAGGGCCGCCATTGCTGGCTGCGGCTGCAGCGCAACCTGGGCGGCGAGGTCACCGCCCGGGCCGTGGCCGAGGAGTTGTGGGAGCAGGCCCAACGCCTGCAGGCCCTGGCCAACGAGCCGCCGGCGGCTCAGGCCGGGGCTGGCAACACGGCCGCGGCCAGCCGCTCCGCCTGGCAGGCCGGCTACCGCCTTGCCGCCGAACGGGGTTTGGAGCTGGTGGAGTCGGGCGTGCTGCGCAAGCTGGTGCTGGCGGTGCGCCAGCAGATCGAACTCGATGCGCCCCTCGATCCACTCCAGCTCCTGGCCCAACTGCGCCTGCGCCAACCGGGTAGCTGCCGCTTCCTCTGGGATCAGGGCGATGGCGCCACCTTGGTGGGGGCCTCGCCGGAGCGGCTGCTGAGCGTGCGCCAACAGCAGCTGCGGGGCGATGCCCTGGCCGGCACCGCCCCGCTCGGGCCCGCCGCCGACCAGCTGCTCACTTCGGCCAAGGACCGCCACGAACACGAGTTGGTGGTGGAAGCGATCACCACAGAACTCCGCAACGCGGGCCTGGATCCCCGCCGGCCCCGCCAGCCGCTCCTGGCCCGCCACGGCCAGCTAGTGCATCTGCACAGCCCCATCACCGCCAGCCTGGGCGACCACCACCCCCTGGCCCTGGCCGCCGCCCTGCACCCCACCCCGGCCGTGGCCGGCCTGCCCCGCCGCGAAGCGATGGCGGCCCTGCGCAGCTTGGAGCCCTTTGAACGGGGCCACTACGCCGCCCCGATCGGCTGGATCGATAGCGCCGGCGACGCCGAGCTGCGGGTGGCGATCCGCAGCGGCACGGTGTCTGGCAACCGGCTGGAACTCACGGCTGGCGCCGGCCTGGTGCGCGGCTCCGATGTGGAGAAGGAACTCCAGGAAGTGGCTCTGAAGCTGGACGTGTTGCAGCAGCAGCTGAATCTTCACCTCCAGCCGGCCTAGGCCAGGAGCCCCAGCGGGGCCCAGGCTCAAGCCGCCAGCAGGCGCTCCATGGTGAGGTCGGCCAGGGGCAGGCGGCCCAGCCATTCGATCTCGCGCACGCCCGTGGGGCTGGTGACGTTGATCTCGCTGAGGCGGCCATCGATCACATCGATGCCGACAAAGAACAATCCCGCCTCGCGCAGGGCGGGTCCGATCTCGCTGCAGATCAGCCGTTCGGCCGCGCTCAGCTCGGTGGCCTGGGGGGCGCCGCCCACGGCCAGGTTGCTGCGGAACTCACCCTCACTGGGCACCCGGTTGATCGCCCCGAGGGCTTCGCCATTCACCAGCAAGATGCGCTTATCGCCGGCGCTCACCCCGGGCAAGAACGCCTGCACCATCACGGGCAGCTGCTGCTGGCTGGTGACCAGTTCCAGTAGGGCCCGCAGGCCCGGGGCGCTGGCGCTGCTGCGCACCACCCCCTGGCCGGCCCGGCCCCCCAGGGGCTTGAGCACCACCTCAGCGTGGTTGGCGGCAAAGGCGGCCAGCTGGTCGGTGTTGCTGCTCACCAGCGAGGGCGCCATCAGGTGGCTGAAGCGCAGGGCGCCGATCTTTTCGTTCCAGGCCCGCAGCGACGCCGGCCGGTTCAGCACCCGCACGCCGGCCCGTTCGCCGAGATCGAGCAGGTGGGTGGCATAGAGGTAGGCCTCATCCACGGGCGGATCCTTGCGCATCCACACCCGGGGGAAGTGGTCCAGGGGCAGCAGCTGGGGTTCCTCAAGCCAGAACCAGGGCTCGGGCACCTGCCAGCCGGCCTCACTCGGCACGAAGTCGGCCAGGCGCACGGGCTGGGCCCGCACCCAGGCGCCATGGCCGGAGCGCTGGGCGGCAGCCCCTCCCGCCTGGGCAGCGGCGGCGGAGAGATCGCCCATGGTGCAGACCCACACCTGCTGGCCGGCCCGTTGGGCCGCCTGCATCAGGGCCACGCTCGAATCCTTGGCGGGCCGCAGCCGCGCGATCGGATCAACGATGAAGAGTTGGGGCTCCCTCAAGACTCAGGCTCCCAGCAGCGCATCGAGCTGGCCGGAGCGCTCGAGGGCGTGCAGGTCGTCGCAACCGCCCACATGCTGGCCGTTGATAAAGGTTTGGGGCACGCTGCGGCGGCCGCCGCTCTTGGCCGCCATGGCCGTGCGGGCCGGCTCATCGCCATCGATGGCGTACTCGGTGTAGCCAACGCCCTTGCGATCGAGCAGGGCCTTGGCCCGCACGCAGAAAGGACAGGCGCGCCAGGTGTAGATCTCAACCTTGGCGGTGGTGGGATGGGCGCTGGCTACGGCCACGGGGACATCGTCTGGGTGGCTGAAATCCTAGAAGCGGCAAGGGGGCCGGGCTCGATCCGGGCTAAAAGGTCCCCGCTGATACGGTCAGAGCCACTGATTGGCCCCACCGGTGCTCGACCTCACCGACTTCAAGCGCGACCTCTCCGAGCTCACTGACCGCCTGGGCCATGCCCAGGACTGTCTTTGACGTCCCTGCCCTAAATGCCCGCCAGCGGGACCTTGAGCAGCTGGCCTCGCAACCGGACTTCTGGGACGACCAGCTGGAGGCGCAGAAAAAAATGCGCCAACTCGATGACGTCAAAGCCCAGCTGGAGCAGCTGGGCTCCTGGCGCGCCGCGATTGTGGATGGCCAGGCCACCCTGGAGCTCTACGACCTCGAACCGGATGAGGAGCTGCTGGCCGAATCGAACACGGCCCTCCAAAGCCTTAAGGCCGACCTGGACCGCTGGGAACTGGAGCGCCTACTCAATGGCCCCTACGACAAGGAAGGGGCGGTGATCTCGATCAATGCCGGTGCCGGCGGCACCGACGCCCAGGACTGGGCCCTGATGTTGATGCGGATGTACACCCGCTGGTCGGAAGACCACAACATGCGGGTCACGGTGGCGGAACTCTCGGAAGGGGAAGAGGCGGGGATCAAGAGCTGCACGATCGAAATCGTGGGCCGCTACGCCTACGGCTACCTGCGCAATGAAAAGGGCACCCACCGGCTGGTGCGCATCTCCCCCTTCAACGCCAACGACAAGCGCCAAACCAGCTTTGCCGGCGTCGAAGTGATGCCGAAGCTCGAGCAGGAGGTGAAGCTCGATATCCCCGAAAAAGACCTGGAGATCACCACCTCCCGCTCCGGCGGCGCCGGCGGCCAGAACGTCAACAAGGTGGAAACGGCCGTGCGCATCCAGCACCTCCCCACGGGGCTGGCCGTGCGCTGCACCCAGGAGCGCTCCCAGCTGCAGAACAAGGAAAAGGCCATGGCCCTGTTGATGGCCAAGCTGCTGGTGATCGCCCAGGAGCAGCGGGCGGCCGAAATCGCCGACATCCGCGGCGACATCGTCGAGGCGGCCTGGGGCAACCAGATCCGCA
>JAEMQZ010000101.1 GCA_016463595.1 Synechococcales cyanobacterium SupBloom_Metag_052 | reverse complement strand
CGCTTCAGCCAGCAGCATTTTCGGGTCCAACAAGACGCCGGTTCTGTCGACCTCAGCCCAGGCCCAGACCATTTCAAGCCGCCAAGGAAGCTTTTTGTTTTAGCCCCGAGGCTGGGTCTCTTGTTATTCCTGGATTGGATTGGGCCATGCATCGATCTTATCGATGATTGTTAGGAAATGCGAAGGGGCAATTGGAGTCAGGCTGTCGGATGCTATTTTAGGAAAGTGCGTTAATTTTATTTTTCAGTGAATTCTCTTGTTTCTGCTTATCAGGCTTTCTGGACTCGCGCCTTCGACTTTTCCGGCCGCACCAGAAGAATCGACTTTTGGTTGACTGTACTAGTCAATCTTGTTGTCACCATTGTTTTGGCGATCATTGCTGGATTTGTAGACTTTCTCCAGATTCTGAGTGGCCTCTTTTCATTCGCTGTTATTATTCCATCTTTCTCGATGGTGGTCCGGCGCCTTCGTGATGCTGGCAAAGAATGGCCTTGGCTTTTCATTCTCCTGGTTCCCTTTGTCGGCGCGATTTGGCTGCTTGTCATTTACTGCGCGCCTTCGATCCCTGCCTAATTTCCAGTCCACTCTTGGTCTTCGAGCCTAAAGTCTCTTCTACTTAGATTCAATTTAGCGACCGTGACCCATTGCTGCCGACTGGCAGTAGGCCAAGGTCGCTTTTTTGTGCAGTTGATCCACCCCTAGGCCTTGATCGAGTTGCCCTGATATGACCACGTATGGGTGTTGGGCTGGTGGTGCATGCCCATAGGCGATCGTTGTAGCAAGTCTTTGTTGATCCCCCAGCTAAGGATAGAACCCGAAGGAGTGCCCTTTAATCAATTGGATTAGATATCCTCAGGCCTAATTATCGGGCTGGCTTGTTTCCATTGCTGCATTTGGCAATACCTTGTGCTTTTGATGCCATGGATGACGAAGCTACTATCGCGGTCTATGCAGTCGCAAGGACGAGCATGGGTTGGTTATTTTTCTAGACAACTCGAGATTCTATAGCTCACCGGAGTCATCTTTCCACTAGTTAAAAGGACTCTGACGCAGGCTATGGCGCCTTTCCTGCCTCTGCCATGCGATGTCCTGCCTTCGTCTTGAGCAACCTCCCTTTCAGCTTGGTCCAGCCGGCAAAGTCCCCATTGGTCCCTTGAGGGCCCCAAGAGTTCGGTGTTCAGCTTGGGAGCATCCGGCAGGCTGAGCTTTCGCTCCTCCATGGGGGTGCGGTCCTCCAAGTTGCTGATGAGCTGGCAGCGACCCTGCACGCTCCAGCCCTGGCCGTGCTCTTGCCATGGGCCAAACCGTTGGCCAAAAAGCCCTTGGCAGGTGCCCCAGGGAGCATCAGAGCCTCTGCCGAAGGTGCCTCAAATACAAGAAAACCCAGGCTTAGCCTGGGATCTTCAAATGGAGCCAAGCGGATTCGAACCGCTGACCCCCTGCATGCCATGCAGGTGCTCTACCAGCTGAGCTATGGCCCCATTGGTGCGTTAGATAACCCAGATCTTGGTGTTCTGGTTGGGCCCGAAAGCCCTTGTTTAGCGCTTTGAAAGCTTACACCGCAGCGGGTGCAGCCCCTCAGAGCTGGCGCCATACGGCCACAAGCTTGCCCTGGACGGTGACCTGCTCCGCATCCACCAGGATCGGCGCGTAGTTCGGATTGGCGGCCTCCAGGCGCACCTGGGCTCCCTGGCGATGGAAATGCTTGAGGGTGGTGCCGCTGCCTGGCACCAGGGCGCTCACGATCGTTCCCTCCTTGAGCCTGAGGGGATCGGGCACCGGCTCGAGCAGCACCACGTCGCCATCGGCGATATGGGCCTCCACCATTGAATCGCCATTCACGGTGAGGGCAAACAGACCGCGGGTTTCCAGCACCGGAGCCAGATCCAGCCGCTCCTGGACGTCGTCGAAGGTGTCAATTAGGCCCCCGGCAGCCACGGCCCCGAGTAGGGGGATGCCCGCCGCAGGGCCGCCGAGGAGCTGCAGGGTGCGGGCCTGGCCTTCCTGCCAGGTGAGCCAGCCCTTCTGCTGCAGGTGGCGTAGCCGGCTCTGCACCGGGGCCGGCGAGCGCAAGCCCATGGCCTCCATCATCTGGCGAATCGAAGGGCTGTGGCGATGGCTGCCGATGTAGTCCGCGAGCCAGTCATAGAGCTCCTGCTGGGCAGGGGTGAGCTCCTCAGCTTCCCTGGCAAGACCAGGGGCCGATCCCGTGGGGCGGCTGGCGTGGTCTTGGCGGCCTAGCCCGGCCTGGGGGCCGGAGCTGGACAGGCTGGCGAGGGGGGACCTGGCAATCACCGGCAATACGGATGAACCACTGCCCCATTGATGTCATGGCTGGGGCAATTTGTCCAGTGCGGTGGGCCAAGGGCTCAGGCGTCCAGGAGGGCAGCCAGCAGGGCCTGTTGCGAATGGAGGCGGTTTTCGGCCTGGTCAAACACCCGGCTGGCCGGGCCTTCGATCGCGCCGGCGCTGATCTCTTCGCCCCGGTGGGCCGGCAGGCAGTGCAACACGATGGCGTGGCTATCGGCCTCGGCCAGGAGCGCCTCGTCTAGGCACCAGCCGGCAAAGGCCTGTTCCCGTTCCAGCTGTTCTTGCTCCTGGCCCATCGAAGCCCACACGTCGGTGTAAACGGCATGGGCGCCGCGCACCGCTGCGATCGGGTCGTGCACCACCTCGATGCTGCAGCCAGCGGGGGCCAGGGAGCGCGCCTGCTCAACGAGCTCCCGGATCGGCTCAAAGCCCATGGGGCAGCCGATCCGCACGTTGATCCCCAGCAGGGCGCCACTGAGCAGCAGGGAGTGGGCCACGTTGTTGCCATCGCCCACGTAGGCCAGGGTTAGGCCTGCCAGCTGGCCGAATTCTTCCTGCAGGGTTTGGTAGTCGGCTAGCGCCTGGCAGGGATGCTCCAGGTCGGTAAGGGCATTCACGATCGGGATCGAGGCCCAGTGGGCGTACTCCTCGAGTTCGGCCTGGGCGAAGGTGCGAATCGCCAGGGCATCCACATAACGGCTCAGTACCCGGGCCGTATCGGCCACGGGTTCGCCCCGGCCCACCTGGGTGACTTGGGGGTTGAGGTCAATGGTCTGGCCCCCTAGCCGGGCCATGGCCACGCTGAAGCTCACCCGGGTCCGGGTGGAGGCCTTGCTGAAGATCAGCCCTAACACCTTGCCGCCCAGGTCAACCTGGCAGCGTCCTGCCTTGAGGTCCGTCGCCAGCTGGATCAGGGCCCGGGTTTCGGCCCCGCTGAGATCCGCAGAGGAGAGCAGATCGCGGCCCGCCAAGGCAGCCAGATCGGGATAGGAACTGAGCTGGGAGCCCATGGGCCCATTTTAAAGAACCCTTGTAGGCGAAAACCCGGCGACCTGTCTAGGGAAGGCCCTGCCATTGGCCAGCCATCGCAGCCGCCGCCGGCAGCCGCTTGCTGCCGCCAGAGTCTGCGGCCATTCGAGTCCCGAGGGATCTTGGCTGGACCGTTCCCGGCTGTCGGGATTCAACCCTTGCCGTCCTGTTGCCTCCGTTTGAGACAAACCGCTTCATCAAAATTGCCCTAGCAAACTCATTTTTGGATCCTTCGTTGCCAGCACCTGGTCAGTCCTGGTTGGGCTTAGGCAATCCCTGCTAATCCTTCAGTCACTCCACTCCTTCGAGACGGCTTTCCCGCCTCGACGGCCCTGTCGAGGATCTTCAATGGCTCCAAGATCTTTGGCTAGTCGTAGGTCCTCAATGGGTTTCCAGTAAGGTCAATGGGTCCTAGCCAAGCCATCTGGCCTGGAAATAATGCGGATTCCAAGTCCATCATCCCTGCTGGCGTTCCTGCTGATTGGTGCGTTGCAGGGCTGTATTTTGGCCCCCAAGCTGCGTCTGCATGGCCCTTCGGCCAAGGCGCCCCAGACCCAGATCGCCACGCCGCCGGTGGCCGCTGAAGGCCCTAAGGACTGGAAGCCCGGCGATGACTTTAGTGATGATCAATGCAAATCGGAGCAGGATGACGAGGCGGCTCCTGTGCAAGTTTGCCGCGCCCAGTATGATCAGGATAAAACCTATTTGGCGATCTATTGGGATGATGGGAAGGCAAGTATTGTGGGCCCATGTGCCTCGCCAGATGATTTCGAGGTTGAGGGCCTAGGTAAGGACGATGCCCAGACCTGGATTGATTACTATTGCAAGTGAACATGGGTGGCTTTCTTCCGCCCCTCGTAGGGTCCGCTGAGTCAGCCAGATTTATCCCTAATTAATGAATTTTCTGCCATGACATCGGCACCAACTTCCTCGAGCGAATCGCTCTTGAGGCGCCGCCTCCAGGCGCGCCCATTTGTTTGGATGGCCCTGTTCGTTGGTATCCCCTTAGTTGCCGTGCCGGGCTACGCAATCTATTGCCTGTCATGGCGGCCAATCCTTAATTGGCTCGGAGCATTTATCGGCGCTTCTGCCATTTCTGCCCTCATTTACTTTGGCTGCGAATTGGCTGGATTTGCCTATGAAGACTCCTGGGCTGAAGGGGTTGTGACGCCGCTGATCTACGGGTTGGCGTCTGGCTTGGCTGGCCTGCAGGCGTCCCGCCAGCTCCGCTTGGCTTCGAAATCCCACCAGCAGGTCCCAGAGGATTCCGCTTCGGTGCTGCCGAAGGGCCCAGGGCCGGCCCCCAGGCTGGGGGGGCTTGGTTTGCTCTCCTTTGTCGCTGTTGTGCTGCCAATTAGCTGCTATGGGGCCTACCGCATCGCCGAGGATCGCACCATCATGCAGAATCCAATTTTGGCATCGGTTGAATCAACGAGTACCAAGGTGCTAATTAAGCATTACGGGTGTGATGATACCTACGGTTACTACGATTTAGACTCTAATCAGTTGGTGATTTGCACGGCAATTCATGGCAACACCTGGGATACTTCGAAGGAATCAACGATTCGCCATGAGGCCTGGCATCTGGTGCAAGCTTGTGTGGCTGGCAGGGATAATGAGGGGAGGTTAGTTGATTTGGTTGTGGTTGACCATCCTGCCCTGATTGAAAAAAGTTTAGACGCTGATACTTTGGAAATCGTGAATGCCTATCCTGAAGATCAGCATTTGACCGAAGGGGAGGCCCGGTTGGCCGAGCTTTACCTGACTGACAAGCAGGTCATTGATGGACTGGTCGAGCATTGTGGCGCCAGCTGATTGCTATTCGCCTCGCCATTAAGGTCATGCCCTAAAGCCGAAAAAGGGAAAGCCCTGCAGGGGGACCTAGATAGGCTCCGGCAAGGCTTTTTTAACTGGTTATGAAGAATCTGGACTTCGACCCAGCAGATTGACTAGGCGGCCGTTTCTTCGGGCATGACACTAGAAGCGAGCAGGCCCTTGAGGTCATCGCCTTCGATCACCTCCTTTTCGAGGATCTTTTCGGCAATGC
>JAEMQZ010000030.1 GCA_016463595.1 Synechococcales cyanobacterium SupBloom_Metag_052 | reverse complement strand
CCCCAGCTCCCCCCGACCCCAGGCCATCGCCTGCGGGGCTTTGCTTGCTGGCCCGAAAGCGTTGTCGAGGAGCGCTGCCGCTACTCCGGTTCAGGTTCGCTGAGCCATCCCCCTATCTTCCATGCCCCAGCAGATCGTCATCGCCGAGCAGCTGCGCATCGCTGCAGTTCTCAACGACGAACGGGTTGATGAGTTGGTGGTTGCCCAGGGCCGTTACCAGATTGGTGATGTGTACCTGGGAACCGTTGAAAATGTTCTCCCCGGCATTGATGCCGCCTTTGTCAATATTGGCGAGGGCGAAAAAAATGGCTTTATTCATGTCACTGATCTTGGCCCCCTGCGCCTAAGGAAAGGGGCGGCTGCCATCACCGAATTGCTGGAGCCGCGCCAGAAGGTGCTCGTGCAGGTGATGAAGGAGCCCACGGGCACCAAGGGCCCCCGCCTCACCGGCAACCTGAGCTTGCCCGGTCGCTTTCTGGTTTTACAGCCCCACGGCCAGGGGGTGACGATCTCGCGCCGCATCAACGGCGAAAACGAACGCAACCGCCTGCGGGCCCTCGGGGTGTTGATCAAGCCCCCGGGCGCCGGCTTGCTGATCCGCACCGAAGCCGAGTCGGTCAGCGAAGAGCTACTGATCGATGACCTGGAGATGCTCCTGCGTCAGTGGGAGTCGATTCAGCAGGCGGCGGAAACGGCTAGCCCGCCAGTATTGCTTAACCGCGATGAGGATTTCATCCATCGGGTGTTGCGCGATCTCTACAACCCGGAGGTGGTGCGCGTTGTCGTCGACACCGCCGAGGCCGTGGGCCGGGTGAATGCCTTCCTCGGCGCCGACCAGGCCAACCTGCTGGTGGAGCACCACAGCGACCACACCGAGATCCTCGAACATTTCCGGGTGCATGCCGCGATTCGCGATGCCCTCAAACCCCGGGTTGATCTGCCTTCGGGCGGCTACGTGATCATCGAGCCGACCGAGGCTCTCACCGTGATCGACGTCAACTCGGGCTCCTTCACCCGCTCGGCAAATGCGCGCGAAACGGTGTTGTGGACCAACTGTGAGTCGGCGATTGAGATTGCCCGCCAGTTGAAGCTGCGCAACATCGGTGGGGTTGTGATCATCGACTTCATTGATATGGAGTCACGCCGCGATCAGCTGCAGCTGCTCGAGCACTTCACCCAGGCCGTGCGCCACGACACGGCCCGGCCCCAAATTGCCCAGCTCACCGAATTGGGGCTGGTTGAGTTGACCCGCAAGCGCCAGGGTCAAAACATCTACGAACTGTTCGGGCGGGCTTGTCCTAGCTGTGGCGGCCTCGGCCATGTGGCCGTGCTGCCGGGGAAAGATTCGCTCCTACCCCTGGCCACCGCCACGGGGCTGGTGCGTTCGGCAGCCTCTGCCCGGGCCGAGGTGGCCAGCCCGGTAGCCCTAGCCGATGCCTCCAGCCGCCGCCGTCGCGGTGGCCGCGGGGGCCGTGGCGGCTCCGATTTTGCCGAGACCACCAGCCTCGAAACCGCTGCTCCGCCAGCGTTTGCTACCGAAACGCCCAGCTATAGCGTCAGTGTCAGTAATGGCAGTAGTGGTGGCGGTGTCGGCGGTGGGGCTAGCGGCTCCAGCGAAGCCCCCAGCCGCAGGCAGGAGCCCGACCTGGTGGCCGTCACGATGGAGCCCGATCAGGAGCTCGTCTACGGCTGGCTGGGTCTTAACCCCGCCCTGCTGCTTGACCCAAGCCCCAGCAGCGACAACCTGATGGTGCGGGTCGTGCGTCCTGGCCAGGATCCCGAGCTCGTGTTGGAGGAAGCCCGCCAGCAGCTGGCCTCTTCCGGCTCCCGCCGCCGCCGCCGCGGTCGCGGCGGCAGCGGCGAGTCCGCAGCCCAAACCAGTGGGTCTGGCCCAGCCAGTGCCTTTGACCAGGTCAATCCCTACGCCCAGGCCAGTGTGTATGCCCAAGCCAGTTCCCAATCCCTAGGCCGCTCCGATGGCAGGGAGCGCGAGGAGATCACGGTGTCGGTGAGTGCCCCCAGCCGGGAGCCGGTGACTCGGGAACCGGCCATGGTGGAGATCACCCCCTTTGCCGTTGATGATTTCGCTCCGATTCCGGTCCTTGTGGGTGCCGGGGGGATTGAGGGCTCGGAGGTGGATGAGCGTGGAGGGTCCGCCGCTCCTGCTCGGGTTGGCCGTAGTCGCGGGCGCCAGGCGCTGAAATCCAGCGATCGCGCCGAGCCGGGCCCAGCCCCGGTGGTGATTGATGGGGCCCCAATCCCGCTCACGGTGTCGATCACGCCCGAACCCAAGGAGGCGGTCCTGCCCCCGGTTGAGCCTGAGGCGGAGGTGGATGCCACCGGTGAACCCCGCCGCCGCCGCCGCCGCTCCTCCGCCAGCGACTGAGTTGGCCAGCGTCCTCTTTGTGCAAGGGCTGTTGCCCGGCCCTTCTGCCCCCAGCCCGGCCTGAGATGACGACGCCCGGGTTGCCAGCGAGGTCCCGGTCGCGGCGCGTTGGCGGCCAGTCATCGTTTGGCTTGGATCCCGATCCCCGGGGGGCGGCCGGGGTGGATGAGGTCGGTCGCGGCTGCTGGTTTGGCCCGGTTTTTGCGGCGGCGGTGGTCTTGCCTGCTCGGGCGGCTGGGTCCCTCGGCGCCGCCGGCCTCACCGATAGCAAGGCCCTCTCGCCCCGACGCCGCCAGGAGCTGGTGCCCCTGATTAAGCAGCTGGCCTCGGGCTGGGCCCTAGGTCAGGCCTCGGCGGCCGAGATTGATGGCCACGGCATTCGGCTGGCCACCGAATGGGCCATGCTGCGGGCCCTGCAGCGCCTCAGTGGGGCGCTTGGGTCGGAACCGCCACTGGTGTTGGTGGATGGGATCTTGCCGTTGCGCTGTTGGCCGGGCCTGCAGCGCTGCCTGGTGCGGGGAGATAGCCACAGCCCCGCCATTGCCGCCGCCAGCGTGATCGCCAAGGTGGCCCGCGATGCCCTGATTGGGCGGCTTGCCGAGCGCTATCCGGGCTATGGCCTGGAGCGCCACGCTGGCTACGGCACTGCCCTGCACCGCAGCGCCCTGGAGCAGCTGGGGCCGACGCCCCTGCATCGCCGCTCGTTTCTGCGCAACGTGTTGGCGGCCCAGCCGCAAGGCTGGGACCAAGCCAGCGGTTCAGGGTCTGGTGTGCCCGGACATAACGCCTGATTTAGGCCGGAGTTTCCAGGCACCAGGCCTTGAAATCGGCCAGGAGTTGCTGGCCGACCCGGTTCTTGATGCTGAGCAGGATGCCGGCCAGCAGGGTGCGGCCGGTGGCCTCCAGCACCGCTGCCGGGATCAGTCGCAGCAGGGGCGGCTGGCTGACGCTCACAGATAAGCGCGCTTCCCCCTCCAGACCCCTGGCCGTGGCTTCCAGGTGGGATTCGAGGGTGAGCTGAAAATCATCCACAATCCCCAGGCCCTCCAATTCGCAATCCCGTGCCTCTAACAGGATGCTTTGGGGCTTTGTGGTGGCCACAATCTCAACAACGGGCTGGATCTGCAGTTGGAACACCTGCAGTTTGGTGACCGTATAGCGGTAATGGCCGGGGCCCAGGGGCTGGAGCTGGCTGGAATCGAGCAGGGCACCCACCACCCGGTTCTCCTGGTTGAGGTAGGCGGGCAGGCGGTCGGCATTGCTGTCGACGGGTAATTGGAGCTGTTGGCAGGCACGGAATGCCAGAGGCATAACTGGGACCCGGCGCGGCATGATCCTATCGAGCTCGGTCCCCGTTTCCGCCCATGCGTCTTGCCTTCCTCGGACCGGCCGGTACCTATGGCGAGCAGGCCGCCATGCGGCTGGCGGCCCTGGAGGGTTGGTCCGAGCCCCAGTTGCTTCCCCAGGTGGGCATTCGCGCCGTGGTCCAGGCCCTGGCCGAGGGCCGCTGTGACGCGGCCGTGGTTCCGGTTGAAAACTCCGTGGAGGGTGGGGTGACGGCCTGCCTCGATGCCCTCTGGGAGCACCCTGAGCTGCGGGTGGCCCGGGCCCTGGTACTGCCGATCCGCCATGCCCTGGTGGGCACTGGCCCGATCGAGGCCATCAGTGAGGTGCTCTCCCACCCCCAGGCCCTGGCCCAATGCAGCCAATGGCTGGGCGACCAGCTGCCCCGGGCCCTGCAGCTGCCCACCACCTCCACGGCGGAGGCGGCCCGCATGGTGGCCGGCAGTGGTTTCCGGGGGGCGATTGCCTCCTTGCCGGCTGCTAGCAAGCACGGTCTGGAGGTCTTGGCCTATCCGATCAATGATGTGGCAGGCAATTGCACCCGCTTTCTGCTGCTCAACCGGGGCGCCAGTCCCCTCGAGGGGACCCTGGCCAGCCTGGCCTTCTCGCTCCATTCGAACCGGCCCGGCGCCCTACTGGAGGCTCTCGGTTGTTTTGCCCGCCTAGGCCTGAACATGGGCCGCATCGAATCACGGCCGTCCAAGCGGGAAATGGGGGAATACATCTTCTTTGTCGACCTGGAGTTGCCGGCAGGATCTGGGGATGCACTCCAGGAGATCCTGGCCGTGCTGAAGCCCCTGTGCCAGCACCTGGCCTTCTTTGGTGCCTATCCGCTCGATCAGGTCAACGAGGTCCAGACCTAGGGGAGTGCAATCAGATCGAATTAAATCCCAGCGCGATTGGCCGGGGGTTTGACGGAGCGAAACAAACCAAATTGCATCATGCCGGTGGCAAAGGCCCAATGCATCAGTAGCAGGGTGGGGGATTCTCTGAGCCCCTGCAATACGGCGGCTGGCCCCAGGCTGAGCACCTGGCCCGGGCGACGGATCCCCTCCAGGATCGAATCGATCCAGGAGGGCAGGGTTTCTGCGGTCCAGTCAGCGGTTTCAACGGCCAGTTGGGCGCCCCCATCGCCTCTGCCATAGGGGCTAGCTAACAGGTTGCGCGCAAAGCCGGCGATGCTGGCGAACTCTGGATGGGCCCATTGGTCGAGCAGCTGGCGCATCACCCAGCGCTCACGGCGATCAAGGGGGCGCTCAGCCGGATCGCGCCGGTTCCAGTCGGCCACGGCCAGACGACCTCCGGGTGCCAGCACCCGCAACAATTCATCGGCATAGCGCTGCTTATCGGGCATGTGGGGCCCGGCTTCGACGCTCCAGACCGCCGCGAAACTGGCATCGGCCAGGTCGAGATCGAGGGCATCCATGACGGCGAACCGGCAGCTCAGGCCTGACTCTGTGAGTTCTCGGGCCCGCTGGATTTGGCCCGGGCTGATGCTGATGCCCAGCACATCGAGGCCATAGTCCCGGGCCAGGATTCGGGCACTGCCGCCAATGCCGCAGCCCACATCGAGCACCTTGCTGCCGGGGGGCAGCTGGTCGAGGCCACTCCAGCGCACCAGGGCATGGACAAAGTCCACCTTGGCCTGGCGGAAATCGACGGCCGCGACGGCCCGACCCCTGGACGGCAAGTAATAGCCGAGGTGCACATGGTCGCCCCAAAGCCGCTCTAACAGCCGATCGGCGGTCCAGCGGTCGTAGGCCTCGGCCACGGTGGCGCTGCTAACGAAATGGCGATCGCGCCGTTGCCACAGCCGCAAGGCCAGCCCCAGAACCAAGAGCAGGCCAGCGATTAGCAGCCAGGGGGCGAGGGGTAAGGCGGGCATGGGTAGGGGAACTGGGAGCCGGTCGAGCAGCGAAACGGGGTGGACTCAGCGGTTCCAGTCCTCATCGGCGCCAACCCCATCGCCCCGGCCGTCACCGAGTTCGTCGTTGAGGTCGTCAATGAGTTCGTCACTGAGGTCTTCTCCGAGGTCGTTGGCGAGCTCGTCCCTGGTTGGGCCTTGGCCCTGCTCACCAAACTGTTGAAAAGTGTCCTTGAGCACGGTGCGAGCGGCCAGTTGGCGCCGGGTCTGGTCGAGCAGGTCGTATTCGAGCCGTAGGCGTTCGCCGGTGTCGGTGATCTCCAGTAGGGCCTGCTGCTGGTCAGCTACGGGACCGCCGAGGTGGGAGCCGATCCAAAAGGAGAGCTCCCGCGGCAGGTCGGGCAGGTCGCTGGGTAGGGAGGTGGGTTTGCCCACCAATTTGCCGGTCAAATCGACCACATCTTTGAGGGCCTTGGTCACATCGGCGGCGAGATCGGTGAGCAGCTGGAGGCTGTCGGCGCTTTCGTCTTCGATCCAGCTGACCATGGCGACCCGGAAGGGGGCTTCCCGCACTACTTCAAGCACCCGGAACCGCTGCTGCCCCAGGGTGACGATGTTGCTGCGGTCATCGTCCTGGCTCTGGCACTGCAGGATTTCGGCGCAGCAGCCCACGGTCGCCATCGTTTTGCTCTGGGGATCCCAGCGCACCACACCAAAGCGCCGGTCCGTTTCCAGCACGGAGCGCAGCATCATGCGATAGCGCGGCTCAAAGATATGCAGGGGCAGGACTTCCTGGGGGAACAGCACCACATCCGGCAGGGGGAAGAGTGGCAGTTCCCTCACGGCCAGATGGGTCACGGTGGCAACCTGGGGTGGAAGAGGTGGATGAAGCAGCGCCACGGATGGCGGAAATTGCTTGGTGGGATCCTAGGAAGATCATCCAGTCATCGGGCTGCTGGCGGCGTCAGTTGGCCCGATCCCCAGCTCCCGCCCAGCGGCGTTAACAACCAGCAGGTCTACTGATCTCTTCAGACTCGGATTCAGGGCCTGCCAGGGGATTAGCCCAAGACCGCAATGTCTTGTCAACAAAAAAGCTGGCTCTAAAGAGCCAGCCTGGAGTTTTGTCAATAGCCTGTAATCGGCCTCAGAGCTTGACTTCAATATCGACGCCACTGGGCAGATCCAGCTTCATCAGGGCATCGATGGTTTTTGCCGTGGGGCTATAGATGTCGATGATGCGACGGTGGGTGCGGGTTTCGAAGTGCTCGCGGGAATCCTTGTCAACGTGGGGCGAGCGCAGCACGCAGTAGATCTTGCGCTTGGTGGGCAAGGGAATCGGACCGATGGCCGTGGCAGCGGTGTGATCTGCAGTTTCGATGATTTTTTCGCAGGACAGATCCAGCATGCGGCGATCAAACGCCTTCAGGCGAATGCGGATCTTCTGCTGGGGGATGGAGCTGGACATGGGAGGACTTCAGAAGGGAGCGGGAGGATAGTTTGGCTGCACCCGTGGCGCAGGACAGCTATCGGCTTGGGTTGTCGAGGTACGAGTGAACTTGAGGAAGATCCGTGTTGAGGCGATGGGCCCCAACACGGAAAGTTAGATCAGCGCGTGGGCGGCTAGATCAGACTCAATCCAGGATCTTGGAGACTACGCCGGCACCAATGGTGCGGCCGCCTTCGCGGATGGCGAAGCGCATACCCTGCTCGATGGCCACCGGGCAGATCAGCTCGCCGGTCATCGTGATGTTGTCACCGGGCATCACCATCTCGACGTTTGTGCCGTCGGAAGAGGTGAAGGCGGTGATCTGGCCGGTCACATCCGTGGTACGGATGTAGAACTGGGGGCGGTAGCCGGCGAAGAAAGGAGTGTGGCGGCCGCCTTCCTCCTTCTTGAGCACATAGATTTCGCCTTCGAACTTGGAGTGGGGCTTGATGGAGTTGGGCTTCACGAGCACCATACCCCGTTCGATGTCCTCCTTCTGGATACCGCGCAGCAGCAGGCCAACGTTGTCGCCAGCCATGCCCTCATCGAGCAGCTTGCGGAACATTTCGACGCCGGTGACTGTGGTTTCGCGGGTGTCGCGGATACCCACGATTTGAACCGTTTCGCCCACCTTCACCTTGCCACGCTCGATCCGGCCGGTGGCCACAGTGCCGCGACCGGTGATCGAGAACACGTCTTCGATAGCCATGAGGAAAGGCTTGTCGATCTCGCGCTCAGGTTCGGGGATCGAAACGTCGACCGCATCCATCAAGTCGAGGATCTTATCAATCCATTCGTCTTCACCACGCACGGCTTTCTTGCCGGACTGGATGTACTCGAGCGCCCTGAGGGCCGAGCCGGAGATTACGGGGATGTCATCGCCCGGGAAATCGTATTTGCTGAGCAGCTCACGCATTTCCATTTCGACCAACTCGAGGATGTCCTCATCGTCGACCATGTCCTTTTTATTCAGGAACACCACCAGGGAGGGCACGCCCACCTGCTTGGCCAGCAGGATGTGCTCCTTGGTTTGGGCCATTGGGCCGTCGGTGGCGGCCACCACGAGAATGGCGCCGTCCATCTGGGCGGCACCGGTGATCATGTTTTTGACGTAGTCGGCGTGACCCGGGCAGTCCACGTGGGCGTAGTGACGATTGGTCGTCTCGTACTCAACGTGGGCCGTGTTGATCGTGATGCCCCGCTCTTTCTCTTCGGGAGCACCATCGATTTCGTCGTAGGCCTGGGCTTTTGCCATGCCTTGGGACGCCAACACGTTGGTGATGGCGGCGGTAAGGGTGGTTTTGCCGTGGTCAACGTGGCCGATGGTGCCGATGTTGACGTGAGGTTTGTTCCTCTCGAACTTCTCGCGTGCCATGGAAGGAAAGAATCGGGGGGGTTGGTTTGGGTTGGGGAAAGATCAGGAATTGCCCTGATTCTTGGAAATGATGGCTTCAGCAACGTTACGAGGAACTTCCTCGTAGTGGCTGAACTCCATCGAGAAAATACCCCGACCCTGGGTCATGGATCGGAGCTGGGTGGCGTAGCCGAACATCTCAGCCAAGGGTACCTTGCACTGGACTTTCGACAGGCCATCGTCGACGGATTGACCCTCGACTTGGCCGCGGCGGGAGGACAGGTCTCCGATGACGGAACCGAGGTAATCCTCAGGAACCTCCACCTCCACCTTCATCATCGGCTCAAGCAGTACGGGGTTGCACTTCTTGACGCCGTCCTTGAAGGCCATGGAGCCGGCAATCTTGAACGCCATCTCCGAGGAGTCAACGTCATGGTACGACCCGTCCACCATGCTGACCCGAATATCGATCATCGGGAAACCAGCAATCACGCCGGATTGGCAAGTTTCCTTCATGCCGGCCTCGGCCGGTCCGATGTATTCCTTAGGCACGATGCCGCCAACAATCTTGTTGACGAATTCGAAGCCGGTGCCAGGCTCGCCGGGCTCCATTTCGATTACTACATGGCCGTATTGGCCCTTGCCACCGGTTTGGCGGGCAAATTTGCCTTCGCCCTTGGCCTTGCCGCGAATGGTTTCCCGGTAGGACACCTGGGGAGCACCGATGTTGGCCTCCACCTTGAATTCGCGCATCATGCGGTCCACCAGGATTTCCAGGTGGAGCTCGCCCATGCCGGCAATCACGGTCTGGTTGGTTTCCGGATCGGTGCGAACCCGGAAGGTGGGATCTTCTTCGGAGAGGGATTGCAGGGCTTTGCCCAGCTTCTCCATGTCGCCCTTGGTCTTCGGCTCGACAGCCACCGAAATCACAGGTTCAGGGATGAACAGGGATTCCAGGATGATCGGGTCGGACTCAACACAGAGGGTGTCGCCGGTGGTGGTGTCCTTGAGGCCGAGCACGGCGCCCAGATCACCAGCCCGCAGCTCGTCAACCTCTTCGCGCTCGTCCGCCTTGAGAAGGATTAGACGGGAGATGCGTTCTTTTTTATCCTTGGTGGAGTTCAAGACATAGCTGCCTTTTTGCAGCACGCCCGAATACATGCGGATAAAGGTGAGCTTGCCGAAGGGATCGGCCATCACCTTGAAGGCCAGGGCGCTGAAGGGGGCGCTGTCCTCAGAGGGGCGCAGGGCCTCAGTGCCGTCGGCCAGCAAGCCCTGGATCGGTGGCACGTCATTGGGGGCAGGCAGGTAATCCACCACCGCATCGAGCAGCAGTTGCACGCCCTTATTCTTAAAGGCGGAACCGCAGAGGATCGGCACTAGGCCGTGCTTGAGCACAGCGGTGCGAATGCCAACGCGCAGTTGGGCCTCAGTAAGTTCGCCGTTTTCGAGGAAGGCTTCGACGAGTTCTTCGTCTGTTTCGGCAACGCTTTCCATCAGCTTGGCGCGCCACTGAGCCGCTTCGGCCACCATCGATTCTGGGATATCGACTTCTTCGATGTCCTTGCCTAGTTCATCTTTGTAGATGAAGGCCCGGTTTTTCACCAGATCGACGATGCCAATCAGTTCTCCCTCGGCGCCGATCGGCAGTTGGATCGGAGCCGCGTTAGCCCGCAGGCGGTCCTTAATTTGGGCATTGACCTTGAGGAAGTCGGCGCCGGTGCGGTCCATCTTGTTGACGAACACCATCCGTGGCACTTTGTAGCGGTCGGCTTGCCGCCACACAGTTTCCGACTGGGGTTGTACACCACCAACGGCGCAGAAGACGGCAATCACACCATCGAGCACCCGCATCGAACGCTCCACTTCAATGGTGAAGTCGACGTGTCCAGGCGTATCGATGATGTTGATGCGGTGGTCTTTCCAACTGGTGGAAATGGCAGCCGCTGTGATCGTGATGCCGCGTTCCCGTTCTTGGGCCATCCAGTCGGTGACGGCGCCGCCGTCATGGACCTCGCCCATCTTGTGAACGACCCCGGAATAAAACAGGATCCGTTCAGTGGTTGTGGTTTTGCCAGCGTCAATATGGGCCGCAATCCCAATATTTCTGACTCGTTCCAGGGGATAGGCGCGGGCCACGGGGAAAATCTCCGAAGGTTTTGTCTTGAAAAAACGAGAGCGACTCTACAGGTCGGCTTTGGCGGGCTCTGGTGGGCCCCGCCAAGCGGCCGGCAGATGTCTTAGTAGCGATAATGGGCGAAAGCCTTGTTGGCTTCGGCCATCTTGTGGGTCTCTTCGCGCTTGCGCACGGCGCTGCCGGCCTCATTGGCGGCATCCATCAGCTCACCGGCCAGCTTCTGGGACATGCTGCGGCCGTTGCGGGACCGGGAGAAATTCACCAGCCAGCGCAGCGCCATGGCGGTGCCCCGCTCCTGGCGCACTTCCATCGGCACCTGGTAAGTGGCGCCGCCGACCCGGCGGGCACGCACTTCCACCAAGGGAGTGGAGTTGCGGACGGCAGTTTCAAACAACTCGAGGGGATCGGAGCCGGTGCGCTCGTTGATCAGGCTGAAGGCGTCGGACAGGATCCGTTGCGCCGTGGATTTCTTGCCATGCTTCATCAACCGGGCCACAATCATTGAGGCCAGACGGCTATTGAATTGGGGATCGGGAAGAACCGGGCGCTTCTCAGCGGCGTTGCGGCGGGACATAAACCAGGAGGGTGGACGTCAGGGACGGGGAGAAAACAGGGGGAGATCAGGACTTGGGAGTCTTGGCGCCGTACTTGGAGCGGGATTGGCGCCGATCCTTGACGCCCGCGGTGTCGAGGGTGCCGCGAATGATGTGGTAGCGCACCCCAGGAAGATCCTTGACACGACCGCCCCGGATCAGGACCACGGAGTGCTCCTGCAGGTTGTGGCCAATGCCGGGGATGTAGGCGGTGACCTCAAAGCCGGAGGTCAGCCGAACCCGGGCAACCTTGCGCAGGGCCGAGTTGGGCTTCTTGGGAGTGGAGGTGTACACGCGGGTGCACACGCCGCGGCGCTCTGGGCAGGCGCGCAGGGCCGGGGACTTGGTTTTGCGGGTGAGGCGCTGCCGCTCGGTGCGGATCAGCTGCTGAATCGTGGGCATCGAGGGCCGGAGGTTAGGGCCGGAAGTCCGACCACATTCGACAATCCGCCACCTTACGCGGTCACCGTCCTGATCAGGAGATCGGGCTAAAGGAGGCGCCGCAGGCGCAGCAGCGCACCTGGCCACTGGCCCGGATCAGAAAGCCGCCGCCACTGAGGTCGCCCTTGTAGTCCAGGCTTAGGCCTGATAACCGCTGGCTCTGGTCGGGGGGGGCATAGAGGGTGATGCCATCGGCCCGGGCCATGGCCACACCAGCCAAATGTCCGGGCCTGATGCGGATCACCCAGCGCTCGCAGCTGCCATCAATCAAGTCGATGTGCATCACCCCGGGGGTGCCGGCGACGGCCGCCTGCCGTCCCAGCTCGGCGGCGGCGGCGGCGGTTAGGCGCAGGCTGTGGCCCTTGGGCATGGCGAGGGGGAAACGGGTTCCAGTTTGTCAGGGGCTGGCCAGGGGGCTATCGGCCCTGGGGATAAGGCCCAGACCGTTATGCACCGACGCCACCACGCCCCGGCCCTTCACGGTTTGCACTCCCCCCAGCACTAGGGAGGTGGAACTACCGCCATCGAGGTTAAGGGCATCGCGCAGGCCGAGGCGCTGCAGGGCCTCGGCCGTTTGTAACAGGGTCGGGCCCAGGTTGCCGACCCCCTGGATCGTCACCAGCCAGAGCTTGTGGCCATCGCTGCCGATCACGGTGCGGGGCGCCCCCTGGGAGAGGAAGCCAGGGCTGAAGCCTTCGCTGGCGCCATTGAGCACCAGCTGGCCGTCCAGGAGCAGCAGCGGCCCACCACCGATCACGAAGGGCTGCAGGCCCAGGGGGTTGCTCGGCTGGCTGGAGAGGTTGAGCAGGCTGCCGGGGCCCCAAGGGAGCTGGCTGTCGCCGCGGGCCACCAGCAACATGGTGCCCGGATCGAGGGGGATCCCCGCGGCCATGGCCTCACTGCCTAGCTGCTGGATCACCCGGTTGTCCTGCAGCAGCAAGCCGCTCTCGCCATCGCTGAGGGCGCGATAGGTGCGGCCCCAACTGGAGGTGTAGCGGCTGAGGCCCCGCTGCACGTAGCCGCTGTTGAGGTGGAGCACGGGCAGGCGCTGGCCCTGGCCATCGCTGATCCATTCCCGTAGGGCCAGGCGGCCGAACTGGGGCAGCCCACTGGCACCCCATCCCACGGCGCCCCGGTTGAGGATTGGGCCCGAGAGCCAGGTACCGCCATCGCGCAGGGCGCCCAGGGGGAGCCGTTTGATCCGGTTGAAATAACCGCCATTAATGGCGATCAGGGCCTGTTCCCCCTGGGCCAGTTGGGACAGGGTGCTGAGTCCCTCCATGCCATCGGCCCGGGTTAGGGGGCGCAGATCGAGGGGGATGAGGCGGGGATCGAAGCGCACGCTGTTGATCAGCAGCGACACGCCATCCACCTGGCTGACGCTGCGCTCCAGCTCGATGCCACGGCCGATCAGGGCCTGCAGCCGTGGATCGACGGTCGACAGCGTCGGGCCACTGCCGCCAGGACTGGCATCGGCGCTGGGGTTGGGGGCGAAGCCGCCCTCGCCAAAATCCAGTACCAGCCGGGCTGGCCCCCCGAGGGTGAGCAGGTGGGGGGGGGTGTCACTGGGCGCGGTGAGGCGCAGGCCGTCAGGCGCCTGTTGGGCCTTGAAGCCCAGGGCTGCCAGGCTCAGCCGTTGGTCGGCACTGCTGCTGACGCCAAGAATCAGCTGGCGTTCATTCCGGTAGAGAAGGGCTGCCGCTCCCAGGTCGAGCACCACGCGTCGGCCGCTGCCCAACTCGCGGGAGCGCACGGCCAGTAGGGGGACCGGGGCCATCTCAATCCGCAAGAGGCTTCCCTGGGGCGTCAGCCGGGCACCGGCGGCCTGGAGCAGCCTCCCCACCGGCAGGGCTACTTCATCTTCGAGGCTGCGCAAGCTAGTGGCGGGCAGCTCCAGGCTTGTGCCGAACCATTCCAACTTCACACTGCCATCCGGCCGCGCTTGGCTGGTCATGCCCAGTTGCCCCTGGAGCACCTCCAGGGGCAACCAAAGCTCGGCCTGGGCCTGGCCCGGGCCGGCGGGACTCCACAGCCAGCGGGCCGTCTGGCGCTGGTTGTGGATCTCGATCAGCCCCCCCTGGAGGCTGGTGCCCAGCCTGGGTGTCCGGGTCCCCTCCTGGCTTGGGCTGGGCTGCGGCGCGTTGAAGGGGGCCGGCGGCAGGGGCGGCGGTGGGCTGGGCAGGGCGGCGAGCAGGGGTGCCATGGGCAGGAGCCGCAGCAGGGAAAGCAGGGCTGCCAAGGGCGCTCCAGGGAGATGCCCGCACGCTAAGTCGGTTGTCCAGGCGCCCTGCGCCAGGGACGGTTTTACGGCGATCAGCTGCCTAAGATTCGGAGCTCTTAATGCGGGTGTTCTGCGGGTGGTCTTCACCCAAAGAAGGCTCGCCCCTTCGCAGGTTGTTGCCTGGCTATGGCGCTTTCTTCCCGTCCCCAATGGCCCCATCGCGATAGCCCGGCCCCTGCCGCCGTGGCTGGCGAGAAGGACGCCTGCGGGGTGGGGTTTCTTGCCCATCTGCAGGGAGAGCCAAGCCATTGGGTCCTGGCCCAGGCCCTACGGGCGCTCGATTGCATGGAGCACCGCGGCGGCTGCGGTGGCGACGGCGATTCTGGTGATGGTGCCGGCATCCTCTGCGGCATTCCCTGGGCCTATCTGGAGTCGGTGTGGCCCCAGGCCCAGGCCAGCCGCGGCAGCGCCCGGGGCCTGGGCATGGTGTTCCTGCCCGCCGATTCGGGCCGACGCGTGCAGGCTCGCCAGTTCTGTGACGCGGAAGCGGCCCATTTGGGCTTGGTCAGCCTCGGTTGGCGCCAGGTGCCCTTGGATGTCTCGGTGCTCGGCCCCATGGCCCGGCAGACGGCCCCGGCGATTGAGCAGTGGTTGATCGGTCCAGCCCCAGGTGGGTCGGCCCCTGAGGGTGACGCCTTGGAAGCCCTGCTGTTCCGGCTGCGGCGCCGGGTCGGTGACCGGGCCCGGGAGGCCTGGGGAGCCGGCTCCATCGACCTCTATTTCGCCTCCCTGAGCAGCCGCACCCTTGTGTACAAGGCGATGGTGCGGTCCCAGGTGCTGGCCGCCTTCTACGGCGACCTGCGCGATCCCCGTTTCGCTGTCACCTTCGCCGTTTACCACCGCCGCTTCAGCACCAACACCCTGCCCCGTTGGCCCCTGGCCCAGCCGATGCGGCTGCTGGGCCACAACGGCGAGATCAACACCCTGCTCGGCAACCTCAACTGGGCCCGGGCGGCCGAAGCCAACCTCGATGCGGTCTGGGGTGAGGCGGCCAGTGACCTCACGCCGGTGGTGAATCCGGCCTTCAGCGATTCGGCCAACCTCGATGCCACCCTCGAGTTGATGGTGCGCAGCGGCCGGCCCGTCACCGACAGCTTGATGACCCTGGTGCCGGAGGCTTTTCGCCAGCAACCCGAACTCGAAAGCCGCCCCGAAATCCAGGCGTTTTATGAGTACAACGCCTGCCTGCAGGAGCCCTGGGATGGACCGGCCCTGCTGGTGTTCAGCGATGGCCGCAGCGTGGGCGCCACCCTCGATCGCAACGGCCTGCGGCCCGCCCGCTACTGCATCACCAGCGACGGCTACGTGGTGATGGGCTCCGAAACCGGGGTGGTGGACCTCGATGAGAGCAAAATCATTGAGAAGGGGCGCCTCGGCCCCGGCCAGATGCTGGCGGTGGACCTGGAGCAGGGCCGGCTACTGCGCAACTGGGAGGTGAAGGCCGAGGCGGCCGCCCGCCATCCCTATGGCGCCTGGCTCGCCGAACACCGGCGCCAGCTGGACCCCCAGCCCTGGCTGCAGGAGCGCCAACTCGGCGAACTGGACCTGCTACGCCAGCAAACCGCCTTCGGCTTCACCGCCGAGGACATGGAATTGGTGATCGACGACATGGCGGGGGCCGCCAAGGAACCGACCTATTGCATGGGAGATGACATCCCCCTAGCGGTGCTCTCCGCCAAACCCCACCTCCTCTACGACTACTTCAAGCAACGCTTCGCCCAGGTCACCAACCCGCCGATCGACCCCCTGCGCGAAAAGCTGGTGATGAGCCTGGAGATGCACCTGGGCCAGCGGGGTTCGGCCCTGAGCCCGGTGCCAGCCGCCGCCGGTGTGGTGCACCTGGACTCCCCGGTGCTGAATGAGGCCGAACTTCAGACCATTGGCGACCAGGGCCTGGCGGTCACATGGTTGTCGACCCTGTTCCCGGTTCTCGCGGGGCCTGCCGGTCTGGAGCAGGCCGTGGAGCGGCTGCGCCAGGAGGCCGAGGCGGCCGTGCGTTCCGGCAGCGCCATCGTGCTTTTGTCGGATCGCCGGGGCCAGGGCGGCCAGCCCGCCAGCATCGATGCCACCACCACCATGATCCCGCCCCTGCTGGCGGTGGGGGCGGTGCATCACCACCTGCTCAACCTGGGCCTGCGCCTCAAGGCCTCCCTGGTGGTGGACACGGCCCAGTGCTGGAGCACCCACCACCTGGCCTGCCTGATCGGTTACGGCGCCAGTGCCGTGTGCCCCTGGCTCACCTGGGAAACCACCCGCCACTGGCTGGCCCAGCCCAAGGTGCAGTCCTTGATCGAGCGCGGCAAACTGCCTGCCCTCACGGCCGACCAGGCCCAGGCCAATGTGCGCAAGGCCCTAGAAGACGGCCTCCGCAAGATCCTCTCCAAGATTGGGATCTCCTTACTGGCGAGTTACCACGGCGCCCAGATCTTTGAGGCGATCGGCATCGGCGCCGACCTGGTCGCCCTGGCCTTCAGCGGCACCACCAGCCGGGTGGCCGGCCTCAGCCTCAGGGATCTGGCCAGTGAAACCTTGGCCTTCCACGCCAAGGCCTACCCCGAACTCAATCGCACCAAGCTCGAGTTCATGGGCTTTGTGCAATACCGCACCGGCGGCGAATACCACCTCAACAGCCCGGAGATGGCCAAGGCCCTCCACGCCGCCGTCAAGGCCGGCCCGGGCTACGACCACTTCTCTACCTACCAAACCCTGCTTGAGAACAGGCCGGTGACGGCCCTGCGGGACTTGCTGCAGCTCACCCCGGCGGCGGTGCCCCTGCCGATCGATCAGGTGGAGAGCATTGAGAGCATCTGTGCCCGCTTCTGCACCGGCGGCATGAGTTTGGGCGCCCTCTCGCGCGAGGCCCATGAAGTGCTGGCGATCGCCATGAACCGGATTGGCGGCAAGAGCAACAGCGGCGAGGGCGGCGAAGACCCGGCCCGTTTCCTTCCCCTCACCGATGTGGATGGCGAGGGTCGCTCCGCCACCCTGCCCGGCCTCAAGGGGCTGCGCAACGGCGATACGGCCTGCTCCGCCATTAAGCAGATCGCCTCGGGTCGTTTTGGCGTCACCCCCGAATACCTCCGCAGCGGCCGCCAGCTGGAAATCAAGGTGGCCCAGGGCGCCAAACCGGGCGAAGGCGGCCAGCTGCCCGGCCCCAAGGTGGATGGGTACATCGCCTGGCTGCGTAACAGCAAGGCGGGCGTGGCCCTGATCTCACCGCCGCCTCACCACGACATCTATTCCATTGAGGACCTGGCCCAGCTGATCCATGACCTGCACCAGGTCCATCCCGCCGCCCAGGTGTCGGTGAAACTGGTGGCCGAGATTGGCATTGGCACGATCGCCGCCGGTGTGGCCAAGGCCAATGCCGATGTGATCCAGATTTCCGGCCATGACGGTGGCACTGGCGCCTCGCCACTGAGTTCGATTAAGCACGCCGGCAGTCCCTGGGAGCTGGGCCTCACCGAGGTGCACCGCAGCCTGCTGGAGAACGGCCTGCGTGATCGGGTGCTGTTGCGGGCCGATGGTGGCCTCAAGACCGGCTGGGATGTGGTGATTGCAGCCCTGCTGGGCGCCGAGGAATACGGTTTTGGCTCGGTGGCGATGATTGCCGAGGGCTGCATCATGGCCCGGGTTTGTCATACCAATAACTGCCCCGTGGGGGTGGCAACCCAGAAAGAAGCCCTACGCAATCGCTTCACGGGTCTGCCGGAACATGTGGTCAATTTCTTCCTTTTTGTGGCCGAAGAAGTGCGCCAGTTGCTGAGCGTGCTTGGCGTGGCCCGGCTCGAAGACCTGATCGGCCGCAGCGAGCTTTTGCAGCCCCGTTCGGTGGCCCTGGCCAAGACCAGCGCCCTCGATCTCTCCTGCCTGCTTGATCCCATTCCCCAGGCCGAAGGCCGCGCCTGGCTCAACCACAGCCCCACGGCCCATGGCAATGGCCCGGTGCTGGAAGACCAGCTGCTCGCCGATCCGGAGGTGCTGGCCGCCATCGAGGGCCATGGCCGTCTGGAGCGCAGCCTGGCAATCGTTAACACCGACCGCAGCGTTGGCGCTCGCCTGGCCGGTGAGATCGCCGCCCGCCATGGCAACAAGGGCTTCTCTGGTCAGTTGGCGCTCAATTACCACGGGGCCGCCGGCCAGAGCTTTGGCGCCTTCCTGCTCCAGGGCATGCAGGTGAAGCTGGTCGGAGAGGCCAACGACTACGTGGGTAAGGGCATGAATGGCGGCCGCCTCACGGTGGTGCCGCCCCCGGGTGTGCAGGATCCTGGCAGCCAGGTGATCCTGGGCAACACCTGCCTCTACGGCGCTACCGGAGGCGAGCTGTTTGCCCTAGGCCGGGCCGGCGAACGCTTTGCCGTGCGCAACAGCGGCGTACGCACCGTGGTGGAGGGCGCTGGTGACCATTGCTGCGAGTACATGACCGGCGGTGTGGTGGTGGTGCTTGGCTCCACTGGCCGCAACGTGGCGGCCGGCATGACTGGCGGTGTGGCCTTCCTGCTCGATGGGGACGGCGGCCTGGTCGAGCGCCTCAACCCGGAAACCGTGACCCTGTGCGATCTCACCACCCCTGAACAGGAGGCCCTGCTTAAGCCCCTTTTGGAGGCCCACTTGGAGACCACTGGTAGTGATCGTGCCGCGAGCCTGCTGGCCGATTGGGGCCACTGGAAAACCCGCTTCAAGGTCTTGGTGCCCCCCAGTGAGAAGGCCGCCATGGGCCTGGCCGAGAGGGCTGCGGTTACGGCCTGATTGGATTCGCCTGCTTGGGGGTTGCTTGATCAGGTGCTTCTGCCTGGACCCTGGGCGAGGTTCAGCGAGGGTGCAGTTGCATCAGGCGCTGCACCTCGCCAGCGTGGTAGCTACTGCGGGTGAGCGGGCTGCTCACCACCTGCATGAACCCCAGCTCGGTTTCGCCGTGCTGGCGGAAGCTCTCAAATTGCTCTGGACTGACGAAGCGATCGACGGGCAGGTGTTTGGGCCCCGGCGAGAGGTATTGGCCGATCGTGACGATGTCGACGGCGTGGCGGCGTAGGTCGCCCAGCACCTCCAGCACCTCGGCGTCGCTTTCGCCCAGCCCAGTCATCAGGCCCGATTTGGTGTAGGTGCGGGGCCAGCCGTCGTGGACCCGTTGCAGCAGCTCGAGGGAGCGGCCGTAGATCCCCTGGGGCCGGGCCAAGCGGTAGAGCCGGGGCACGGTTTCGATGTTGTGGTTGAGCACATTGGGAGCTGCTGCCATCACCGTGGCGAGGGCCTGCCAGTTGCCGCAGAAATCGGGGATCAGCAGCTCAATCGTGGTGAAAGGTGAGCGCTGGCGCACCTGCTCGATGCAGGCGACGAACTGGCTGGCGCCGCCATCGGCCAGGTCGTCCCGATTCACCGAGGTGATCACCACATGCTTGAGGCCCAGGCGCGCCACGGCCTCCCCGAGCCGCACCGGCTCGCTGGGATCGAGGGCCCGCACGCTCTTGTCGAAGTCGATGTCGCAGTAGGGGCAGGCGCGGGTGCAGCCCGGCCCCATGATCAAAAAGGTGGCGGTGCCGCCGGCAAAGCATTCGCCGATGTTGGGGCAGCTGGCCTCCTGGCAGACCGTATTTAGCTTCAGGTCCAGCAGCAGGTCGGCCACGACGCCGATCCGTTCCCGCTGGGGGGCCTTTACGCGCAACCAGTCGGGTTTCTGCAAGGGGCGGCGCTGCGGCGGTTGGGGTGGACCGACTTTAGGAAGGGCCTTGGGCCAGGGCGATCTCCTACACTCCCCCCATCGGGATGTGGCGCAGCTTGGTAGCGCACTTCGTTCGGGACGAAGGGGCCGCAGGTTCGAATCCTGTCATCCCGATTGATTATTCAGTGGCCAGCTCCGCCCCCGGGTAGCCCCTGGGGGTCACCATGCGGCCGGCCTCAACCCGGCTCGTGCTGTTGCCGATCAGCACCAGGGTGAGCATGTCCACGGCCTCGATCGGCAGATCGGCCAGGGTATGCAGGCCCAGCGCTTCTTCGGCCCGGCCCAGTTGGCGGGCCAACAGAACCGGTGTGCTGCCAGGCCGGTGCTCGAGCAACAGCTCCCGGGCCCGGCCCAGTTGCCAGTCGCGGCCGAGGGAGCGGGGGTTGTAGAGGGCCACCACAAAATCGCCTGCTGCCGCAGCCTTTAGCCGTTTTTCGATCACCGGCCAGGGGGTGAGCCGGTCGCTGAGGCTGACCGTGCAGAAGTCATGCATCAGGGGCGCCCCGGCCCGGGCGGCGGCCAATTGCAGGGCCGAAATGCCTGGATGCACCGTGAATCCAGGCCGATCCCCCGGCTCCAAGGCCAGCCATTGCTCTAGGGCCAGGCCGGCCATGCCATAGATGCCACTGTCGCCGGAGGAGACCAGGGCGACAGTCAGGCCCTGGCAGGCCAGCTCTAGGGCTTCGGCGCAGCGCTCGCGTTCCAGGGTGAGTTTGCCGTCGCTGCGGAGTTGGTCGGGACGGCGCAGGGGTTCGAGCAGGTCTAGATACAGGCCATAGCCCACCCAGACCGTGCTTTCGGCGAGGGCCCGGCGGGCATCGGCGGTGAGCAGGTCCAGGCTGCCCGGCCCACTGCCGACCAGATGGAGCTGGCCCTGGCCCGGGGCCCATTGGCTGGCGGTTTGGGCGATTGCCAGGGTGGCTGCGCCCTGTTCGCCGCCGCGGGCCCTTTCGATTCGTTTCTCGAGCTTGAGCTGGGGCCCTGGACCGGCGGCAAGCAGGGCTGCCGCCTCGGCCACGCTGGCCGTGCCCAGTTCCCGGGCCACGGCCTCGGAGGGATTGGGCACCGTCACAGCCGCCAACTTGGCGGCGTCAAAGCACCGCAGGGGCCAGCCCCTGCGCGTGGCCAGCTGCAGCAGGGCTGGTTCGTCGGCTTTGCGGTCGGCGCTGGCCAGGCCTGCTACGGCCTCGGGGGCAAGCCCAAGTTCGCTCAAACTGGTGTCGATCAGGCGCTCCAACAGGCCCAAGCTGGTGCCTCGCTCACAACCGATCCCGAGCCAGAGGCATGGCGGGTGCCAGCGGCAGCCCTCGCCCCGCTCGGCGCTAATCACCAGGGGCAAGCCCGCGGAGCGCCCGGGCTCGAGCAGGGCGGTGGCCCCGTCGAGCCCCTGCCAGCGCTGGGTGCCGCTGGGCTGATGGACTTGGATCGGGCCGCCCCGAGCCACGGATTTCATCAGGGAGTCCCAGTCGCCGCTGCCGCGGCGCCAGCCCCAACGGCGGCCGAAGCTGTCCAGGGCCAGGCGCCCCTGGCCACTGCTACTGCCCGTTAATACGGCCTGCCCCTCCAGCAGGGCGGCGATCGCCAGGCTGAGCTGCTCCGCCCCGGCGCCATGGCCGCCGAGCAGGGGGATGGCATAGCGGCCGAGGGGATCGAGCACCACCACGGCGGGGTCTTTGGCTTTGGCCTTGAGGTGGGGCGCGATCAGCCGGGTGATGGCGCCGCAGGCGCCGATCGCCACAAAGGCGCTGCTGCGCTCCCATTCGGAGGCGAGCAGTTCGGCAGCCGTGGCCCGGTGCCAGTCGGGATCGCCGCTGACTCCTTCCGTGTCAGACCCCCCGAAGCTGACCAGTTGTTGGGATGGTTCGGCCTCGATGCTTTGGGGCGGCAGCACCAGGCGGTCGATGAGACCGGCCTGCAGTAGCCGCTGCAACAGGGGAAAACTGGAAGGGCCGAGGCCAAATCCCCAGCGCAAGGCTTGGGCGGTCATGGTTGAAACCGTTGGCGCAGCCTGGCCAGGGGGCCCTCGGGCCGGGGTTTGAGCAAGGAGCCATCGGCAGCCACCTGGTCGCGGGCCCGGCCGCTGAGGCTGGTGCTGGGGCTGAGGCGTTCTGGGGGCGCCCTGGGGTGTTTGTGGCAGGCTTGATG